>JANQJG010000160.1 GCA_028281785.1 Rhodospirillales bacterium
ATGCCAACCCTAAACCCTTCCTGTGGACCGCCACTGCAGACTCAATCCTCGCAAAAGTCGAACGACTTTGTTCATATATTTCCAGGACAGAACACTAGAAGCCTGTTTGAGAAGTCCCTTCCGCCTTGCGAATACGCAGGCGATGGGTGCCCTCCGGCCCTTGCGCCGGGTCCTCGGGCTCAAGCGAGAGGACCGCGTGCCCGAGTTCCTCCACCGAACGGGGCACGTTCTCGAGCGGCTCCCGGCTTCTCAATCGAATCTCCGCGATCTCGCCCGGCGACATGCGTTCGATCAGCAGTTTTGTTTTTACGAAGGTCAGCGGGCAGACTTGATCAGTTATGTCCAGGAAAAAGTCTACGCTCGTTTCAGTCTTGTCGTAGCCAGAGTGTTGCATGGGAAATTGTTGCTTCGTTATCGTCATTTTACTATTTATGGACCTCTTATGCCCAAGAAAAGGGGAACATATTCGGATGGCGGACAATGTGAGTCGAGGTGAGCTGCTGGAACTGACTGCGGAGATCGTGGTCGCTCATGTGGGCAACAACTCGCTTGGTGTGGGCGATCTGCCAGCGTTGATCGAGAGCGTCTACGGCACGCTGACCAATCTTGGAAACCGTCCGGCGGTGCCGGAAGCGCCCAAGCCGGCGGTTCCGATTAAGCGATCGGTTTTTCCCGACTACATCGTTTGTCTTGAGAACGGAAAAAAGCTCAAGATGCTCAAGCGGCATCTCAAGACGGCATATAACATGACACCCGAAGAATATCGAGAGCGCTGGGGGCTGCCGGCCGACTATCCGATGGTCGCCCCCAACTATGCCGAGCATCGAAGCAATCTGGCCAAGGAAATCGGTCTCGGCACGAAGGCACGCAAGCGCCGCCGCCGGTCGCGTTGAGGGAATCAGGGAGGCCGGTAAGATTTTGAAGACGCGACGCGTTTTCGATATCATAATCACAAGGCATTGGGGTCGGGTATTTGACGAGTTTGAGAGGTGACATGGCGTCTCCATCGCGGATAGAACAATTGTGTATCGAAAAAGGCATGAAGATGACGGGGCAGCGCCGGGTAATCGCCAGCGTGCTCTCTCAAGCCGAGGACCATCCAGACGTGGAGGAGGTCTATCGCAGAGCAACCGATATCGACCCGAGGATCAGCATCGCCACCGTGTATCGCACGGTGAGGTTGTTCGAGGAGGCGAGCATTCTCGAGCGGCACGATTTCGGGGACGGCCGATCCCGCTATGAAGAGATTACCAGCGAGCACCACGACCATTTGATCGATATCCAGTCGGGCAGAGTGGTCGAGTTCCAAAACCGCGATATTGAGACGCTAAAGGAGAGGATTGCGGCCGAGCACGGATTTCGTCTCGTCGGCCATCGCCTGGAACTGTATGGCGTTCCGCTCGATACCAAGAAATAAGCCGGCTCATAGATCCCCCACCGCCATAACTCGGTTCCGCCAAGCTTGAAAGACCCCGGGTGGGCAACGATCTTGTGAGTCCGGCCGGGGGCGAAAGGCCACGGACCGGTGGGAGATTAAGGTCGGTAGTTGGCTGTCGTCTAATCGCTTTGGCCAAAAAGCTTCACATTCGCACCTATGGCTGCCAGATGAACGTCTACGATTCCGCGCGGATGGTGGACGTGTTGGTGTCGCTTGGCTTCGTTTCGACCGAGAGGCCAGACGATGCCGATATGGTGATTCTCAACACCTGTCACATCCGTGAAAAGGCCGCCGAGAAGGTTTATTCCGAACTCGGACGCTTGCGGCTTCTCAAGGAAGCGAAGGTGCGGGCCGGGGGCCGCATGATTCTGGCCGTGGCGGGCTGCGTCGCACAGGCGGAGGGTGCGGAGATTCTGGAGCGCGCGCCGCATGTCGACATGGTGTTCGGCCCGCAGACCTATCACCGGCTGCCGGAGATGGTGGCCCGCGCGAGCCGGGCCGCCGGTGCCGTGCTGGATACCGACTTCCCCGCCGACCCCAAGTTCGATCATTTGCCGGCCCCCGGTCGCGCGGAGGCGCGCGCGGCGTTTTTGACGGTCCAGGAGGGCTGCGACAAGTTCTGCACCTTCTGCGTGGTACCGTATACGCGAGGGGCCGAGTACTCCCGGCCGGTCGACGCCGTCGTCGCGGAGGCCGAGCATCTGACCGGCGCCGGAGCCTGCGAGATCACGCTGCTCGGGCAGAACGTCAACTGCTATCACGGCGAAGGGCCGGACGGCCGCGAATGGGGTCTCGGCGCGTTGATCCGGCGACTGGCCGAAATCGAAGGGCTGGAGCGTATCCGCTACACCACCTCCTACCCCGCCGATGTCGACGATGAGCTCATCGCCGCCCATGCCGAGGTGCCGAAGCTCATGCCGTTTCTGCACCTGCCCGTGCAGTCCGGGTCCGACCGCGTGCTGGCCGCCATGAACCGCCGCCACGGCGCCGGGGACTACCGCCGGCTGACCGAGAAGCTGCGTAACGCGCGCCCGGATTTGGCCTTGTCCTCAGACTTCATCGTCGGATTTCCGGGCGAAACCGATGACGATTTTCGGGCGACATTGAGGCTGGTCGAGGACGTCGGCTTCATCCAGGCGTATTCCTTCAAGTACAGCCCGCGGCCGGGAACGCCGGCGGCCGCGATGCCGGATCAGGTCGAGGATGCCGTGAAGGGGGAAAGGTTGGCCGAACTCCAGGATCTTTTGAACCGCCAGCAATTGGCGTTCAACGAGGCGTGTGTGGGTCGGGTGATGCCGGTTCTTCTCGACAGACGCGGGCGACGCCCCGGCCAGATGGTGGGCCGCAGCCCGTACATGCAGCCGGTCCACACGGAGGCCTCCGAGGAGTCGTTGGGGGCGCTGGTGGCGCTCCGCATCGCCGCCGGCTATGCCAACAGCCTTTCGGGAGATGTCGTTGACCGGGCAGGTCCGGCGATGAATGCGGGGAATCCGGCGTGACCGGGCCTTCCAGCGTTTCCGGGATCGACCTGAAAGAACCCGCTTCGGCGGAGCTTGAGTTCGCCGACAACGGCTTGGTGATTCAGCTGTTCGGGTCCCATAACAGCCATCTCGCGCGGGTCGAGCAGATGGTCGACGTGGCCATCCACACACGTGGCAACGAAGTGACGATCGTCGGCGCGCCGGAAGCCGTCGAGGCCGCCCGCAGCGGTTTGGCGGCCCTTTATCGTCGCCTGCAGGAAGGCCTTCCCGTCGGCCAGGAGGAGGTCGACGCGGCGATGCGCATGGCCATCGGCGGCTCGGACGAATCCTCGGCGGACGATCTGACGATCCGTACGCGCAAGCGGCACATCTCACCACGAAGCCCGATGCAGGCGGCCTACATCCGGGCCATCGACACGTATGAGCTGGTCTTCGGACTTGGCCCCGCCGGTACGGGCAAGACTTACCTCGCGGTGGCAAAGGCGGTGGAGAACCTGGTCAGCGGCGAGGTGGACCGTATTATCCTTTCCCGCCCGGCCCTCGAGGCGGGCGAGCAGTTGGGCTTCCTGCCCGGTGATCTGCGGGAGAAGGTCGACCCGTATCTGCGGCCGCTCTACGACGCGCTGCACGACATGCTGCCCACGGGGCAGGTGTCGAAGCGCCTCTCCAGCGGGGAGATCGAGGTGGCCCCCTTGGCCTTCATGCGCGGACGAACGCTGTCCAACGCTTTCGTCATTCTGGACGAGGCGCAGAACACGACGGCGGTGCAGATGAAGATGATCTTAACCCGATTGGGTGAAAATTCACGCATGGTCGTGACCGGCGATTTGACACAGGTGGATCTTCCAAGGGGAACGCGCTCGGGCCTGCGGGACGCGCTTGAGATCCTGGCCGATGTCGAGGGCGTGAGCTTTATTCATTTTTCCGAAAAGGACGTTGTGCGGCATCCCTTGGTTACGCGTATGGTTCAAGCCTATGAGCGGGCCGAGGCCCGGCGGCGGACCGCGGCCCGGTATGAGAGTGGAGGACATGGCGGCGGGCGCGACACTCCGCGTTGAACCCGACATCGTTGTTTCGGTTACCGAGCCCGCGTGGACAACCATGCTGCCGGACGGCGAAGCGATGGGCCGGGAGGCGGCCATCGCCGCGTTTCTGTTGGGATCGTCGAAGGCGCGCCTCCCGCAACGCCGCGTCGAAGCGGCCCTTACCCTCGCGAATGACGATGCTCTCAGGGCCCTCAACAAGGCCTATAGGGGGCGCGACAAGGCAACCAACGTGCTTTCCTTCCCGGCCTGGACGCCGGATGACGTGGCGATGGCGCCGGAGGCCCCAATCCTGTTGGGAGACATGATCGTCGCCCTGGAAACGACTCGAGCCGAGGCAGCCGATTTGGGCACAAGGCTGTCGGATCATTTCAGGCATCTGGTGGTTCATGCTATGCTGCACCTGCTGGGCTACGATCACCAGACAGACTCCGAATCGAAAGAGATGGAACGAACGGAAGTCGAAGTGCTCGCCCGGCTTGGTGTCGCCGACCCCTATGCAGACGCCCAAGACTGATATCGACGAGATGAGCGACGACCCATGCAGTAGCCCGCCCCGTACGAACGGGGCCTTTAACGGCCGATCCCTGCTGACCTCATTGGGGAATTGGCTTCGCGGATGGCGATTCCGGCATGAAAACGGCAACTCGGCGCGCGATACCCTCGACGAGCTGATCGAGGAACGGGAAGAGGCCGAACTTCCCATCGATGAAGACGAGCGTCGATTGCTTGCCAACATCCTGGAACTGCGGGACCGGACGATCGAGGACGTCATGGTGCCGCGGGCCGACATCGTCGGTGTCGAAGTCGACACATCCCTGTCCGACCTCATAGAGGTCATGACCAAGCAAGGGCATTCCCGCATTCCCATCTACCGCGAGACACTGGACGACGCGCTGGGGATGGTGCACATCAAGGATGTGCTTGCCTGGAGAGGCAAGGAGGACGAGGTCTCGCTCCCCAAGATCATGCGTCCGGTGCTGTTCGTCTCGCCCTTCATGCGGGTGGCCGACCTTCTGCTGGAAATGCGGGTCAAGCGCTGTCACATGGCGCTCGTGGTGGACGAATTCGGCGGCATCGACGGCCTGGTGACGATCGAGGATCTGGTCGAGGAGATTGTCGGCGAGATCGAGGACGAACACGATCGCACGAACGAACCGAGTCTTCTTGCCCGCCCCGACGGCAGCTTCGACGCCGATGCGCGCGTGACCATCGAAGACCTTGAGGAGCGGATCGGCTCCTTCGTGACGGAAGAGGAGCGCGAGGAGATCGATACCTTGGGCGGGCTCGTGTTTTCACTGGCCGGCCACGTGCCCATCCGGGGCGAGCTGATCACCCATCCGTCCGGGACCGAATTCGAGGTTATCGATGCCGACCCCCGGCGAATCAAGCGCCTGCGCATCCGCAATCCGCGTCCGTCGGCTGTCGCGAATGGATGAGCGGACGGGAACACCGCAGGCGCACGCGGCGGCGCCGGCGGGGTTGGCCATCTGGCGGCGATTCAGGGAACGGGTCGCCGGTGCGAGATCCTGGCGGCGCTGGGGTCTCGCGGCCCTATTGGGCGTGCTGGCAAGCGCGGCGCTGCCGCCGTTGAACTGGGTGGTCTTGCTGCTTCCGGCCCTCGTCGGGTTCGTCTGGCTTGTCGATGGTGCGAGGAGCCGGCGCGGCGCCCTTGCCGTCGGGTGGTGGTTCGGCTTCGGCCATTTCGCTGCGAGTTTCTATTGGATTTCCCACGCGTTCCTGGTCGATGCCGAGCGGTTCGCCTGGATGATTCCCTTCGCCGTCGGCGGGTTGGCGACCGGCTTCGCCGTTTTCATCGCGATCCCCGCCGTGGCCCTCTATTGGGCCCGTGGCGCCGGGATCGGCCGAATCCTGCTGTTCGCGGCGGCGTGGACAGCCAGCGAGTGGATCAGAAGCTGGTTTCTGACGGGATTCCCCTGGCAGCTTGTGGGGACGGCCTGGGTCTTCTCCGACATCATGATTCAGCCGGCAGCCGTGGTTTCGGTCTACGGGCTGGGCTTGATAACCGTCCTCGGCGCGGCGATGCCGGCGGTCTTGGGCGACCGGCCGAGGCCGCCTCGGCGGGCCGTCCTCGCGACGTCCGTCGCCGTCGCCCTCCTCGTCCTATCCGGCCTTGGCGGCGCGTTGCGCCTGGCCTCCGCGACCGACGCGACGGTACCCGGTGTTCAGCTGCGCCTGGTGCAGCCGAACATTCCGCAGGCCTTGAAATGGCGGCGCGATCTGAGGGAGCGCCATGTCCTGCAGCAGATCGAGTTGAGCCTGGATGGCGCTCAGGGCGGATCGGGCTCCCCCCCGGTCACACATGTGATATGGGCGGAGACATCCGTCCCGTTCACCCTGGACGGCGACGAGAGGCTGCTCGAAATCGTGTCGCGGGCGGCGCCGGCGGGCGGGATGGCGATTGTCGGGGCCCCCCGCGCCACGCCGCGGGGGGTGGAGCCCTATCAGGTGTGGAACAGCTTGCACGCGGTCGACCCCGGAGGGCAGGTGATCGCCAGCTATGACAAGGCTCATCTGGTCCCATTCGGCGAGTACATCCCCTTTCGCGAGGTCATCGATATCCCGAAAGTGACGGCGGGGAGGACCGATTTCTCGCCCGGACCGGGCCGGGCGAGTCTCGGCCTTCCGGGCCTGCCGCCGGTCAGCCCGTTGATCTGTTACGAAATTATCTTCCCGGGCCGGGTCGTGGATCGGGACCGCCGCCCCGCCTGGTTGTTGAACTTGACCAACGATGCCTGGTTCGGCCACTCGGCGGGGCCCCATCAGCATCTGGCGGCGGCTCGAATGCGCGCCGTGGAGGAAGGCTTGCCCCTGGTCCGGGTCGCCAACACCGGCATCTCCGCCGTCTTCGACGCCTATGGGCGAACCGTTGCCCGGCTCGAACTGGGCGAGACGGGCGTGATCGACAGCCCGCTGCCGGCAGCGATCGAACGGCGCACGCCCTACGGGCGATACGGCAACGGTCTGGTCCTTGTCATCGTCCTGATGGTGGCCGTGGGCGGCGCCCTACCACTTCTCGCCGGTACCGCAAAACGTCAGCAGGGGTGATGGAAGCACGACTTATGGAAGAGAGGGATCTACGATTTATCGGATTGACCCCTCGAGACCTTTTACCTATCGTTGCAGCGCTCATGGTTTGAAACAAACCGTTCAAGACTGGAAAATAAATTCGGTATAAAATGAACGATATGACTCCCTCCCGTAAGGACGGTGGCCGGACTCGCACGCGCAACTTCAAGGCCAACCGTCTTCCGCCCGGCGTGCCCAATCCGATTGATGTCCATGTGGGCAGCCGCGTAAGACTTCGCCGAACCCTTCTTGGGATGAGCCAAGAAAAGTTGGGAGAGGCGGTAAATCTTACTTTCCAGCAGATCCAGAAGTACGAGCGTGGGGCCAACCGCATCGGGGCGAGCCGCATCTTCGAACTCAGCCGTGTCTTGGATGTTCCGGTTTCCTTTTTCTTCGATGACATGCCGGACGATATCAAGACTCCCGAGGGCATGAAGGCGAGGGCGCTGCAGGATCAGGAGCAGGCCTCCTTCGAGCCTGATCCCATGGCCCGACGTGAAACGCTGGAGTTGGTGCGCGCCTACTATCGGATTTGTGATCCGAAGGTGCGCAAACGGCTGTTCGAGTTGACAAAGTCTCTGGCCGGGGCGGTCGAAGAATAGTCGCCTGGATTCAAGGGTGATTGCGGCGCCACCTGAGTTCTGTCCGGGTGGCGTCGAATCCTCTTGACGCCTTTTCCAAAGCCTGCGACAAAAACGGCCGCTAGCCCCTTATGTGGGCTGGCCGTGGAAGGATTTGGACCGCTTGCCACCACGAAATCAAAGGCGCTAAGTGGGCCCTACGCGACGATCTCCCCTCATCGGGCGAACCGGCGTCGATGCCCTTGGTCCGTGCGGTATATAGCAGCGAGCATGGGGGGTTCGGCAATGTCGAAAGCCAGCTATCTGTTCACCAGCGAGTCCGTTTCGGAAGGCCATCCGGACAAGGTCTGCGACATCATTTCCGACTCTGTCGTCGACGCGTTTCTCGAGGCCGATCCCGAAGCGCGCGTCGCGGTCGAGACGATGTGCACGACGAACCTGGTCGTGCTCTCCGGCGAGGTCCGCGGCCCGGAAGCCGTCGACAAGGCGACGATCGAAGAGATTGCCCGCCAGGCCGTGCGCAGGATCGGCTATGAACAGGATGGCTTCCATTGGGCGAAGGCGCGTGTCGAGGTTCACATCCACTCTCAATCGGCGGATATCGCGCAGGGCGTGGATTCCGCGAACGGCAAGGACGAAGGCGCCGGCGATCAAGGCATGATGTTCGGATATGCCTGCACCGAGACCGACGCCCTGATGCCCGCCCCGATACATTTCTCCCATGCCATCCTTCGTTCCCTTGCCGAGGCTCGCCATGCCGGCAAGATCCCGGGGCTGCTGCCGGATTCGAAGAGCCAGGTCACGTTGCTGTACGAGAACGGACAGCCGGCGCGCGCCACATCCGTCGTCGTCTCTCATCAGCATGCCGATGAGCTTTCGCAGGACGACGTGCGCGAGATCGTCCGTCCCTATGTGCTCGCGGTCCTGCCAAAGGGCTGGATGTGCGATGAGAAGGAATTCTACGTCAATCCGACCGGGCGTTTCGCGATCGGAGGGCCGGATGGCGATTCCGGCCTTACCGGACGAAAGATCATCGTGGACACCTATGGGGGAGCCGCTCCCCATGGCGGCGGCGCCTTTTCGGGCAAGGATCCGACAAAGGTGGACCGCTCGGCGGCTTACGCGGCGCGTTACCTCGCGAAAAATGTCGTGGCCGCCGGCCTGGCGGAACGGTGCACGATTCAGATCGCCTATGCGATCGGCGTCTCGAAGCCCTTGTCCGTCTATGTAAACACGCATGACACCGGCAATGTCGATGACGAGCGGCTTTGCTCGGTCGTTCAGGAGCTGGTGGATCTCTCGCCCCGGGGGATTCGCCAGCGGTTGGGCCTTAACCGGCCCATCTATAAGCGGACCGCGGCTTATGGCCATTTTGGCCGCACGCCGGACGCGGACGGCGGATTTTCCTGGGAGCGGACCGACCTCGTCGACGACCTTCGGAACGCCTTCAACGTCAGGTGACGTCCACGTCGTCCGACGCGTCTTCCAGGACACAGTTCTATGGCCGACGCCACGGCCACCGGCTTCGCCCGGGCCGCCGCCGCCTTCTTGAAACACTTCTTCCCAGGCTGCTGATTTCCTGCCCTGGCGAAGCACGGCTTGATCCGGCGAGCTTGTTTCCGCGACCGGTGACGGACATCTGGCTGGAGGTGGGTTTCGGCGGTGGGGAGCATCTGGCCGCGCAAGCCCGACGTCATCCGGAGATCGGCTTCATCGGTTGCGAACCTTTCGTCAACGGCGTCGCGCGGCTGCTGGCGATGGTGGAGCGCGATCGGATAACCAACCTGCGTGTCTTCGACGATGACGCCCGCATTCTTCTGAACAGGCTCACCGATGCCAGCATCGGCCGCGTTTTCATTCTGTTCAGCGATCCCTGGCCGAAGAAACGTCATCACAAACGGCGGTTCCTGCGGGAGGAAACGCTGAGAAGCCTTGCGCGCGTCATGCGCGGCGGGGGCGCGCTGCGCTTTGCCACCGACGACATGGGATATGTGAGTTGGACGCTGGAACATGTCCGTCGCAATCCGGATTTCGCATGGACCGCGACCTGTCCCGATGACTGGCGGCGGCCGCCGCCCGACTGGGTCGAGACCCGCTACGAAGCCAAGGCGCGCGCGACGGAACGAACCTGCATTTATCTCGACTTCCAAAGATCCGGCCGGGGCCGGGAAGACCCTACATAAACGCTTGTTTTTGGAGGTGCTGTCGCTATATAGAAGGGCATAAGAAACGACATGGCTCGTTGAACTCAACTATTTGGTGAGTTTCGATGAGGTGGGCCTGCGGCCCGCCTTTTGTTTTTGTGGTGCCACGCGTCGAGGTCTTCGGGGCTTGGCAAGCGTCATGCGGATGGGGCTGGAGGAGCGAATAGAGGAGTTGGTGTCGCCGACTCTGTCGGCGATGGGTTTCGATATCGTCCGTGTCCAGGTCCAGGGCCGCCAGAGGCTGAGGCTGCAGGTGATGGTCGAACGCCGGGACGGCCGTCCGGTTATCGTGGATGATTGCGCCGAAGCCAGCCGAGCATTGTCCGCGATCCTCGACGTCGAAGATCCGATCAAGGGGCCTTACACATTGGAGGTGAGCTCTCCGGGAATCGACCGGCCTCTCGTTCGCGCCGCCGACTTTGAGCGGTTCGCCGGTTTCGAGGCGAAGGTCGAGACCGTGTTGGCGGTTGACGGCCGGCGCCGATTTCGGGGGCGGTTGCTTGGCGTGACCGGAGCAGACGTCCGTATGGACGTGGAGGGAAAAGAGGTGCGGTTACCGATTACGGACATTCAGCGAGCCAAGCTCGTCCTGACCGACGATCTGATCGCGGCGGCGACGGCAGGCCCGAATGGAGCGGGGGCAGAGGAATGAGCAAAACCGAGGCAGTCCACGCGAGACCCGAGCTTCTGCAGGTCGCCGAGTCCGTGGCGCGCGACAAGGGCATCGAGCGGGACGAGGTGCTCGAGGCCATGGAGCAGGCGATCCAGAAGGCCGGACGCTCCAAATACGGGCACGAGCACGATATCCGCGCCGACATCGACCGTACGACCGGTTCCATCTCGTTGGCGCGGTACCTCGAGGTTGCCGAAGACGTCGAGAACGAAGCCACCCAGCTGACTCTGGAAGAGGCCCGGCGTCGCAAAGCCGACGCGCAAGTGGGCGATTTCCTGATCGACCCCCTGCCGCCGATCGACTTTGGACGGATCGCCGCGCAGACCGCCAAGCAGGTGATCGTGCAACGGGTCCGCGATGCCGAACGCAAACGCCAGTACGAAGAGTTCAAGGACCGGATTGGCGAGATCGTCAACGGCTTGGTGAAGCGGGTCGAGTTCGGAAACGTCATCGTCGATCTGGGGCGGGCGGAGGCCCTGTTGCGTCGCGACGAAGCCATCCCGCGCGAGCACTTCTCCAATGGCGACCGTGTGCGGTCCTACATCGTCGATGTTCGGGAAGAGGCGCGCGGTCCGCAGATATTTCTGTCGCGCACGCGACCGGAGTTCATGGCGCGGCTGTTCGCGCAGGAGGTTCCCGAAATCTATGACGGCATCATCGAGATGAAGTCCGTGGCCCGCGACCCGGGATCCCGCGCGAAGATCGCCGTGCTGTCACATGACAGCGGCATCGACCCGGTCGGCGCCTGCGTCGGCATGCGGGGATCGCGGGTTCAGGCGGTGGTGGGCGAGCTTCAGGGCGAGAAGATCGACATCATTCAGTGGTCGCCGGACCCCGCGACCTTCATCGTCAATGCCCTGGCCCCGGCCGAGGTTGCCAAGGTGGTTTTGGACGAGGAGGCCAATCGAATCGAAGTGGTCGTCCCCGACGATCAGCTGAGCCTCGCCATCGGTCGGCGGGGTCAGAATGTGCGCCTTGCCTCGCAGTTGACCGGTTGGGACATCGATATCCTGACCGAGGCCGAGGAGTCGGAACGCCGCAACGAGGAGTTCAACGCGCTTTCCGAGATGTTTGCCGAGGCGCTCGACGTGGACGATGTGATCGCCCATTTGCTCGTCACCGAGGGGTTTTCAAGCATCGAGGAGGTTGCCTTCGTTCCCGTCGACGATCTCGTCGACATCGAGGGTTTCGATGCCGAGGTCGCGGAGGAGCTGCGCGAGCGGGCGCGCGCCCATCTGGCGATGCGGGAAGAGGAACTTACCCGGCGGCGCAGGGAACTCGAGGTCGGTGACGACCTTGCATCGATCGAGGGCCTGGGCGCGGCCGCCCTGGTCGCGCTGGGCGAGGCGGGCGTCAAGACGCTCGACGATCTTGCGGATCTCGCCAGCGACGAGCTCCTCGAAATCGTGCCCAAGAACACGATGACCGAAGACGCGGCCAACCGGATCATCATGGCCGCCCGCGCCCATTGGTTCGAGGACGAAGAGGAAACGCCGGCGGCAGCGGCACCGGCCGACGAAGTGGCCGATGCGACGGGAGGGACGTGACGTCCCGAGGGGGTGGGCAGTATGAGCAGAACCGAACCGGCCTCCACGACGCGGGCCAAATCGGCCCGCCGACCACAGCGGCGTTGTCTGGCTTCGGGCCAGACCCAACCAGTTGACGGGATGGTGAGATTCGTCGTCGACGCCGACGGACAACTGGTCTCCGACGTGGCCGAGCGTCTACCGGGACGGGGATTTTGGTTGAGCGCGGATCGCGATATGGTTAAGAGAGCGTGCGAGAAGAAGCTTTTCGCAAGGGCCGTGCGGACCCGATTGCAGGTTCCCGACGATCTCGCGGATCGGCTTGAGGGTCTGCTTGTTCGGCATTGCGTCGGCTTGATCGGCCTCGCGCGCCGTGCCGGGCAGGTTGCCGCTGGTTTCGAAAAGGCGCGCGAATGGGTTCGGTCGGACCGGGTGGGAGTCCTGTTCGCGGCGTCGGATGGGTCTCTCGGTGGGCGTCGCAAACTTGAGCACCTGCTCCGGGATACGCCCGTTGTCGATGTGTTGACCAGCGAAGAGCTGGGCGCGGCATTGGGGCGAGAGCGGGTGGTGCATGTGGCGGTTGCCTCTGGCGGCCTCGCGAAGCGATTGACGCGGGAGGCGGCCAGACTGTCCGGCTTTCGCAAGGTGGAAAAGTGCCGCGGAGCCGTCTCGGTACCGGGGCATGCGGCCTGATTAAGTTTCGAACGGATGGCCATGAGCGAGACCACACAAAAAGACGGAAGAAAGCGTTTGGGGCTTTCGCGGCCGGGCAAGCTCGTCCTCAATAAAACGGTCGAGGGTGGGCAGGTCCGACAAAGCTTCTCGCGCGGCCGGTCCAAGGCGGTGATGGTCGAGGTACGCAAGAAGCGGACCTATGTCCAGGATGCCGAAGGCCGGATGAAGAAGCTTCGCGAAGGCGCCATACAGGAAGACGCGATCCCAGGAGACGAACTCGACTTCGACGAAGTGGCCGACGACGAGGCGCGGGCACATAAGATTCCGCATCTGACGACCGAGGAGAAGGCCGCGCGCGCCCGGGCCCTGCAAGATGCCCGTCGGGCCGAGGAAGAGGCGCGTGTCCAGGAGGAGGCCGAACGGCTTGTTCGCGAGGCCGAAGCCGCGGCCGCCGCGGCGCAGGCGGAAGCCGAGCGCGCCGAGCGGGAGGCGAAGGAAGCCGCCGAGCAAGCCTCGCAGGCCGAGGAAGAGCCGGCCCAAGACGAGGCCGAGCAAGTCCAGGCTCAAGGCGAGGAGGCGCAACCCGCGGAAGAACCGGCCCGTCCTCCAGCCAAGGCACCGGAGCCCGAATCGCCCCGGAAAGCAGCGGTTGCGGCGGAACCCGAGGCCGATGAGAAGCCCCAACGCGGCAAGCGGGCGGGCCGAGCGGATGCCAAGCGCCCTGCGTCTGCCCCGCGTCGCGGGGAGCGGCGTCGGCGCTCCGGCCGGCTGACGATCGCCGAGGCGCTCGATGACGGTGGCGAGGAGAGGGTACGAAGCCTCGCATCCCTTCGCCGTGCCCGGGAGCGCGAGAAGCAGAGGCAGCGCCAGCAGCTGCGAAGCGATCCGCAGAAGGTGATCCGGGACGTCGTGATTCCGGAATCGATCACGGTTCAGGAACTGGCCAACCGCATGGCCGTTCGCGGGGCCGATGTGGTCAAGGCGCTGATGAAGGCGGGCGTGATGGCGACCATTACGCAGACCGTCGACGGCGATACGGCGGAGTTGGTCGTCACCGAGTTCGGGCACAACATCAAGCGGGTCAGCGAGGCCGATGTCGAGCTCGGCCTCAAGGGTGAGGAAGACGTGCCAGAGAATCTCGAGCCGAGGGCGCCGGTCGTAACGGTCATGGGACATGTCGACCACGGCAAGACATCCCTGCTCGACGCGATACGCGAGTCGGACGTGGTGTCCGGGGAAGCTGGCGGGATCACCCAGCATATCGGCGCCTATCAGGTCAGGACGTCTTCGGGAGGGCGCATTACGTTCATCGACACCCCTGGCCACGCCGCCTTCACCGAGATGAGGGCCCGGGGTGCCCAAGTGACGGATATCGTGGTGCTGGTCGTGGCCGCCGATGACGGCGTCATGCCGCAGACCGCCGAGGCCATCAACCATGCGAAGGCCGCAGGTGTTCCGATTATCGTCGCGATCAACAAGATCGACTTGCCGGGCGCCGATCCCAATCGGGTTCGTACGGAGCTTCTGCAGCACGATCTCGTCGTCGAGGAGATGGGCGGCGAGGTCTTGTCGGTCGGGGTCTCCGCCAAAAACCGAACCAATCTCGATCAACTGGAAGAGGCCATCCTGCTGCAGGCCGAGTTGCTGGATCTCGGGGCGAATCCCCACCGTCCCGGCGAGGGCGTCGTCGTCGAGGCAAAAGTCGAAATCGGGCGCGGGTCCGTGGCCACGGTGCTGGTTCAGCGTGGGACCGTGCGCGTCGGTGACGTCTTTGTCGCCGGATCCGAGTGGGGACGGGTGCGCGCCCTGATCGACTCCTACGGCAACAATGTGGAAGAGGCCGGTCCTTCGATTCCCGTTGAGATCCTGGGGCTCAACGCGACTCCGGCGGCCGGCGACGACGTGACCGTTGTCGAGAACGAGGCCCGTGCGCGCGAGATTAGCGAGTTTCGTCAGCGCCGGGAGCGGCGGGCCAAGACGGCGGGAACCGCGCGGCTGTCCCTTGACCAGATGTTCCTGCAGGCCCAGGAAGGCGGCGTCAAGGAGCTACCGGTCGTGATCAAGGCGGATGTTCATGGGTCGGTCGAAGCGATCGTCGCGGCCCTCGAGAGGATGTCGACCGACGAGGTCAAGGTGAGCATTTTGCACTCGGGTGTCGGCGGCATCAACCAGTCCGACGTGACCCTCGCCGGGGCGTCGGATGCCGTGATCCTCGGATTCAACGTACGGGCCAACCCGCAGGCCCGGGAGCTGGCGCGCCGCGAAAAACTGGATATGCGCTACTACTCCATCATCTATGAGTTGACGGACGACATCAGGAAGGCGTTGTCCGGGCTGCTCGCGCCGACATTGAAGGAAAACCTCCTCGGCTACGCGGAGATTCGCGAGGTCTTTAACATTACCAAGGTCGGCCGGGTCGCCGGATGCATGGTGACAGAAGGCGTCGTACGCCGCGGGGCGAAGGTTCGGCTGTTGCGTGACGACGTGGTCATTCACGAGGGCTCGCTCTCGCAGCTCAAACGGTTCAAGGACGACGTCCGGGAAGTCAAGGAGGGCTACGACTGCGGGATGGCGTTCGCCAATTACCAGGACATCCAGCAGGGCGACTTCATCGAGTGTTTCGAGATGGAGGAGGTCGCCCGAGAGCTCTGATTCGCCGAAAAGGTTGGACTTGAAAGTTCGGCACGGCATGGGCCGTCTCAGCGGTTGGCCGCGAATACGATGAAGAGGAGATCGGACAGAACGCCCAGCCAAAGGCAGCTCAAGGTCGGGGAAGAGGTGCGGCACGCCCTGGCCCGTGTCCTTGAGCGAGGCGACATGCGGGATCCCGGGCTTCAGCATATGACGCTGACCGTGACCGAGGTGAAGATGAGCCCCGACCTGAGGCAAGCCAGGGTATTCTTGACTCCCTTGGGCGGCGGCGAAATGGCCCCCGTGCTGGAGGCGTTGTCGCGGGCACGTCCCTTCCTGCGCCGAGAGGTGGCGCGCGTGGTGCGGTTGAAATACGTTCCGGACCTGGTCTTCCTGGCCGACGAAACCTTCGAAAACGCCCGTCGCATCGACGCCCTGCTGCGCGATCCGCGCGTGTCGAGCGATCTCGCTGGCGGGCAGGATGAGGCCGACATCGTGCTGGGAGAGCCCGAAGATGGCATCTAAACGCCGCCGGGGAAATCCCATTCATGGCTGGCTGATCGTCGACAAGCCCATGGGCCTGACGTCGGCGGCCGTTGTCGGGAAGGTTCGGCGCCTTACGGGTGCCGCCAAGGTCGGCCACGGCGGAACGCTTGATCCCCTGGCGACCGGAGTCCTTCCCCTGGCCCTGGGAGAGGCGACCAAGACGGTCCCCTACGTTATGGACGGTCGGAAGGAGTATCAGTTCACCGTCCGTTGGGGCGAGGCGCGGACGACCGACGATGGCGACGGCGAGGTCAGGGAAACCTGCGAGGTTCGGCCGACGGAGACGCAGATCGACTCTGTCCTGCCCTCGTTCGTCGGCGATATCCAGCAAGTGCCGCCCGCCTTTTCGGCCGTAAAGGTCGACGGACAGCGGGCCTATGCCCTGGCCCGCGCGGACAAGCCGGTGGCCCTGACCGCGCGCCAAGTGAAGATCGAACGTCTCGAGTTGCTTGCCATCCACGATACGGACCACGCCGAATTCCGGGTGACGGCCGGCAAGGGAGCCTATATGCGCAGTCTGGCGCGCGATCTGGCCCTTGCGCTGGGTACCGTTGGCCATGTTTCGGCCCTGCGCCGGACCGCCGTCGGCCCATTCTCGGAAAAAGATGCGATTTCCCTGGATAAACTCTTGGTACTTGGTCATAGTGCGGCACTTTTTGAGAGGCTGCTTCCCATCGAAACGGCGCTGGACGGCATCCTGGCGCTGGTTTTGACGGAAGCAGAAGGCCGGAGCCTACGTCTCGGGCAACCCGTACCCGTCTTGCCCGTGGTCAACCGCTCGCCCGCCACGCAATTTGCACCAGGCGAGGTGGTGTGTGCCATGGCCGGGGGACGGCCGGTGGCGCTGGCTCGTATTAAGGGGGCGGAAATCCGCCCAGTCCGTGTGCTGAACTTGTAGAAGGTAAGGTAAGCGATGTCGATCAGCGCAGACCGTAAACAGGAACTCATCAAGGAGTTCGCCACCCGCAGCGGTGACACGGGATCGCCGGAAGTGCAGGTGGCGATCTTGAGCGAGCGAATCCGTAATCTCACCGAACATCTTAAGGTCCATAAGAAGGACTTTCACTCGCGCCGTGGCCTCCTGATGATGGTGGGCCACCGCCGACGCCTACTCGACTACGTTAAAAAGAAGGAAACCAAGCGTTACGAAAAGCTGGTTCAGGACCTCGGACTACGCCGCTAACGGGGGCGGGTTCATGTGGTCATGCGGCCCTTCGTCCCCCGACGTGTTTCGGGCCAGGCGGGGGCCATTTCAGTCAACAAAGAATCGTCAAAAGACCCCGGCACACCTCCGGCGGGGCGTTCTTGTCGCGCGACCAAGAGACGGCTGCGGGTGCCCGAGCAATACCTGCTCCGCAAGGAAAGGCAACCGTCGTTGTACCGCCGCGCGAGACCGTTTCGCCTGTCCGTATATGGTGCCGGGGAGGAAGGATAAGATATGGAAAAGCAAACAATGTTTCAGGAGTTTCGGAAAGAGATCGACTGGGGCGGGCGCAAGCTAACCCTGGAAACCGGCAAGCTTGCGCGCCAAGCCGATGGCGCGATCATGGTCACCTATGGTGAAACCAAGGTGATGTGCACCGCCGTCGGCGAGAAGGCGCCTCGACCCGGGGTCGACTTTTTTCCGCTGACCGTGAACTACCAGGAAAAAACTTTCGCCACCGGCAAGATCCCGGGCGGGTTCTTCAAGCGCGAGGGGCGGCCGTCGGAAAAGGAGACCCTGACATCGCGGCTGATCGACCGGCCGATCAGGCCCTTGTTCGCAAAGGGGTTCCGGAACGAGGTCCAGGTCATCTGCACCGTGATGTCCCACGATATGGAGAACGACGCGGATATCGTCGCCTTGGTGGGCGCGTCCGCCGCTCTGACGATTTCGGGCGTTCCCTTCATGGGGCCCATTGGCGGTTGCCGTGTCGGCCGCATCGACGGCCGACTCGTGCTGAACCCGACCCTGCAGGAAATGGCGGAAAGCGAGCTGGACCTGATCGTCGCCGGCACCCAAGAAGGCGTGCTGATGGTCGAATCCGAGGCGAACGAGCTGTCCGAGGAAACCATGCTGAAAGCGGTCGTATTCGGCCACGAGGCCTTCCAGCCGGTGATCGCCGCCATCATCGATCTCGCCGAGGCATGCGCCAAGGAGCCTTGGGAACTGCCGGAAGCGCCGGCCGGGAGCCAGGAGCTGGCTGAACGGGTAGCGGAGATGGCGGAAGCCGATCTGCGCGAGGCCTATGGCGAGACCGTCAAGCAGGAACGCCAGGCCAAGGTGGCGGCCGTCAAGGAACGGGTGACCGAGGAGCTGACGGCGGATGATACGTTGGATCAGGACTTGGTGGCGGCGGTACTGCCCCAAATTCTAAAGGATCTCGAGAAGAACATCGTTCGCCGCAGCATCTTGAGCACGGGCGGGCGGATCGACGGGCGCGACACCCGGACGGTCCGGCCGATCGCCACTGAGGTGGGAATTCTGCCACGCACCCATGGTAGCGCGCTCTTCACGCGGGGCGAGACCCAGGCCCTGGTTGTCACGACCTTGGGTACCGGACAGGACGAGCAGATCATGGACGCGCTGGTGGGCGAATACCGTGAGCACTTCCTGCTGCACTACAACTTTCCGCCCTATTCGGTCGGCGAGGCGAGTTTCCTGCGCGGCCCCGGCCGCCGCGAGATCGGCCATGGCAAGCTCGCCTGGCGTGCCATCCGGCCCTTGTTGCCGGAAAAGGACGATTTCCCCTACACGATCCGCGTCGTTTCCGAGATCACGGAATCCAACGGATCTTCGTCCATGGCCACCGTCTGCGGCGCCTCTCTTTCGCTGATGGATTCCGGCGTGCCGTTGAAACGGCCGGTCGCCGGCATCGCCATGGGCTTGATCAAGGAAGAGGACGGCGTCGCCGTTCTGTCGGACATTCTGGGCGACGAGGACCATCTCGGCGACATGGACTTCAAGGTCGCGGGGACGGAGGCCGGCGTGACCTCGTTGCAGATGGACATCAAGATCACCTCGATTACCCGGGACATCATGCAGGCTGCGCTTGAGCAGGCGCGCGAGGGGCGCCTCCATATTCTGGGCGAGATGGCGAAGACCATCGCCGACGCGCGGCAGGGCGTCAGCGAGAACGCGCCCCGGATCACGATGATCTCCATCAACAAGGACAAGATCCGGGAGGTGATCGGCCCGGGCGGCAAGATCATTCGGGAAATCTGCGAAGTCACGGGTGCCAAGATCGACATCGAGGACGACGGTACCGTGAAGGTCGCGGCGGTGGACCAGCAGGCAGCGGACGCGGCCATCGAGTGGATTCGCGGGATCGCGGCCGAACCGGAGGTAGGCGCAATCTACAACGGCAAGGTCGTGAAGACGGTGGATTTCGGCGCCTTCGTCAACTTCCTCGGCAGCCGCGACGGGCTGGTCCATATCAGCGAACTCGCCCCGCGGCGGGTGGGGAAGGTGACCGACGTCGTAAAGGTCGGGGACGAGGTCAAGGTCAAGCTGATCGGTATCGATGACCGGGGCAAGGTTAAGCTTTCGATGAAGGTCGTCGATCAGGAAAGCGGCGAGGACCTGACCAAGGAGCCGGCGACGGAAAGCGCGGCATCGTGAGAAAAGCTCCCGCACGGCATCCGGCACCCCCGCTTCCGAGTTATGACGACACGGTGACGATCAAGGTCCGATTCCCCATATGCGGTAGGAACGGTTTTGCGCGACCGGTGCGGCCGTTCTTTCGTCTCCTGAGACAGGGGCCGTGGGAACGCCGCTGCCGCGGAGGGATTTGATGAAGCCATTGCAGTCCGTCGTCATTTCCGGTTTCGAGGTGCTTCCTCTTGTCGAAGGGGGGAAGGGGATCTCCATCTCAAACGGAGAAAGCGCGGGGGCCTGGGCCGGGTCGGGCGGTGTCGGCACTTTTTCGGGCACCAACTCCGACTCCTTTGACGATCGCGGCCGGCCGATTCCGCAGAGCTATCTTGGCCGGACCCGGAAGTACCGTCACGAGGAACTGATTGCCTTCGCCATTCAGGGCGGCATTACGCAGGCTCAGCGGGCACACGAGACGTCCAACGGGCGCGGGCCGGTTCACATGAACGTCCTGTGGGAAGCGGCGGGCACCATGCGCGTGCTGCATGGCGTGCTCGAAGGCGCGAGAGGCCTCGTCCATGGCATCACCTGTGGTGCCGGCATGCCTTACAAGATGGCGGAGATCGCGGCCAGTTACGGGGCGTATTACTATCCCATCGTGTCTTCGGCGCGGGCCTTCCGGGCGCTGTGGAAGCGGGCCTACCATCGCTATGCCGAGTATCTCGGCGGCGTGGTCTACGAGGACCCATGGCGAGCCGGTGGCCACAACGGCCTCAGCAACTCCGAGGATCCAGATCAGCCGCAGGATCCCTATCCAAGGGTGCGCGAACTCCGGGCTTTAATGCGTGAAATCGGTCTCGACCGCACTCCCGTCTTCATGGCCGGAGGCGTCTGGTATCTGCGGGAATGGGAAGACTGGCTCGACAATCCGGAGCTCGGACCCATCGCCTTTCAGTTTGGGACCCGCCCGATTTTGACCCAGGAAAGCCCGGTTTCAGACGCGTGGAAGGAGAGGCTGCTGTCCCTTCGCGAGGGCGATGTCGCTCTCAACCGTTTCAGCCCGACGGGCTTCTACTCCTCCGCCGTCGACAACGGATTCCTGAAGGAGCTCCAGGGGCGGAGCGAGCGTCAGGTGGCCTATAGCCGGGAAGCGATGGGGGAGCATTCGGAGCCCCTGCCGGTTGGTGCGCGGGGACGCCCCGTCTATCTGACGAAATCCGACAAGGCACGGGCCGAGTCCTGGATCGCGGATGGGTTCACGCGGCCGATGAAGACCCCCGACTCCACCCTGATTTTCGTCACGCCCGACGGCGCAGAGCAGATTCGGGCCGATCAGAACGCCTGCATGGGCTGTCTGAGCGCCTGCCTTTTCAGCAACTGGGCGGAAAACGAGGCATGGACAACGGGCAAGATGGCCGATCCCCGCTCCTACTGTATTCAAAAGACGCTGCAGGATGTCGCGCATGGCGGTGAGGTGGAGGACAATCTGATGTTTTCCGGCCACAACGCCTACCGATTCGCCACCGATCCGTTCTACAGCAACGGGTTCATCCCCACCGTCAAGCAGCTGGTTGAGCGGCTGGAGACCGGTGATTAGGTACGGTTGTGGGCGTAAAAACGAGCCTTCCCGACAGATCGAAATACCCACACATGGCATATTGATATTATTGAAAAAATGATCTAGGTTGTTTTCATTAGGTTCATTCGAAACTGTGGAACCCCGGAATAAGGGGGATGACGAAGGTGCGACCTTATAGTCAAGTAATCGACCGGCTACGTGCCGCGGGACTCCGGCCGACTCGACAGCGGCTGGCCTTGGCCAAATTGTTGTTCGAAGGTGGAGACCGTCACGTGACGGCGGAAATACTGCACGCCGAGGTATTGAGCGCGAATGTTCGCGTGTCCTTGGCGACAGTCTACAACACGCTTCATCAATTCACGGCTTGCGGTCTACTGCGCGAAATCGTGGTCGACGCATCGCGATCCTACTTCGATACGAACACCACCGACCACCATCACTTGTTCTTCGAGGATTCGGGCGATCTACAGGATATTCCCGGAGACGACATCGTTGTGTCCAAGCTTCCGCCCATGCCCGAAGGACTCAACGTGAAACGCGTTGACGTGATTGTCCGGGTCGGCGAACATAACCCCTGATTTTGTTTCATATCAGAGCGTTATATCCCAGGTTAGAATCGATCTAAAGTTCCTTGACACTCTGCTTTGCGTGCGTCTATATCTCGGGCGCACGCTTGGCAGGGGTGCTGAGCGCCGTCCGCTGGCCGGTGCGTCCGGCCGTTATCATATTTGGCTCCAAAGGGGATAGTTATGGCGAATTTGAAGGGATCCAAAACCGAGCAGAACCTCAAGGACGCGTTTGCCGGCGAGTCCATGGCCAACCGTCGCTATCTCTATTTTGCTCAGAAGGCCGACGTGGAAGGCTATAACGACGTATCCTCCGTCTTTCGTTCGACGGCGGAAGGCGAGACCGGCCATGCGCACGGACATCTCGAGTATCTCGAGGAAGTCGGCGACCCGGCCACCGACATGCCGATCGGCGATACCGAGAGCAATTTGAAGGCGGCGATCGCGGGCGAGACCCACGAATATACGGACATGTATCCGGGAATGGCCAAGACCGCTCGCGACGAAGGATTCGAAGAGGTTGCCGATTGGTTCGAGACTCTCGCCAAGGCGGAGAAATCGCACGCCGGCCGCTTCCAGAAAGCCCTCGATCAGATGGACTGATCCGCCGGGGCATTTCGTGATGAGTGAGTTGCGGGGGATCCAAAGCGGGATCCCCCGCCTCTGAGCCCGGCTTTCTGCCCGCGGCCCGGGCGCGCCTTGCGGCAGTTCATCCAAGGCGGCGGTTACATAAGGATTCCAGTCATGCGAGAAGGGAGCCTCGATGCCCCGACGCGCCATCCGATTCCCTGGCGCGAGGAGGACTTCTATGACGAAGTGTCGTTGGACGGGGAGCTGAGGCGGATCTTCGACATCTGTCATGGCTGTCGGCGCTGTTTCAATTTGTGCGATAGCTTTCCCCGCCTGTTCGATCTGATCGACGAGTCCGAGTCTGGAGAGCTGGACACGGTCGACAGTAAGGATTTCAAGCCGGTCGTGGACGCCTGCACCCTTTGCGACATGTGCTTCCTGACCAAATGTCCCTATGTTCCGCCGCATGAGTTCAATCTCGATTTTCCCCACCTGATGCTGCGCTACCGCGCGGTCGAGGCGCGCCAGGGTAAAGTCGGTTTCATTGACCGCCAACTGACGGAAACGGACCGCAACGGGAGGTTGGGAGCGGCGGTCGCGGCCTTGGCCAATTGGGCCACGAAATGCGGCAACAAGCTGACCCGTCCGGTTCTCGAATCGGTTTCGGGGCTGCATCGCGAGGCGGCCCTGCCCCGCTTTCATGGCAAGAGCTTCGTCAGCCGGGCGACGGCGGAGCCGCCGGAAGTCACCCGCGCGGCGCCGGCATTCGGCCGCAAAGCGGTGATCTATGCCACCTGTTTCGTCAACTACCATAATCCCGAGCTGGGCATGGCCGCGCGCGGCGTGCTCGCCCGCAACGGGGTCGAGACCGAGGCCGTGTACCCCGGCTGCTGCGGCATGCCGCAGTTGGAGCAGGGCGACATCGGACGTGTCGCCCAACATGCCGAGAAAGTCGCCGGGGCGCTCAAGGAGTGGATCGACAAGGGGTATGACGTCGTGTCCCTCGTACCCTCCTGCAGCCTGATGATGAAGTTCGAATGGCCGTTGATTCTGCCCGAGAACGAGGACGTCAAGCGTCTCAGCGAGGCGGTTTTCGACGTCAGCGAGTATGTCGTCGACATCGCCCGCAAGGAAGGACTCGCGGACGGCCTGGCTTCCGTGGATGGCGGAGTCACCGTACATGTCGCCTGCCACGCGCGGGCCCAGAACATGGGTCAAAAGGCCGCGGACATGCTTCGCCTCCTCCCCAAGACCAAGGTCGCCGTCATCGAGCGCTGCTCGGGCCATGGCGGATCCTGGGGCGTGAAGAAGGAGAACTTCGAGGTCGCCATGAAGGTGGGCAAGCCGGTGGCCCGGCAGGCGGCCAAGAACAAGTCCGCTTTTCTGGTCTCGGAATGTCCGCTCGCGCGGGACCATATCCTCCAGGGCGTTGAGCGCCTGGAGGAGGATCGTCCGGAGGTTCAAGCGGCCAGCCATCCCATCGAGGTCATGGCCCGGGCTTATGGGCTCTGAGAACATGCTCTAGCAAGGCAGGAGAACGATTTCATGTCGCGACACGAGATTACGCGCGCCGACATCATGCCGATGGACGAATACGCCGAGATCCGCGCAGAGCGGACGCGGGACATGCGCGAAGTCAAAAGGAATCGCCGCCTCGCCATCGGTCCCCACGCGACCTTCTATTTCGAGTGCTACGAGACCATGTGGCATCAGATCCACGAGATGCTTCACATCGAAAAGGGCGGGGAAGAACAGATCGAGGACGAACTGAGGGCCTACAACCCTCTCATTCCCAATGGGAAGGAACTGGTCGCGACATTGATGTTCGAAATCGACGACCGTCTGCGCCGCACCGCGTTTCTCGCCAGCCTCGGCGGGGTGGAGGAAACGGTGACACTGTCCTTCGAGGGCGAAACCGTGGTGGCTACGCCGGAGGCGGATGTCGACCGCACCACCGCGGACGGCAAGGCCTCCGCCATTCAGTTCCTTCATTTCCCCTTCAACGACGAACAGATCGCCAAGTTCCGCCGAGCCGGCACCAAGGTGACGCTGTCGGTCGGCCACGAGAAGTACCCGCATATGACGGTCATGTCCGAGACCGTACGCGAGGCGCTGAGCCGGGATTTCGCTTAGCGGGAACGGGGGCGGACGCTTACTCGACGACTTCTTCGGAGTAGACGCCCCAGAACTCGGCTCGTTTGAGCCACCCCTTGAAGCCGTCGATCTCGACGCGGCACCACTCACTGCCTTCTGGACAGGCGAGGAGTTGACCGACCACCCCCACTTCGACGCGCGCGATGGGCAGGCTCTTCTCCTCCGGCCTCTGGCGCAGGTCGCGGGTCTCCCCGATGACCATAAGGGCGCGCTCGCCGCTGAGCAGGCTCTGATGCATCCAGCCCCGGGTACCCTGCCAGTCCCGGACCTTTCGCCAAGTGTGGTGCTCGGCGATGATCTCGAGCGGCAGCCCCCGGCGCACGTACACCCAGTCCTCCGGATATTGCACGCCCGGCCCGGTCCGCATCTTGGCCTTGTCGGCCCTCAGGCTGACGAAGCGCGGCAGGGGCAGGCCGGACCCATCGGGCACGGCGGAAGCCACCCCGATGACGGTGAAGACGACGGCGATCGCGACCGCCAGAGCGAAAATCCACGGGCGAGACGGTGAGCGCATAGCTGATACTGTTTCGAGATCCGGTTGAAGAAGCTCTCCTAATAGAGACCCTAGATCGTCGGGGGTCAAGGCGCCCGACGCCGTCCACGGCCCGAAACCGCTCTGTCAGAATGAATCCATATAGACGAGATATGCTCTAGTTGCTATGGCGTGGATGGGACAGTCGACGCCCGGAGGATCGTTGATGCCGCAGAGCAAGCCGGTGGTGGTGGTTACGCGCAAGCTCCCTGACGCTATCGAAACGCGCATGATGGAGCTGTTCGACGCGCGCCTGAATCTTTCCGACGCCCCCATGCCCAAGGCGCAGCTGATCGAGGCGATTGCCGAGGCGGATGTTCTGACGCCGACGGTCACGGACAGGATCGATGCAGAAGTGATTCGAGCCGCGGGCGCGAAGCTGAAGCTCATCGCCAATTTCGGAACCGGCGTGGACCATATCGACCTCGCCGCCGCCAAGGCGAAAGGCTTGGTCGTTACCAATACGCCGGACGTGCTTACCGAGGATACCGCCGACATGACCATGGCGATGATCCTCGCCGTTGCCCGCCGTCTTGGCGAGGGCGAGCGGATCCTCAGGGGCGGCCAATGGGGAGGCTGGTCGCCGACCTGGATGCTCGGCCGCCGGGTCAACGGAAAACGCCTGGGGATCGTCGGCATGGGGCGCATCGGCCAGGCCCTGGCGGTGCGCGCTCGCGGATTCGGCCTTTCGATTCACTATCACAATCGGCATCGGGTGCATCCGGAGACCGAGGCCGAGCTCGAGGCCACCTATTGGGAGAGTCTGGACCAGATGCTGGCGCGGATGGATATCGTCTCCGTCAATTGTCCGCACACCCCTGCGACCTATCACCTGCTGTCGGCGCGGCGGCTCAAGCTGCTGCAACCGCACGCGATCATCATCAACACGGCCCGCGGCGAGGTCATCGACGAGAACGCCTTGACACTGATGCTGAGGCGCCGCGAGCTGGCGGGCGCGGCCCTCGATGTGTTCGAGCACGCGCCGGCGGTCAATCCCAAGCTCCTGGACCTGGAGAACGTCGTGCTCGTGCCACATATGGGCTCGGCCACCCTGGAAGGGCGGCTGGCCATGGGCGAAAAGGTGCTGATCAACATCAAGTCCTTTGTCGACGGCAATCCGCCCCCGGATCGCGTCCTGACCGAGAACTCCTGAGCAGGCGGACAGTTCGCGGCGATCCGTGCCCGCGTCGAATTGAACATGAATGCCCCCTCGCACAGGCCGGTCGCGCGCGCCATCCCTTTTCTGGACCCCGCTGCCTGCTTTTCGGCTTTCGCGGACGAACCGGTTGCGGCCTTGCTGGATAGTGCGGCCGTGGCCGGCGGGCGCGGGCGCCATGCCTATATCGCGGCGGATCCGTTCCTCGTCCTGTCCTGGCGGCGGGATGGCCCGCCAGCCGACCCGTTTGGCGAGATCGCGGCGCTGATCGGGACGCTTCGCCTGCGAACCGATCCGGATCTCCCGCCGTTTCAGACCGGCGCCGTCGGCTATCTCGGCTATGAGTTGGGCGGAAGCCTTGAGCGGCTCCCCGGACCTCGGCGTGAGGGCCCCTCCCTCCCCGATCTCTTTCTCGCCTTCTATGACACCATCATCGCCTTCGACTTGAAGGCAGGCAAAGCCTGGATCGTCGCCAGCGATGTTGCCGCCGCCTTCGGCCGCCGGCGTCCGCCGGCCGTGGTCCGGGTCGAGACCCTGGCCCGGCGAATCGCCTCGATCCCGTCGATTCCGGTTCCTGGCGACGGGGCGGTCCCGGTCCCCTGGCGGACCGAAACACCGCGCGCGCGGTATGAGGCGATGGTTCGCCGGGCGATCAGCTACATCCGCGCCGGCGATATCTATCAGGCCAACCTCTCGCATCGCCTGCTGGCACCCACCCCCAAGGGAGTCACGCCCTACGAGCTCTATCTTCGCGTTCGCCGCGCGAATCCGGCTCCCTTCGCCGCCCTGTTGAACTGCGGGGCGGGACAGGCTCTCCTCTCGGCCTCGCCCGAACGATTCCTGCGTCTCGATCCGACGGGCCGCGTCGAGACCCGCCCCATCAAGGGAACGCGTCCACGCGGCCGGACGCCGGAGGAGGATGCCGAGCTGGCCCGCCAACTTCGGGAGAGCGCCAAGGATCGCGCCGAGAACCTGATGATCGTCGACCTTCTGCGCAACGACCTCTCGCGCGTGGCACGGATCGGATCGGTCCACGTCCCTCAATTGTACGGCTTGGAGAGTTTCGCCAACGTCCACCATCTCGTGTCCGCCGTCGAGGCGCGGCTGCGCGAAGGGCTGGGTCCTATCGATCTGCTGCGCGCGACCTTCCCCGGGGGATCGATCACCGGAGCCCCGAAGATCCGCGCCATGGAGATCATTTCGGAATTGGAGCCGGCCCGACGCGGCCCCTATTGTGGAAGCATCCTGTGGATGGGGTTCGATGGCGCGATGGATTCGAGCATCACCATCCGCACCATCGTCCTCGACGGGTCGACGGCGATCCTCCAAGCTGGCGGTGGCATCGTCGCGGATTCCGATCCGGCGGCGGAGTACGAGGAGACCATGGACAAGGTGGGCGCGCTGATGACATGCCTCTCCGGGACTTTCCCGTGAAGGTCTGGCTGAACGGCCAAGTGTTGGACGGGAGCGCGGCACGTATCGCGCCGGACGACCGTGGGCTGCTGCTCGGCGACGGCGTGTTCGAGACCCTTGCGGTGAGGGATGGCGTGCCGCTTCGCGTCGCCGCGCATCTCGACCGTCTGACGCGGAGCTGCGAGGCCCTGGACCTGCCCCTGCCCTACTCCCGCACCCGGCTGAGCGAGGCGTTGGCGCAAGTCACCTTGGCCAACCGGCTGGAGCATGGCGCCCTGCGGCTCACGGTCACCCGGGGATCGGCCCCGCGCAGCCTGCGGCCGCCGGCCGAACAGCGGCCCACGGTGCTGATCTCGGCCGCCGCCTCGGCGGCGGGGACGCCGGAGCCGGCCACCGCCGTCATCGCCCAAACCGTCCGCAGGAACGAGCACTCGCCGCTCTCGCGAATCAAGTCGCTGAACTATCTGGACGGTGTCCTCGCGCAGATCGAGGCGGCCCGGCGGGGCGCCGACGACGCCCTGCTGCTCAACACGGCCGGCTTTGTGGCCGAGGCGACCATGGCCAATGTCTTTGTCGTGCTCGATCAGCGGGTCGTCACGCCGCGGCCCGAAGACGGCGTGCTGCCCGGCATCATGCGGGCGGCGGTGATCGACGCGACGGGCGCCGAGGAGGCACCGATCTCGCCAAGCGATCTGGCCGCCGCAAGCGAGGTGTTTCTATCGAATGTGAGTGGAGTCGTTCCCATCGTTCGAATCGACGGCGAGGCGGTCGGGGACGGCCGGCCGGGGCCCGTCTGGCGCGGCCTTGGCGGGCTCATTCTCGGACGTGATCGACCCTGATCGTCGTCAAATGAACAGCATGGCGCCGTCCTTCGACGCGTCGGTCAGGAAGGTGACGACACCGCCCTCCTCTATCGGCAGATCCTCGCGCAGGTCGCCGCGGCCGAGCCCCATGGCCCGGAGCCCCATCTCGCAGACCAGGAAGCGGACGCCCATCTCGGGGCAGGCCATCAGCAGTTCCTCGAAGGTGGCGACCTTGCGCTCGGCAAAGCGGTCGTCCATCCGGCCCCCGGTCTCCTGGCCCTGGCTGACCGGCATGGCGCGCCAGCCGGGGACGCCTTCGGCCGTCGGCTTGGTCAGCGCCCGGCAGGCCTCCATGGTGAAGAACAGGGTCACCGGCCGGCCGATGGCGGCGGCGGCGCTGGCCAGGACGAGGGCGTAGTGGACTTTGTCGAACTCGCCCGAGAACAGGACGATGGAGAGTTTTTCGGGACCGGTGTCATCGGCCATGGATCGACAGGTCCTTGATGCTGGGCGTATCGCCACAGAGCGGACAGGCCGGGTCGCGAGGCACCTTGATCTTGCGGAAGGTGGTGCTCAGCGCCTCGCAGAGCAGCAGCGATCCGGCAAGGCTGTCGCCGATGCCCAGCAGCTCTTTGATCACCTCGGTCGCCTGGGTGCCGCCGACCATGCCGCAATGGGCGCCGAACACGCCGGCTTCGGCGCAGGTGGGAACGGTCCCCGGCGGCGGCGGCTCGCGGAAGATGCAGCGATAGCAGGGGAGCCTGCCCTCATGGGCCTTGAAGGTGTAGACCTGCCCGGTGAATCGCAGGATGGCCGCGGCGACAAGCGTCTTGCCAGCGAAGTAGCAGGCGTCGTTGAGCAGAAACTTGGTCTCGAAGTTGTCGCTGCCATCGGCGACGACATCGTAATCGGCGATCAACCGAGCGATGTTCTCGGGCGTGGCGCGTTCCCGGTGGGGAACGGCCCGCACCTCGGGATTGATGGCGGCGATGGTTTGGGCCGCGCTCTCCACCTTTGGCTGCCCCACGCTGCCGGTCTGATGGATCACTTGGCGCTGCAGGTTGGTCAAGTCGACCAAGTCGTCATCGACGATGCCGAGGGTGCCGACGCCCGCCGCCGCCAGATAGAGCAGCAGGGGCGAGCCCAGCCCGCCGGCGCCCACGACGAGCACGCGCGACTCGAGCAGCCTGGCCTGGCCTGTGCCGCCGACCTCGGGCAAGAGGATGTGGCGCGCATATCGCTGAACCTGATCCTCTGTGAAATCCATGATTGTTCCTCCAGACGGCGGGCGTACGTTCGCCGACCCCCGTCCGTTTAGTCGACACCCAACCGGTCGAACAAGGCCGTCGACAGGTAGCGCTCGGCGAAGGAGGGCAGCACGGCGACGATCATCTTGCCCGCCATCTCGGG
This sequence comes from Rhodospirillales bacterium, assembly GCA_028281785.1. GTDB lineage: Bacteria > Pseudomonadota > Alphaproteobacteria > Rhodospirillales > Shumkoniaceae > JANQJG01. The sequence goes on from JANQJG010000160.1 coordinate 29,646, forward strand.
ACGCTCGCCGAGCTCGATCGCCGCGGCAAGGGCCGCCCCCGACGAGATGCCAACGGGCAGCCCTTCCAGACGCGCCGCCTTGCGCGCGGTGGCGAAGGCCGTTTCGTTGCCGATGCGGATGACCTCGTCGATAATCCCCGTGTTGAGGATGCCCGGCACGAAGCCCGCGCCGATGCCCTGGATCTTGTGCGGTCCGGGCACGCCGCCCGACAGCACCGGGCTGTCCTCGGGCTCGACGGCGACGATCCTGAAGTCGGGTTTGCGCGCCTTGATGACCTCCGCGATGCCGGTCAGGGTGCCGCCGGTCCCCACCCCGCTGACGACGACGTCCACACGGCCGTCGGTGTCCTGCCAGATCTCCTCCGCGGTCGTGCGGCGGTGAACCTCGGGATTGGCGGGGTTTTCGAACTGCTGCAGCATGAGGGCGCCGGGCGTGTCGTCGACGATCTGCCGCGCCCGTTCGATGGCCCCGCGCATGCCGTTGGCGGCGGGGGTCAGCTCCAGTTCGGCGCCCAGTAGGGCCAGCATTTTCCGCCGCTCCACGGACATGCTGTCCGGCATCGTCAGAATCAGGCGATATCCCTTCGCCGCGCAGACGAACGCCAGGGCGATGCCGGTATTGCCGGAGGTCGGTTCGACCAGCACGGCGTCCGGTTCGATCCGGCCCGAGGCTTCGGCCGCCTCGATCATGGCCAGGCCGATGCGGTCCTTGACCGAGGCCAGCGGATTGAAGAACTCGCATTTACCGAGGATGTCTGCCCGGCAGTCGGATCCCTCGACCAACCGATTCACCCGGACAAGGGGTGTTGCCCCCACGGTTTCGACAATGCTGTCATATATGCAGCCGCGGGCCGTGGGCCGGGGAGAGGTCAAGGGGGGGTCGAGGGCCGGGGTCTCGGAAGCGGTCATGCTGCAAAATCCATAAAACGCAGAATGTCGAACCAGATTGATGCGGTGAACGTCAACAGGCCCTAATACATCAGATGGTGAAATCCAGATTGCTGCGGCCCTCGCTGGCGATGCCAGCCTTGTTGGCGCGGCTGCACAACCCTTCTATCGTCATGGAATCGAGGGTCGCCATGACGTCCTTCTGCACCTCGTGCCACATCGGCCGCACGACCTGCCGGCCGAGCTCGGAACCCTCCAGCTCTTCCCGGGCGTCGTCATCGCCGTCCATTTTTCGCATCACGCGGATGATTTCGCCCACCGTTATCCGCCGTCGCTCCTTGGCCAGGCGGTAGCCGCCTCGCGGCCCCCGCACGCCGACGAGAACGCCCTCCCGAACGAGATGCTGCAGCGCCTGTTCCAGATATCTGCGGGGAATGCCCTGGCGGCGCGTGATCTCGCGGCTCTGCACCGGCTCGCTGCCGGCGTGATAGGCGATATCCAGAACCGCTTCGATCGCGAACAGCATCTTTTTCGACAGGCGAAACATGACCGCTCAGCCTTCCGCTCGAACACCCGTAGAGCCGAAGCCGCCGTCCCCGCGCAGGGTTTCCGGCAGATCTTCGGTTTCGGCCCAGTCGACGGTCACGACCGGCGCCACGACCAGCTGCGCGATGCGCATCCCGGGTTCGACCGTGAACATCGCTTCTCCCAAGTTGATTAGGATGGCCGAAATCTCGCCGCGATAGTCCGCGTCGATCGTGCCCGGCGCATTGAGGAGCGTCACGCCGTGGCGCGCCGCCAGTCCCGAGCGCGGCCGGACCTGGGCCTCGTGGCCGGGCGGCAGCGCCAGGGCAATCCCCGTCGGGATCATGGCGCGCCCTCCCGGTGGGATGGCGACCGGCGCATCGATCGCGGCCATCAGATCGAGACCGGCGCTGTCCGGCGTGGCGTAAGCCGGCAGCGGGAGCTCGGCCGCATGGGGCAGCCGTCGCACGGCGACACGAAGCGTCTTCACGAGACCGCACCCAAGGTGTCGGCGATGCGGTCGGCGAGCCGTTCGGCCACCGCCTGCTTGGAGAGGCGCGGCCAGTCCTCGACCTCGACCTCGCCATTGGCCATTGCGATCAGATGCACGGTGTTGGCGTCGCCGCCGAAGGTTCCCACGGCGGGCGACACGTCATTGGCGACAATCCAGTCGCAGCCCTTGGCGACCCGCTTGGCGATGGCGTTGGCGACCACGTCGTCGGTCTCCGCCGCGAAGCCGACGACCAGTCGGGGGCGCCGATTGCCGGACGCGGCAAGGGTGGCGAGAATATCCGGGTTCTCGACGAGGGTCAGCGTGGGCGAAGCGGAGCCTTTGCCTTTCTTGATCTTGGCGCCCGCGGGCTCGGCGACGCGCCAGTCGGCAACGGCCGCGGCGCAGACCGCGATGTCCGCGGGCAGGGCTTTATCGCAGGCGCGCCGCATGTCGCGTGCGGATTCGACGCGAACGACGGTCACGGAGGGGGGCTCGGGCTCATGGGTGGGGCCCGTGACCAGCGTCGTCTCCGCGCCGAGTCGCGCCAAGGCGGCGGCGATGGCGTGTCCCTGCTTGCCCGAGGAACGGTTGGCCAGATAGCGGACGGGATCGATGGCCTCGTGGGTCGGGCCGCTCGTGACCAGGGCCCGGCGTCCGGCAAGACGCCGCCCCCGCCCGAAGAACGAGTCGACGGCCGCGACGATATCCGGAACATCCGACATGCGGCCGAACCCCCACTCGCCGCAAGCCATGTCGCCTTCGACGGGACCGATCCGCTCGATACCGCGGCCTTCGAGGGTCGCCAGATTGGCCTGGGTCGCGGCGTGCTCCCACATGCGGACATTCATGGCCGGCGCGACCATCACCCGTTTGTCGGTGGCGAGAAGCGCCGTCGTCGCCAGGTCGTCAGCGATCCCCGCCGCCATCTTTGCCAGGATGTTGGCGGTCGCGGGCGCGACGAGCAGAAGATCGGCATCGCGGGAGAGCTGGATATGTCCCATCTCGCTTTCGACGGTGAGCGAGAAAAGGTCGTCGTATACCTTGTCCTCGCTGACCGCCGAGAGGCTGAGGGGCGTGACGAACTGACTCCCCGCCCGCGTCAGGACGCAACGAACGGTGGCGCCCCGCTCGCGCAGTCTCCGCACCAGCTCCGGGGTTTTGTAGGCGGCGATCCCGCCCGAGACGATCAGAAGGATTCTTTTTCCATCCAGCACGGCGCTGTCCCGAAAAAACAACGGAAAAATTGTGTGAATGAATTAAGGGATTGGGAATACGGTTTCAAGCGAAAGCCTGTTGGCTAAGACACTACGAAAAGCGTCGCGGACGTATCTCAGAGGGGATGGATATCCGCGCGAACGCGCCCTCACACCCGCCAGGCCGAATGCATGGCAACGATCCCGCCGGAGAGGTTGCGGTAGGAGACACTCGACAAGCCGGCCTCGCCGATCATCGCGGCGAACTGTTCCTGGGTGGGGAATCGGCGAATGCTCTCCGCGAGATACTGATAGGCCTCGCGATCCCGCGCGACCAGTTCGCCGAGGGCGGGCAGGACGCGAAATGAATAGGCATCGTACAGCCGATCCAAAGGCGGCAGCACCACTTGGCTGAATTCCAGGCACATAAACCGTCCCCCGGGCCGGAGCACGCGCCGCGCCTCGGCCAGGGCGCCGCGAAGGTCGGTCACGTTGCGAAGGCAGAAGGCCGTGGTGTAGGCGTCGACCGAGGCGCTGGCGACGGGAAGATTTTCCGCGTCGCCGCAAACCCACCCAATGCCTTCCCCCGGCCCGCGGTCGTCGGCGCGTCCGCGACCCACGGCGAGCATGTCGGCATTGACGTCGCAGATCGTGACATGGCCGCCGCCGCACGCGCGGAACGCGAAGGCGATGTCCCCCGTGCCGCCGCCGACATCGAGGAGCCGCATGTCGGCGCGCGGTCGCAGCCAAGTCACGAACATCCGCTTCCAGAGCCGGTGCACGCCCCAGCTCATGAGATCGTTCATGAGGTCGTAGCGCGTGGCCACGCTGTCGAAGATGGCGCGCACCATCCCCGCCTTCTCCTCCGCCTTGACGGTGCGAAAGCCGAAATGGGTGGTCGCTTTGCTGTCGCGTCGAACCGGTTCAACCATGGTTGCGAACCATAGCGTAAGGCCCCAAGTGAGGCTAGTTTGAAGCCAGCGTGAATCCACCGACCGCCCTATTCGCCATGCCCGAACTGCCCGAAGTTGAAACGATCAGGAAGGCGCTGGTGCCCGTCCTCGAGGGGCGGCGCCTGGACCGAGTGCTTGCCCGGCGCCCCGATCTGCGAAGGCCGATTCCCTCCGGGTTCGCCGACCGGCTGCGCGGACGACGGATCGTCAGCGTTAAGCGGCGGGCGAAGTATCTTCTCTGGACTCTCGAGGACGGATGCACGGTGATTCTTCATCTGGGCATGTCGGGCCGGATTCGCGTCTTCAAAGGGAAGGCTCCGCCTTTGGAGACACATGACCATGTCGTCTTCGAGACCGATGACGGTGCCCGCATCTGCTTCAACGACTCGCGGCGTTTCGGCCTGATGGCGCTTGCCGACTCCGATCGGCTTCAGGACCACCCTCTGCTCGCGACCCTGGGCCCGGAACCACTGGGGCCGGACTTCGACGGCGACGTGCTTGCGGCGCGGCTAAAGGGACGGAGATCGCCCATCAAGGCCGCGCTGCTCGACCAGCGGGTGGTCGCGGGAATCGGCAACATCTATGCCTGCGAGGCCTTGTTCCATGCCGGGATCTCGCCTCGTCGGCTGGCGGCGACCGTCGTCGGCAAGCGCGCCGATCGGTTGGCCGCCGCGACCCGCGCCGTTCTGACAAAGGCGATTGCCAAGGGGGGAGCCTCGTTGCGCGACCACCGGCAGCCGAACGGGGAGTTGGGATACTTCCAGCACCATTTCGCGGTTTACGGCCGAGCCGGCGCAACCTGCCCGGATTGCGACTGCGACGCGGCGCGGACCGGAGGCATCCGGCATCTTGTTCAATCGGGCCGTTCGACGTTCTTCTGTCCGCACCGTCAGCGATGAAAAGGGCGCTGGCGCGTGGGACGTCACTCGACCAGGCCCTGCCAAGCCGGTCGCCGCCCGGTGGGATCTCTCCGCGGCAAACCGTGGACGGCGGACTTGACGCTGCCGGACCCCGAGACTATAAGCCTGCGGTTGTTCCAAGACCGGGATTGAATTCAGGGTAATCGCATGGCCCATCACAAATCGGCGAAGAAACGCATTCGCCAGATCGAGCGCCGAACCAAAGTCAATTCGGCCCGTCGAAGCCGCATCCGGACCTTCGTCAAGAAGGTCGAGGAAGCCATCCAAAGCGGGGACAAGGACCGTGCGGCCGAGGCTTTTCGAGCAGCGCAGCCGGAAATGATGCGCGGCGTCAACAAGGGTGTCATTCATCGGAACACGGTGGCTCGCCGACTTTCCCGGCTTTCGCGTCGCATTAACGCGATGGGAGCTTAGAGCGCTTCTCGCCCTTATAGACTTCATTCTGACAGACCGAAACCGCCTGTCCCTAAGGGGTGGGCCGCGGCGGCCATCCGCGGCGTTGTCCGGCTCGCCCGATGGAGGTGCATCGCGCGTCGCCGGACGCTTGGCGGGTTGATCCGCCCCGACACCATCAGAATGGTTCCATATGGACGAGACAGGCCCTAGTTCGACCCTTTCGAGAGGTTGGGCCGCGAACCCTTTGGGGCACGGCCTTTTTTATCGGCGTCTCGACGCGGCCGCTTCTCCATCCGAGAAAAGTCAAGATCTTTTTTTTCGACGTTCGCCTTTCGATCTCGTTGTCAGGTCGCGGAGCCATTTGTACATTGGTTGATGTGCTGACGCGCTTTCAAGAATCCTCACAAGAATTCTCCTAGAATTGGGCGGTATACGAATAACAAAAATCGAGATATTGAGAGTTGATTTGGCATTATTCATAGAAATGATCTAAAAATGGACAGAACATCCTAAATAAACTTTAGTCCACGCGTGATCTTAGCGTGGAAAGCGGAAAAATAGCGCTGTTTCGACGCAGTAATCCGCTTCTGATGGGGGTCTGTTCATAGGTGGACCGGTGCCCGGTCCGGGAGGGGGCACAAATGGAAGCCGCGCGGCAGGCGTGGCGTCCTAGCCCGAACCCTTTGGTCCACCATCGGAAGACAGCGAGCTTCCGGAGAAGCGGTAAACAGCATCTGCTGTGTGCCGAAGGGGTGCCTATTCGCGGGACACGGGCGGGGGACTGGCAACACGCCCTGTCGAGTCTGATTGGTCGCGCCACGTTGGCGGACAAGAGTTGTTGGGGGCGGCGTGATGACCAAGGCCACTCGAGACGGCCCATTACAATCCCAGTGGGACGCGGTTTGTGGACGTTTGCGGAGCGAAATCGGGGAGGCGGCCTACCAGAGTTGGCTGAAGCCCATCACGTTTCGAGACATGTCGGACGGCGAAGTCAAGCTGTCGGTCCCGACGAGGTTCATGCAGGATTGGGTCGTCGCGCATTACGTTGATCGACTATGCGTATTGTGGGCGGGCGAGAACCCCGATGTTCGACGCGTCGATGTCCTGGTACAGCCCGAACACGCATCCCAACGGTCCGTGGAAGACGCCCCGGCTTCGGAGCCTTCGATGCGCGCGGTTGGCTCCCGCGTCAACGGCGGAGAGGATCCAGGCAACGATATCAGCGCGCCGCTCGATCCGCGCTTCACCTTCAAGAGGTTCGTCGTCGGCAAGCCCAACGAGTTCGCCCACGCCGCCGCGAGGCGCGTGGCGGAGGCCACGCATGTCTCCTTCAACCCGTTGTTTCTGTACGGCGGAGTGGGGCTCGGCAAGACCCATCTCATGCACGCGATCGCCTGGAACATCCGCCGCAGCACACCGCGGCGCAACGTGATTTATCTCTCGGCCGAGAAGTTCATGTACCGTTTCATCCGGGCCTTGCGAGAGCAGAACACCGTCGATTTCAAGGAACAGTTTCGGTCCGTCGATGTCCTGATGATCGACGACGTGCAGTTCATCGCCGGCAAGGATTCCACGCAGGAAGAGTTTTTCCACACCTTCAACGCGCTCGTCGACCAGGGGCGCCAGATCGTGCTCTCCGCCGATAAGTCTCCCTCCAACCTTGAGGGCATGGAGGAGCGGCTGAAGTCCCGCCTCAATTGCGGACTCGTGGCGGACATTCACGCCACCACCTATGAGTTGCGGGTCGGCATCCTCGAATCGAAGGCGGACCAGCTTGGGGTCAAGGTGCCGTCGAATGTCCTGGAGTTTCTGGCCCATAAGATCACGGCGAATGTGCGGGAGCTGGAGGGCGCGCTAAATCGAATCGTCGCCCATGCTCAGCTCGTGGGCCGGGAAATCACCCTGGAGACGACGCAAGAGGTCCTCCACGACCTGCTGCGCGCCAACGACCGCCGCGTCACCATCGAGGAGATCCAGAAACGGGTTGCCGAACACTTCAACGTTCGGATCTCCGACATGCACTCGGCGCGGCGGGCGCGCTCGGTCGCGCGTCCGCGGCAGGTGGCCATGTATCTCGCCAAGCAGTTGACCTCGCGATCGTTGCCCGAGATCGGGCGAAAGTTCGGCGGCCGCGACCATACGACGGTCATGCATGCCGTTCGCAAGGTCGAGGAGCTTCGCGAACGCGACGCCAGCTTCGCCGAAGACGTCGAGCTTCTGCGCCGCATGCTGGAGGGTTAAGCCGCCTCGGGCCAACCGAGACGCCGAACGATTGCCTTCGTCTCGCCCCGCTCCCCCCTCGGAAGCCGCGAAAACACTTCTGATTTCGGGGGCTACTGCTATAATGGCGGTTCTCTTTGAGGGGTCCACCGTTACATCAGGGGAAAAGGGTTCGTGGGGTGACCCGGCGCCGCCTTGAGGCAGCAACGATACCCCCGCCACCGGAAGTTTGACGCCATGAAACTGACCATCGAACGGGCCGTGCTGTTGAAGTCGCTGGGCCACGTGCAAAGCGTGGTGGAACGGCGAAACACCATTCCTATCCTTTCGAACGTGAAGGTGTCGGCGAATGACGCGACGCTGAGCCTCAACGCCACGGACATGGACCTGGACATTCTCGAAAAGGTCGAGGCGGATATCGGGGCGTCCGGCGACATTACCGCGCCCGCGCATACATTGTACGACATCATTCGCAAGCTGCCCGACGGAGCGCAGATCGAACTCGACGGCAGGGACGGCCAGTTGGCGCTCAGGTCCGGAAGATCCCGGTTTTCGCTGGCGTGCCTGCCGGCCGAGGATTTTCCCGTCATGGCGGGGGGCGACCTGCCGCAGAGCTTTCACCTGGCATCCGGGGATCTGCGCGGCCTCATCGACCGCACCAGATTCGCCATCTCGACCGAGGAGACTCGGTACTATCTGAATGGTATCTATTTGCATGAGGCCGAGCGCGATAACGTTCAGGTTCTGCGTTGCGTGGCCACCGATGGACACCGGTTGGCCAGCGTGGAGATGCCCTTGCCGGAAGGCGCCAAGGGAATGCCGGGGGTCATCGTTCCCCGCAAGACCGTCAGCGAGCTCCGCAAGCTGATCGACGAGATTGGAGATGACGTCGCCGTTGCCTTGTCGGAGACGAAGATCCGGTTTGCGTTCGACCACGCGGTTTTGACCTCCAAGCTGATCGACGGCACCTTTCCCGACTATGAGCGCGTCATTCCGTCGGAGAACGACAAGGTGATGGAGGTCGATTGCCGCCGGTTCGCCGAATCCGTGGATCGGGTATCGGCCATTTCGACCGAGAAATCGCGGGCCGTGAAGCTGGCCGTGAGCGGCGGAAATCTCGTGCTCTCCGCCAACAGCCCGGATAACGGCAGTGCCGTGGAAGAGCTTGAAGTGGCTTACACGGCCGAGGACATCGAGATCGGGTTCAACGCGCGCTATCTCCTCGACATCATGCAGCAGGTCGAGGGCGACAACGCTCAATTCCTGATGGCTGACGCGGCGTCGCCGACCATCATTCGCGAAGTGGGCGACGCGAGCGCCATCTACGTCCTCATGCCGATGCGGGTGTAAAGGAGCGGGACCTGTTCGAATTGGACGGCGCACCTGAAGTCGTCGGGCCGGAGATTGGGCCTCGAACCCTGTCCTCTGGCGGGAGCGGCTACTCGGTGGTCCGGCTCTCGATCACCGATTTTCGTTGCTACCGCTTCCAGAGGTTGGAGACGGACGAACGTCCCGTTGTGATCACGGGGCCCAACGGAGCCGGCAAAACCAATCTTCTGGAGGCGGTATCCTTCCTGGTGCCGGGTCGGGGGCTCAGGGGCGCCTCCTTGGCCTCGGTGGCGCGGCGCGCGCCGGACGATGCCGATACGGCGCCCGAGCGGTCCTGGGCCGTGGCGGGAGTCCTGAAGACCGGGGACGGGATCGTCGAGATCGGCACGGGACGCGATTCGACGGCGGGTGGCCGGGAGCGCCGGCTCGTTCAGATCGACGGCCGCCGGGTTCGTAGCCAGACGGCCCTTGCCTCCGTGGTCAGCGCGGTGTGGCTGACGCCCCAGATGGATCGCCTGTTCCTCGAGGGCGCGGCGGCGCGACGGCGCTTCCTAGACCGCCTGGTGTTCGGGTTCGATCCCGAGCATGCGGGACGGGTCGCGGCCTATGATCATGCCTTGCGGGAGAGGGCTCGGCTCTTGCGGGATTCGACAGCAGGGCGGACGGCCGATTCCGCCTGGTTGTCGGCGCTCGAAGAGACCATGGCAGCGAAAGGAGTCGCGGTGGCGGCGGCGCGCCGCGACCTGGCCATGCGGCTCGCGGAATTCTGCGGCGAGATCAAGGCCCCCTTCCCCGCTGCCGAGGTGAGGGCGAACGGAGCCGTCGAGACCTGGCTCGACGACGGTCCGGCCCTCGCCGCCGAGGACAAGTTGCGTGCCGCCCTTGCCGCCTCCCGCCGCGAAGACGCCGAACGGGGCGGCGCGGCGGTGGGACCCCACCGTGGTGACCTCACGGTACGGAACATGGCATCCGGGCTGCCCGCCGCCGATTGCTCGACCGGCGAGCAGAAGGCGCTGCTGATCTCGATTCTTCTCGCCAACGCCCGCTTGCAGGCGGCCGAGCGGCGGGCCACCCCCCTTCTCCTGTTCGACGAGGTCGCCGCCCATCTCGACGCCGCTCGCCGCGCGGCCTTGTTCGCGGAGATTCGCACCCTCGGCGCCCAGGCCTGGTTGACCGGCACCGATCGCGCGGTCTTCGAAACTCTCAGGGACCACGCCCAATTCGTCGACGTCGAGCGCGGCGTCGCGACCCTCATCGCTTAACTCCAACGCTAGGCTGACGAAACCCGTAATGAGTCAAGACACACCGGACCCGATCTCCGAATCCAATGGCGCCTATGACGCCGAGTCCATCAAAGTTCTGCGCGGGCTCGAGGCCGTGCGCCGGCGTCCGGGGATGTATATCGGCGATACCGATGACGGCTCCGGGCTCCACCACATGGTCTACGAGGTGGTGGACAACGCCATCGACGAGGCGCTGGCCGGATACTGCGACCAGATCGAGGTGGTCCTCAACGGTGACGGCTCGGTGACCGTGACCGACAACGGCCGCGGCATTCCTGTCGACCTGCATCCCGAGGAAGGGGTCTCGGCCGCCGAAGTCATCATGACCCAGCTTCACGCCGGCGGAAAGTTCGACCAGAATTCCTACAAGGTTTCGGGCGGACTCCACGGCGTTGGCGTATCCGTGGTCAACGCTCTCTCCGAATTGTTGGAGCTGACCATTTGGCGGGACGGGCGGGAGCACTCCTTAAGCTTTCGAGACGGCGAGGCGGTGGCCCCGCTTGCGGTGGTCGGCGATGCGGAGCGGGGGCCGAGCGGCCCCGCCGCGGGGACTCGAATCACCTTCCTGCCCTCGCGCGCGACCTTCACGATGACGGATTTCGATTTCGCCACTCTCGAACACAGGCTGCGTGAGCTCGCCTTCCTCAACTCCGGCGTGGCCCTCCGGCTCATCGACGCCCGCCATGTCGAGGATCGCACGGTCGAGATGCATTACGAGGGGGGGCTGGAGGCTTTCGTCGCCTATCTCGACCGATCGCGCACGCCGCTGCACAGGCCGTCGCTATCCCTGGACGGCGAGCGTGAAGGCGTGGTCGTTGAGCTGGCCCTGCAGTGGAACGACAGCTTCCACGAGACCATGCTGTGCTTCACCAACAACATTCCACAGCGGGATGGCGGAACCCACTTGGCCGGTTTCCGCGCGGCGCTGACGCGCACGATCAACAACTACGCGGCGTCGAGCGGTCTCGCCAAGAAGGCGAAGATCAGCCTGACCGGGGACGATGCCCGGGAGGGACTTACCTGCGTGCTTTCGGTCAAGGTGCCCGATCCGAAGTTCTCTTCGCAGACCAAGGACAAGCTGGTTTCGTCGGAAGTGCGGCCGATCGTCGAGGGCGTCGTCGGCGAGGGCCTCGACCGCTGGTTCGAGGAACATCCGAACGAGGCCAAGCGGATCATCGGCAAGATCATCGAGGCGGCGGCGGCGCGCGACGCGGCGCGCAAGGCGCGAGAGCTGACCCGCCGCAAGGGAGCCCTGGACGTGACCTCCCTGCCAGGCAAGCTCGCCGATTGTCAGGAACGCGATCCCGCCCTGAGCGAGCTCTTCCTCGTCGAGGGAGACTCCGCCGGCGGTTCCGCCAAGCAGGGCCGCGACCGGACCGTTCAGGCGATTCTGCCCTTGCGGGGAAAGATCCTCAATGTCGAGCGGGCGCGCTTCGACAAGATGTTGGGCTCGGCGGAGATCGGCACCCTCATCGCCGCGCTGGGAACCGGCATCGGGCCCGAGGATTTCGACATCACCAAATGCCGATATCACAAAATCATCATCATGACCGACGCCGATGTCGACGGCAGCCATATCCGGACGCTGCTTCTCACCTTCTTCTATCGGCAGATGTCCGCGATCATCGAGCATGGGTACCTATACATCGCGCAGCCGCCGCTCTACCGGGCGAAACGCGGCAGTTCCGAGGTGTATCTGAAGAACGATCCCCAGCTGGAAGACTATCTGTTCAGCACGGCCATCGATGAAGGCACCCGTCTCACCACCCATGACGGCACCCAGATCGCGGGTCAGGATCTTATACAGCTGATCCGGGACGCGCGGTCGGTCCGTGCCCTTCTCGCCGGGCTCAGCCACCATGTGCCTCTGAGGACATTGGAACAGGTGGCGATCTGCGGCGCCCTCAACCCACAGGTGCTCGCAGACGCGGGAAGGGCGGCTGAATCCGCCTCGGAGATCGCCCGCCGGATGGATGCCGTCGAAGAGGAGAGCGAGCGCGGCTGGCAGGGTGAGGTTATCGGAGATGGTGGTCTCGTCTTCACGCGAACCCTTCGCGGCGTCACGGAACGACACGAGATCGGCAGCTCCGTCACCCGCAGCACCGAGGCTCGCCGGCTCGACGAGATGGCGGGCGAGTTGAGCCGCCACTACGCCGGCCATGGGCTCCTGACGACCAAGGACAAGGAGTATCCCGTCACTGGGCCGGTTTCACTGGTCGACCGGATCATGGAGCTCGGCCGCAAAGGCGTGTCGATCCAGCGCTACAAGGGCTTGGGCGAAATGAACCCCGAGCAGCTGTGGGAAACGACACTGGATCCCAATGTGCGCTCGCTGCTTCAGGTCAAGATCGCCCATGTCGAGGAGGCCACGGAGATTTTCTCGACCCTGATGGGGGACGTGGTCGAGCCGCGCCGCGAGTTCATTCAGGAAAACGCCCTCCAGGTCGCGAATCTGGACATCTGAGGTCCCCGGGGGGACGCCACGACCCAAAGCCTACCCCTCGCAACCAGACACGCTCCAATCCTGGTTGATCGGCAAAAGAGTGGAGGCGGGATCTTGACCATCAGAATTTTGATATGCGTCATGGCTCTGGTGATGTCCGCCTGTCAGGCGGGGCTGGACACGCGTGACGTCGAGACCCTTTCCGGCGGAGAGGTCGGGAAGCTTCGTTTTCCAACCCGGAATGTCGCGGGTTTTGGAGACTTCCTGACTCAACCGGCCGAGTACAACGGGAGCACGGTCGGTACGCTGTCGCTTCCCTCGGGTGCGTCACCGACCAACAAGATTCCCGTGATGGTCATTCTGCACGGGAGCGGCGGCGAATGGTCCGGTCGCGGCGCAGCGCACGCCCGGTTTCTCAACGAGAATGGCATCGGCGCCTTCGTCATCAACACCTTTGTCAGCCGCGGATTGAAAAGGAGCGACCGTTACATGCGTCGTTTGTCGAAGGCGAACTTGCCTGATCAGGTCAGCGACGCCTTTGCGGCCTTGGACCTGGTGTCCGGCCATCCATATGTCGATCCCCAGCGCATTGGGGTGATGGGACATTCCATGGGGGGCATATCTTCACTCATGGCGGCCTACGACACCGTCGCAACACACGCCTCATTCTCAAACCGCCGATTTAAACTGCACGTCGCGTTCTATGCGCCCTGCATCGTCAGAACGCCGGATATGAAGACAACGGGTGCCCCAGTTATCGGCTTGTGGGGGGAACAAGACGAATC
>JANQJG010000162.1 GCA_028281785.1 Rhodospirillales bacterium
GCCTGATCCAGCGGACCCGGGCGCTGGATCGGGTGCTGCTGTGGGGGCACTATGTCATCCCCCAGTTGATCTCCCCCTATGACCGCATCCTATTTTGGGACAAATTCGGCCGTCCGGATGTCACTCCTATTCGGGGGCCAAGCCCCGACTACTGGTGGATCGATGCCGACAAGGACCGGACCTTGGCCGACCGCCGCCGGCGCCTTGAGAAACCGGGGGGCTGACGCCGATGCTGGCCTACATCGTCCGCCGCCTGCTGCTGATCCTGCCGACCCTGTTCGGCATCATGGTCATCAACTTCGTGATTATCCAGGTGGTCCCCGGCGGCCCGGTCGAACAGGCGATCGCCCAGCTGACCGGCCAGGGCGTCGCCGCAACCAACAGGGTAACACGTGAAAGCGCCGATCTGGCTCCTGGCGCGACATCCGGGGGGGGCGACGGCGGCGGCGAGCAAAGCCGCTATCGTGGCGCCCAGGGCCTCGACCCCGAGTTCATCAAGTCGTTGGAGCGCCAGTACGGCCTCGACAAGCCCGCCGGGGAGCGCTTTCTGCTGATGATGCGGAACTACATCCTGTTCGATTTCGGCGAGAGCTTCTTTCGCGGGCGACCGGTCGTCGACCTGGTGATCGAAAAGATGCCGGTGTCGATCTCACTCGGCATATGGACGACGCTGCTGGTCTATCTGATCTCGATTCCCCTCGGCATCGCCAAGGCGAGGCGCGACGGCGCGCCCTTCGACGTGTGGACCAGCGGTGCCATCATCGTCGGCTATGCGGTGCCATCATTCCTTTTCGCTGTGTTGTTGATCATCGTCTTTGCCGGCGGCACCTATCTCGACTGGTTCCCCCTACGCGGCCTGGTTTCCGACAATTGGGAAGAACTGAGCTGGCCGGCCCGGATCGCCGACTATTTCTGGCACATTACGTTGCCCGTGATCGCGATGTCGATCGGCGGGTTCGCGACGCTGACCATGCTCACCAAGAACTCATTCATGGACCAGATCAACCAGCAATACGTGATCACAGCAAGATCGAAAGGCCTGACCGAGCGGCGGGTGCTGTACGGCCACGTCTTCCGCAACGCGATGCTGATCGTCATCGCCGGCTTCCCCAGCGCCTTCATCTCGATTCTGTTTACCTCGTCACTGCTGATCGAAGTGATCTTTTCGCTCGACGGCCTGGGCCTGCTCGGTTTCGAGGCGGCGCTCAACCGCGACTATCCGATCATGTTCGGAACCTTGTTTTTCTTCTCTCTGCTCGGGCTGCTCATGAAGCTGGTTGGTGACATCACCTACACCATCGTCGACCCGCGTATCGACTTCGAGCGCCGGGAGGTTTAGGGCCTTGGTCGACAGCGCCTTGATAACCGTCGAGCGTTCAACGTTTCTCGGAATCCGGATCACACCGATCACACGGCGGCGGCTGCACAACTTCCGCGCCAATAGGCGCGGCTTCTGGTCGCTGTGGATCTTCCTGACGATTTTTCTGGTCGCCCTGTTCGCAGAGTTCGTCGCCAACGACAAGCCGTTCCTCGTCTATTACGATGGCGGCTTCTACACCCCCATCTTCGAAGCCTATCCGGAAACCGACTTTGGGGGCGATTTCGAGACCGAAACCGACTACAAGGATCCCTATGTCCAGGCCCTGATCGATGCCAAGGGATGGATGATCTGGCCGCTGATCCGTTACAATCACCGCACCGTCGCCTGGGACCTGCCCGTTCCGGCCCCTTCGCCACCCAGCGCCGAACATTGGCTCGGCACCGACGACCAAGCGCGTGACGTCGTCGCTCGGCTGATCTACGGTTTTCGTATCTCGGTCCTTTTCGGGCTGGTGCTGACCGCCGCCTCGACGGTGATCGGAGTCGCGGCTGGTGCCGTGCAAGGCTATTTCGGCGGCTGGACCGATCTCTTGTTCCAGCGCTTCATCGAGATCTGGTCCGGCTTGCCGACCCTGTTTCTGCTGATCATCCTGGCCAGCGTGGTCGAGCCCAACTTCTGGTGGCTGCTCGGCATCATGCTGCTGTTCTCCTGGATGGGCCTGGTCGACGTCGTCCGCGCCGAGTTCCTGCGCGCACGCAATTTCGATTATGTGCGGGCCGCGCGGGCGCTTGGCGCCAGCAACGGCCTCATCATGTTTCGCCACGTGCTGCCGAACGCGGTGGTTGCCACGATGACCTTCCTGCCGTTCATCCTCGCCGGATCGGTGACCACCCTGACGGCGCTGGATTTCATCGGTTTCGGTCTGCCGGCCGGATCGGCTTCGCTTGGCGAGTTGCTGGCCCAGGGCAAGGCGAACCTGCAGGCACCCTGGCTCGGCCTCACCGGATTCTTCTCGGTCGCGATCATGCTGAGCCTCCTCGTCTTCATCGGCGAGGCGGCCCGCGATGCCTTCGATCCGAGGAAACTGTTCACCGGCAACGGAAAACCGGCGGAACAAGCGGCCACCCCGGCTTCGGCGCCCGCGCCGGCCGCCCAGGGAGGCCGTTGAGGCATGGTGACGCCACTGCTCGAGGTGCGGCATCTCGATGTCCGCTTCCACCTGCCGGGCGGCGTCGTGAACGCGGTGACGGACGCGAGCTTCACTTTGGAGCCCGGCCACACCTTGGCGCTGGTCGGCGAAAGCGGTTCCGGTAAATCGGTGACGGCGCTGTCAGTTCTGCAACTGCTGCCCTATCCTTTGGCCGGTCATGGCGCGGCCAGTTCGATCCGCTTCAAGGGCGAAGAGCTGGTCGGGGCGCCTCCCGCGACCCTCCTTGACGTGCGCGGCAACAAGATCGCCATGATCTTCCAGGAGCCGATGACCTCGCTCAATCCGCTGCACACGATCGAGAAGCAGATCCGGGAAACCCTGGTCCTACACAAGGGCCTGTCGGGAAATGCGGCCCGCGCGCGCGCCTTGGAGCTGCTGGACATGGTGGGGATCCCGGACGCGGCGAAACGCCTTTCCGCCTACCCGCACGAGCTGTCGGGCGGCCAGCGGCAACGCGTCATGATCGCCATGGCTCTGGCCAACGAGCCCGACATCTTGATCGCCGACGAGCCAACGACGGCCCTCGACGTCACCATCCAGGCGCAGATCCTGAAACTGCTGAAGGACCTGCAGACCCAGTTTGGAATGGCCCTGTTGCTGATCACCCACGACCTCAACATCGTTCGCGTTATGGCCGAGGAGGTGTGCGTGATGACGGGAGGCCGGATCGTCGAACAAGGTGCTGCCCAAGCGGTGTTCGAAAATCCTCAACACGAGTACACCCGCCGCCTGCTGGCCGCGCAACCGAAGGGGAGACCGGACGCCGGCCCAACCGATGCGCAGGAGGTTGTTTCCGGTGATAACGTCAAGGTCCACTTCCCGATTCGCAAGGGCGTGCTCAAACGTACGGTCGACCACATCCGCGCCGTCGACGGAATCTCATTACGCCTGCGCGAGGGGCATACGTTGGGCGTCGTGGGTGAAAGCGGCTCGGGCAAGACCACCCTCGCCCTCGCCCTGCTGCGGCTGGTTGGTAGCAAGGGCAGCATCGTCTTCCGCGACAGGAATGTCACAGACCTGCGCTTCAAGCAGTTGCGCCCGCTGCGACGCGAAATGCAGATCGTTTTCCAGGACCCCTACGGATCGCTTTCACCGCGCCTGTCGATCGGCCAAATCGTTGGTGAAGGCCTGGACCTTCATCGCCTTGGCACCAACTCCGCCGAACGAGAGGCCATGGTCATCGACGCCCTGCGCGAGGTCGGCCTTGACCCGGACAGCCGCCACCGCTATCCGCACGAATTCTCGGGCGGTCAGCGCCAGCGGATCGCCATCGCCCGGGCGATGGTGCTAAAGCCGAAGCTGGTCGTGCTGGACGAACCAACCTCCGCGCTTGACATGTCGGTTCAGGCGCAGATCGTCGACTTGCTGCGCGATCTGCAGAAACGTCACGATTTGGCCTATCTGTTCATCAGCCACGACCTCAATGTCGTGCGGGCCATGGCCCACGACATCCTGGTGATGCGTCATGGGCAGGTCGTTGAACAGGGTCCGGCGGACGAAGTCTTCACGCAGCCCCGCGAGGCCTACACCCGCGCGCTGATGGCCGCGGCTTTCGACCTGCGCGCGGACGAAACCGGCGTCGTCAGTCGATAGACGCCGTCGATTCTCTCGATGGCCAGGAACCCGTTGCGAAAAAGGGGGCGGGGGACGGCCCGGTCACGGCGCATCCCCCGCATGTTCCTATCAAGGATTGAGGATTTTGAGGAACATACTAGAGCGTGTCGCATTTAATTGGTCTCATAGCCTGCGGCGGTGAAGTAGTTTTCGCATTCCTGTCTTGAATAGAGGTCGCAAACGGCGCCGGCGG
>JANQJG010000209.1 GCA_028281785.1 Rhodospirillales bacterium
CGCAAGACGCTTCGCAACGATCCCATCCGTGTCGAACATCACCAGATCCAGCTTCAGCGTCTCGAAACCCCGGTCCGTCCCGTTCTCCAGAACCAGATACGCCCGGCACGCCCCACCGCTGGGTTCCAGCTTGTTCAACTCCACGCCAACCCCGCCATCGGCGGCGAAGGCCTCGGCAGTCAAGGCGAGAAAAGCGAGGAGCAGCACACTCGGGCGAGGCATCATACGCATCATCCATTCCTTCTAAGGCATCTTCTGAAACGGCCATCGCAGCCAGGACGGCCGCCAGCTCAGCGTGAAGGCCACGGCGAGCGCGGCAAGGCTGATCACCGTCGCCCAAAGGAGAGCGCCGAAGCTCGGCCCGTCCCGCAGGCAGGCTGGTCGAGGCTCCGGCGTCAGCACCGTCTCGAGGAACACAGCTTCGCGGTCGAAGATGTCAATATCGGGCGACACCACCTCGCCATGCACGAGAAGCGGCATACCGATCGTCTGCATACGCTCCAGCAGTGACGATTTCATCCTGTCGACATACCATTACAAGTCGTGGCCATATTTCGTGTAGGGGGATCGTTCGCTCGGACCTTGTCCTTCACGGCCGAGGAAGAACCGCCACAAACAGTGCGGCCACGATATGAACCTAGGTCCATAGGTGAGGGTCAGGGCAGTCGCAAGCGCCGCGACGGTGAGGAGGCCGAGCCACAGCACCGGTCCTATCGACCAGCGAGAGTCCAGGATGCAAGCTACGAAGGACAGGCCGAGCAGTACCCAGCCGATGGAATGAAGGGCCAACGCGCGCCACTGCGACGGCGGCGCGCCGAACAGTTCGCGGTGGTGCTTCCGCATGCCAAGCGCCAGCGCGCCGAAACCGGCGATAGCAAGAAGGAGAGCAGTCGCTTCCGTCATTGGACCGCCTCCGGCAACAGGAGCGCGATGACGATGCCCGCCGGCACGGCTGCGACGGCGAGCCACGTCCAGGCCTGCGTCGCGCTGCGGGCGTGGAACACCATGATGACGATCCCCGCGTAGACAAGGAAGCCCGCCATGGTCGTCGCGTGCAAGGCCTGTGCCTGGCTAAGGCCGGCAGCCGAGAACAGCAGCGGCACCGCGAGGGTCAACAGCGACGTAAGCGCGTAGCCGCCGACGACCGCGGCCAGCACCCGCGAGGCAGCCGACCAGCGGTGACGGGCATTCTTGACGTGTTCCTGGGCTGACATTAAGCGGCCTTCGCATTCGACGTAGTATTGGCCATGACAGCGGCGTCGGCGGTTTTACGGCGCTGTTTCCGGTATGTCATTCGAACAAGGAACAAGAAGAACAGGCCTGCCGCGAAGGAGGAGAGATCGAACCCGGCCATGACCCAGTCGCCCTCAGGGATCGACGCAAGCAGGTGCCGGTCCGTGGTGAGTGCGTTGAGGATCGGGATGAATCCATAAGCGGCCGCCGCGAGGCAACAAAGTTCCAGCCAGGCGCGGTTCAATGGCCGCCATATGGCGACAATGTAGGTCAGCCCCCAGGCAATGAACATTGCATGGACTTCCCATTCGGCACGTCCCTCCATGCCGACAGGAAGAAGACGGTTCGCCCAGAAGTAAATCGCGATGCCGATCGGCAGGCCAATGATCGTGCCGAGGTTGAGGATGTCGATGGCCGCGATCCCGAAATGCGGGCGCTCATTTTCTGCAAGCTTCGCTTTGCGTTTCGTCGACCAAAGCAGGAGCCCGGTCGCGATCATCGCCGTGCCGCAAAGCCCTACGAACACATAGAGCGCGCGCAATAACGGACCGGCGAAGAGGCCCTCATGCAGGCCGAGCATCACCCGCTCGAAACGGCCTGCCGCGGTCCCCCCTTGCGGACCCGCGCGCGATACCTCCCCCGTTACCCCGTCGAACAGCAGCGTCCGGCCGCCCCGGCTGACACCGCTTTGACGGGCGTGTATCAGAACCTGCGCCCCCTCGCGCTCGGGGCTCTCCATACGGATCGTTTGAACCGCTCCGCGTCCCCACTCTTGCTCGGCGCGCGCCAGCATCACTCCCAACGGCGCCATTGTCGCGACCGGCGCCTTCGCTCCCGGCGATATGCCCACGTCTCCCGAGACCTCGGCGTAAAACCGGTCCCGCGCTTCGCCCTTCGGGTAGAGCGCGTCCGCCGCGGTCGGAATATAGGTGAACATGTAAAAGATCAGTCCGGACCACGTGATCATCAGATGGAACGGCAGCGCAGAAACGCTCAAGAGATTGTGCCCGTCAAGCCAGCTTCGTTGGCCCTTGTCCGGACGAAAGGTGAAAAAGTCCTTGAAGATCTTCTTATGGATGATCACGCCACTGATGATCGCAGCCAGCATGAACATCGAACACACGCCCACAATCAGGACCGCCAGATCATAAGGCACGTAATGCAGTCGGTAGTGCATACGGTAGAGCGTTTGACCGCCCCCCGTATCGCGCACGGAGACATTCAACGCATCACCCGTTAAGGGATCGAGCGCTTGCTGCTGGAACCTGCCGAAGCGCCGGTCGCCTTCGGGCCAGGCCCGCCAGCCGACAGCGAAGCCTCCGCTTCGCGGACCGGTTGGCAAGAAGACATACCAACTCTGCGCATCCCCTGCTTCCCGGACAAGCCAGCCTTCGGCGGAACGCACCAGGTCGGAAGCCGCCAACGGCGTTGAAACGGAAACCCGCTCCGGCGTCATCCAGCGGTCGATCTCATGGTCCACATAGCCGAACGTTCCCGTCAGGAAGATGAAAAACAGGCCCCACCCGACAAGCAAGCCGCCCCATGTATGCACCAGCGCTGTCGACTGTTGGAAGGATGGTTTCATTGTCAGTAAGAAGCCTGGGGGGTACGGGAGGGAAGAGCTTGCGGCGATTTGCCATTGCACGAAGCCCGCCCCGATCTCGTGTCGCTAGAAGGACGCCCGGAGCGTGAACGAAACGGCTCTCGGCTCTCCGGGAAAAACGCTCCGGAAAGTGTCGCCGCTCGTACTTGCATTCACGTAATATCGTTTGTCGGCAATGTTGGTAAAATTGAGTTGCGCGCTGATGGCGTCGGCAATCTGGTAGCCGACAAAGGCGTCTGCGGTCGTGTAGCTCGGCAGCGACAGCGTGTTGCTGTCGTTGAGGACGCGATCGCCCGTGTAAAAAACGCCTCCCCCGATCGTCCATTTGTAAAGATCGCCAGGCAGCTGATATGTCGCCCATAAACTCGCCGTCGCTTCTACAGAACCGGAGAGACGATTGCCGACAACGGTCTCATCCGTATCCGAGGTGATTTCTGAATCGAGCAGCGTGACCTGACCTAAGACGTTCAGTCCCGGCAGGAGTTCTCCCGCCGCTTCCAATTCGATGCCTTGAACCTTGGCCTCGCCGGTCAGGGTCTCAAAGCCGGGATTTTCCGGATCGCCCACCACGATATTACTCTTCGTAAGCGAGAATAGCGCCGCCGTCGTGGTGAAGCGCCCGTCGAACCACCCCTGTTTAAAGCCGATTTCGAATTGTTCGCCTTCGGACGGGTCCGCTGCGCCGCCACCGAAAAGATCTATGCCCCAATTCGGCTCGAACGAACGTGAATAACTGGCATAGACCAAAGAATTCTCAAAGGGTGCATATGTGATAGCGGCGTTTGGAGAGGTCTGACTGACATCCTCCGACGTCGCATCGTTTTCCAGAATATCGTGCCGCACGCCGACTTGAAGGCCCCAACCGCCGCCGAAATCAATGCTGTCCTGTATGAAGAAACCATATGCACTGTCTTTAGCGCGGGTGACATCGGTATTACCAACCGGTATCTCCGTCGCAGTGAGCGGCGGGTTGAATACTGGCAGATTAGGTAGCGCAATGTTCAGAAAGGGAATGTCAGTTGTCTTAAATCGATAGTAGTCGGCGCCAATCACGATATCGTGTTCGATGGGCCCAGTTTTAAGCTCTTTGCCGCGGACATCCGCACGTACGGTGATCGAGTCACGCTCGGAACCGAGACGTTGGAAAAGGCGCCGGGTGGTCTCGGTTCCGTCACCGGTCAAACCACGGAGCGAGATGAAGTTGTTGTCGCGAGTAAGATGGTCTTGCGCGAACATGGTGCGGACTTGCCAATCGTCCGAGAGATCGTGCAATAGCTCCACCGAGTAACGATATTCTTCCATATCGAACTCTAAGTTCGCATCACCATAGAAGGCATCGTCGGGCAAAGCGTCGGCGGACTCCAGGCGCGTCGGATCGGGTACGGGCCAGCCCGGGTTGGCCAGTCTTTCAGTCTTCTGATACTCGCCGGTCAGGTTCAATTGCGTTCGTGGCGTGATGGACCAGCTCAACGCACCGGCGGCGCCGCGGCGCAACGGGTCCACATGCTCGGTAAACGCACCACCGCTTTCATAGCCAGCGGTCAGCCGATAGAGGATGGTCTTGTCCTCATTGAGCGGTCCGGTTAGGTCGATGGCCCCTTGGTACTGGTCAAAACTCCCGGCGGTGAGTTCCATGCCATATTGCTCTTCATCGAGAGGTTTTTTGGTTACGTAATTGATGAAGCCACCCGGCGTCGATTGCCCGAAATCGATCGCATTCGGTCCCTTGATCACTTCAATCCGCTCGACGTTATACAGCCCGGGGTCAGATTGATGCGTGAAGCGATAGCCGTCGCGCAGATAGGTTCGTGTATTGTCGGCGTCGATGCCGCGCAACTGAAAACGTTGATAGGTTCCCTGGAAGTCATTCGTGCGACTGACGCCGCTGACGTTCCGCAACACGTCCACTTCATTATCGGGTTGCTGGTCGTCAAGAATGGACCGAGTGACCACGCTGACCGCGCGCGGCGTTTCAAGCAGCGTCTGACTTAGCCGATTGCCGCGGACGACGGACGTACTCGCATCGTAGCTGCGGTCTGACGTTTCGCCCTCCACCGTAATCGGACCGAGCACCATCGCGCCGCCACTTTCTTGAGCCGATGCGCGTTCCAGCGTGACAGCGTTGGCGCTGGTGTAGCGGTACGTTAGGTCGGTGTTTGCGAGGAGTTGGCGCAGTGCCTGCTCCGGCGTGAAGCTGCCCTGGACGCCGGGCGAGGTCTTGCCTTGCGCGATGCGGGCATCGAACAGGACTTCCAGTCCGCTCTGCTCGGCGAAGGCCAGAAGCGCGGAGGACAGCGGTTGCGGTGCGATTGCGAAGGCTTGCGCTTCGGCCTGTTGTGCGGCGACCGGGGGCGCTGCGACCAGTCCCGCGGCACCAAGTCCCAAGACGATACTAAAAGCCCATACGCATACCCGCGCCTTCATTGCCTTCCCCCAACCCCTTTGGTCATCGCCGCAAAAAACGCCTCCTCTCCCCGAGAAAGCGTCTCAGTCGCAGCCTCCATGATGGAAGACGGGAAAGGCCGGGGGGACCATTACAAGCGGGACGAAAAAAGTTCCGGTCCGGGGTTACGTATCGGCCCGATGGACCGCGGCATCGGTCTATGGCGCGGGACCGGCGTCGACGAGGATCAGCAGATCGCTCAGGCGGTACAGATGAACCGGCAGTGTTCGCTCGATCGTCTCGAGCGTGGCATCGGTATCCGCGACGGCGAAGGAGCCGGTGACGGGAAGGGCCTCGACCGCGCTGTCCAGGGTCACGATGCGGCCCCGCCGGTAACGCGCCAGCTCAGCGAGAACCTCGCCCAGCGGCCGGTTGTCAAAGACCAATCGGCCCCGGCGCCAGGCGAGCGCCATTTTCGGGTCCACATTCGTGACTGTCCCGAGCCCGGCATCGGTGACGCGGATGCCCTGGCCGGCCGCGAGAACCGCCGCGCCCCGGCCGGGGGCCGAGACCGTGATCCTGCTCTCCGTCACGATCACCTCGACGGCGCCCTCCGTGCGCCTGACCGAGAAGGCGGTGCCCAGGGCTTCGATCCGGCCGATTTCGGCATCGACGACGAAGGGCCGACCCGCGTCCTTCGCGACCTCGAAATAGGCTTCGCCGGCGTGCAGCGTGATCCGACGGCTGTTGGCGGTGAATTCCGCCGAGAGAGCGGTGGCGGTGTTCAGATGCGCGGTGGAGCCGTCTTCCAGGGTGATCTTGCGTTGCTCGCCCGCCCCCGTGCGGTGATCGGCGAAAATACCCGTCGGGGTCAGGGTTTGGGCGCCGAGGCTGGCCGCGATCGCGACCGAGGCGGCAACGGCCATCCGGCGCAAGGCGCGCCGTCGGCCGGAAGGGGCCGGCGTGGCCTCCATGCTTTGGGTGCCGTCGGCGCCGGTCGGGTGCCCCGGGCGTCGCTTGATCTGGTCCAGCCCGTTCCAGAGCCGCTCCATCTCCGCATAGGCGTCGGCATGGGCCGGGTCGGCGTCGCGCCAAGCCTCGAACGCCGCCCGATCGGCGTCGGAGACCGCGTCGTCGCGCAAGCGTACGAACCATTCGGTGGCCGCATCCCTTGCCGATGATCCGCTCTTTTCACCCATCAGGAAACGCCGCTTTTCGATAAAGTGGCCGGTCACCCGCATCTATGCACGCTTGTCCTGCTTATACCGCGTCTTATCGCATAAGACGCACTCGGGCACGATTGCCATTACCCGGCGATTGCATTTTTGGACTTCAGTCCTCGGAAAGCCGGTCGCGGCAGCGCGCTAGCGCCCGCATCATATGCACCATGACAGTGTTCTTGGAGAGGTTGAGCCGTTCCGCGATCGCGCCGTAGCTCAGACCGTCGAATTTGTGCAGCAGCAGTATTTGCCGCTGCCGCGGCGGCAGGTCGTCAATGGCCCGTTCCAGCCGGCGCACCTCGTCCCGTGCAAGGAGCGCCCTTTCGGGACCCGGCGCATCATCCGGAACCGTCTCCCACAGGGTCGCGCCAATCACGCGGGGTTCCAGCTTCACGCCGCGGAAATGGTCGGCCACCAGGTTCGACGCGATTCGGTAGAGATAGGCCCGCGGGTTCTCCATCGTGTCCACGGGCTTTCCGTGCATCAGCCGGACAAAGGCCTCTTGCGTCAGGTCGGCTGCGGTCTGGGCACAATTCAACCGCCGGGTGAGATAGCGTCGAAGCTCCTCGCCATGCTCGAAGTAATACCGCCTGACATCCCTGTGCCGCACGGAAAATCCACAATTTTCCAAGGGTCATACGCCCGAACCTCTAGCCCAAATGAGAACCGTGCGCAATTGCATTTAGCCACATCAGTCCGATTTACGAACGGGATTCTACCAAGGAGTGTATTGCAACGACATATGTTCACCTCCATAGAGGCGGGGATGGGGCCTCTGATACCCCGTTGCTCTAACCCCATGCCATGGAGGTCTGTCGAATCGCGCCTGCCAGCTCCGGTTGTTTTACTTTATGAACTCCGTTGCGCCGCGGGCGGAGGGCGAGACGAGGGCTTGGCAGCCCTCCCGGGCGCCAGAAGCATCCGCGCAGGCCATCACGTCGTTGAGCAGCAGGCGCCCAAGCCGATCGCAGGCCAAGCCCTCGATATCGAAAACCTTCAGGCTCGTCTTCCCCGCCGGAAGCGGCGCCGTCTCAACCGCAAGACGCTTCGCAACGATCCCATCCGTGTCGAACATCACCAGATCCAGCTTCAGCGTCTCGAAACCCCGGTCCGTCCCGTTCTCCAGAACCAGATA
>JANQJG010000117.1 GCA_028281785.1 Rhodospirillales bacterium
GCAGGGTGTACCCGCCGTACCGCATCTCTTCCGAAAGATGCGTTCTTCGTGTTCCGAATTCCTCCGCCCAAGAGTGGCCCGGCGTCAAGACCACCAGGAGTGATAAGAGTAAAAAACGACCCCGCATATCCGCCCGTCCCGCATCTACCTATTTTTGCGCTTCGAATATCAACCCTTAAAAAGGGTGTGTCAATATAGAAATTCTCCTAAAAAGCATCAAACGGAATGTTCTGGAATTCGCGCAGGCGTGTTTCTACGGAAAGAAACACATCCTTCAAGGTTCTATTGCCTGGTACTGGTGTTAAGGGAAAAGTCGACGGATCGCTCTTCCAGTTGTGGGCCTCGCGATGCCGCAGATACCGACGCACATTACCCGATCCTTCCCTGTGCGAAGCCGCCAAAACTCCCGGTCGCGTGATCTCGATTCGAGCTTTTATTCCATCAATTTCTTGGCCGTAGTACTTGTGCAGATTACGGTTTCGAACATACGTCTGTTTTTTGGTCATCAGGTCCACGAACGCCTTTTCCTGAGCGACGGGATTATTCAGAAAATCCTCTTTCGAGTGGATCCCGTACTTTCCTGTCCACCTTTCCTGCTTGTCCAACATCCCCGCGTCCAGGAGACCTATTTTGGTCATTTGGTATCGACCCGAAGCACTCGAACTATCTGTCCTGTAATTCCGGTTGTTGAGTTGCGACTCCCGTTTGTGGATCTCGTTCCGGAACTCCTCAGAGATCGGCGAGGTGGGCCAGGCGTTCACCTCCAGGTTGGCCCTCGTCACGGGATTCGGCACGCCCATTTCACGATACGCACGAGCCAAACGATTTCGGATGTGGTCGAATCGTTGCGTTTTTGGGAGATGCGCCCAGGCACGCTCGCGCAAATCGGGGGCCAGCTTGGCATAGGCCTCGGGAAAATTGCGTAGTATCTCGTCCACGTGGTTCCAGGCTTGCTCGTTCGAGGTCGGCCCCTGGCGTGCTGGTGGAGGAACGACCCCCTGCCCGTTCGACTTTTGAGCTACCCGGGTGGCCCCACTCTGGTCCGGGTGACCGAGACGCGATGGTTGTCTGGCATCCCGGCTCCAGGATCCGATCCGTCGGCTTGACAGAGCCAAGCTTTGGTCGTCGAACCCAGCCAAGTGATGGGGTTTGGATGCTGCGGCCGCCCGCGTCTTCAACCGAGGATCATCGGGCGCGATCTCTGTTTGGGACGGGGCTCGTGCCGATTGGAGCGCCTGCTTCACCGGCTCCGCCGATGCGTCATCGAACCCCGTCATGTCGGCGAGCTTGTTGGCGCCGATGTGGGACTGCCAATCAATGCCCGCGTTGTCGAGCAGACCACGGTTTATCGCGTTCACAACCTTCGTGTTCCCCATCACATCGTCGACCCGGCCCGTCCGGCGCAAAGCCTCGGCCTCGGCGGTCATCTGCCGCCAAACCTCTTCCGGCGCGCGGCCGCCGGTCGGCAGCTTCACCGCCTGGCGTGTCCGGGGCGAGTTCGCCGGGCCATAGGCCGCCCGGCTCGTCTCCACCGGCTGGTCGATTTCGAGCCCGCCGCTCGTGTCGCCCGTGTAGGGCACTCTGTCATGAGGTCTACCCACCTGCGTTGTGCCCTGGGGAGGCGATCCGCAAGGCGCGCCGCGCGGGGCGATGCGGGGCCATCGGCCAAGCGGCGC
>JANQJG010000119.1 GCA_028281785.1 Rhodospirillales bacterium
ACGTGTCGGACGGAAAGGCGGGCGTGATGTTGGTCGCGTCCACCTTCTTGCCGTTCACCATGATCGAGCGATTGGAAATGACGTTGACCGTGTAGAGGGTGTTTTCGTCGGACTCGGTGCCGTAGGTCGCGTCGACATAGTCGATGAGGCCCTCGTCCAGAGGCCAGGCGTTCACCCGCCCCTCCCAGTCGTCGACGATGGGATTGCCGAAGCGATAGATCTCCGTTTGCTGGTAAGGCACGCGCGCCGCGATCCACGCCGCGCGGGCGGCATGCAAGGTCCCGTCGCCTGGGGCAGCGATCAACGCGTCGATGGCGGCGTCCAGCGCCCTTGCGGTGATCAGCGAGTCTTCATAGGCGGCAAGGGCGATGTCGGAATTAGATGGTCAGCACGTCCGCATCACTGGCGGCGCGTGCCATGCCGGACAGGCCAAGCGCGAGTATCGAACACGCGCCAAGGGCAACAGCATACCGTTTCACTCTCTTCTCCCCTGCGTTCTGTTTCCTGATCGAAAATGAAACTAATAATCATGATCAGTTGCAGATATCTGTTGACCCTGTCGACGGCCGCCGTGGGTGCACGAAACACGATGTTTGGCCTTCACCCAATCCTGTGACGACCGCTCGCTTCAACCGGTTCGAAAACGCAGATGGACGATCCGGGGCGCCATACGCGGACGAATAAACGGCAACCGGGCGATGACCCCGAACCATCGCCAGCGGTCCTTGTGGAAATCGAAGTAGTTCCACTCATCGACGAACTCGATGCCGGGATGCCATTCCGTCATCTCGCGGCTGTTCTTCAGCGCCCATTTGAAATCGACGGCGCTCCCGATTTTGGTGACGGAGTCGTGTCGCCTACTCTTTCCGACCAGAGCCATCGGGAGCATTTCGAACAGCATCTCGGCACCGGGGAATCGTGTGACGAGGGTCTTGAACAGGGGTTTCAGCTCCTCCTCCGAAAAGTACATGAACAACCCTTCGGCTATGAACAGAACCGAACGGTCATCCTCCCGGATTTCATCCATCCAGGACGGATCGAGCATCGATTTCGGGAGAAGACGATAGCCCTCGGTCTCCGCGAAGAAACGCCGACGCAGCTCTATCGCCTGCGGCAAGTCCAAATCGTACCATAGGACGTTCACGGCCCCGAGGCGGGTGTATCGCGTGTCGAGACCAGCGCCGAGATTGACGATCACCGCATCCGGGTTGCGCGCCAGAAACGCGCGGACGGCATTGTCCAGCAGTATCGTTCGTACCGCGACGCCGACTTGTGACCGCCATGCCTTCTCAAATCGGGCAAAATCGTAGTCGATGGTTGAAACCAGTTCAGACGCCTTGTCGTCACGGAAGATCGGGTTGGGTTTCCGCGCTTCCTCGGCCCGTGCCCAGAGCGGGATGAGCATCGTTTCCGGGACCCCGGAAAGATCGGCCTTCATGACTCTCGTCCTCTTGCTAATCCATGTGAATAGAACACCCGCTATCGCAGTTCATCGAACAGGTCTTCGGCCTCGCTGGACATCAGGGCGATTGCGAGATCCTCCTTTACGGTCTGGAGGATCGATCTTTCAGTCAGGCTTAGTTGCCCGGCCTTGTTCTTCAGGGCGAAGCTCATGAAGCGTTCGGGCACCGCGCCCGCCTTGGGCGTGAGCGCGACCGACGCCTCGGGTGTCCACACCCGAAAATAGAAGGTGCCGGTGGGAGCCGCCGTCGCGCCCGGCTCCTTATGATCGACGTCCAGCTCGAGGCGATCCTCGGACACGACCCGCAGCGCGGTTTCGAAACCGTCGAGAGCCCCTGTTCCACCGAATGCCGAAAAGACGCGTACTGCGCCCCGATCGAGCGGGGAGGTCGGCGAGAGGCGTTTCAGGGCGAACTCCAGGGCCTTGAAGGCCAGCGCGACGCCGCCGATGTTCTCGCGGCCGTGATAGGCAACCATGTCGTCGAAACCGATTTCGAGGACATCGTCTCCATCCCGCAGCTTCAGGAACGGCCGAGATTCCATGCGCGGTTCGGGGCCGCCAAGAAGTCGAACGGCCGCGGGAAGATCGTCAATGGGTCGGCGGTCGAAAAGGTCGTCGGCAGGCGCGGTAAGGATCCGATCGGCCAACTTCTCGCGGGCTTGCCGGTAGTCGGCGCGCTGTGCCGGCGTTTGGTTGCCGTCGAGGTACTGCTGCACCTGCGCCGCGAAGTCGGGGGTGAAGAAGCCATCCTTGAGAACCAGAGCACAGCCCCGGTTCCGAAGGTACAGTTCGAAGTAAAACCGGCCGAACGGGCTGGAAGGCGCGTGACCGGGGCCGATCTCCGGCTCGATAATCAGGCGGTCTTCGCTGCGCGCCCGGGTTACATATTCGATCCCGTCGAGCACACCCGGCCCGTTGAAGGCGGAGCGGATGACGAAGGACCGGCGATCGGGCGGCCCGTCCGGCGACAACGCCTCGATCCCGATCTCGAACAGGCGGTAGACCAGCGCCGCCGCCACGAGGTTGCCGTATCCCGTGTAGTTGAGCAGGTTCTGGTGCGCGATCCGAAGGACATCGTCATAGTCGCGTATCTTGATCATGGGGGGAACTCCATCACTGGGGCGGAAGGCGGGGCCCGACCGCCGCAACGACGGTCGGGCCCAACGCGCCGTTACTTGGAGACGGCCTTCAGATTGTAGAAAAAGCCGGAGGGATGGACGCGAAATCCCTTCACGCCCGAATGTGAGGCCGCCACGTAGACCTTGTGGACGAGGGGAACCACGGGCGCGTCGCGGCCGATGATTTCCATCGCCTTACCATACGCCGCGTCGCGCTCCTGTCCCGCGTCGAGACCGCGCGCCTTGATGAGAAGGCTATCAAGATCCGCATCCGCATAGCCGTTGAACATCATGGCCTGATCGGAGTGGAAATGGGCCTTCAGATGCAGGTCCGGATGGCCCGTCATTTCCGGAGTCCAGAACACCGTATAGGCGTCGAACTCGCCTTTCTTGGCCAGCCCCAGCATGCCCGGCCAAGTGTACATCTTGACGCTGGACTCGATGCCCGCCGCAGCGAGCATGTTGGCCACGGCCTCGGTGATCAGCGGCATTTCCGTGCGGGTAGAGTAACTGATGAGGTTGAGCGACAAGGGCTGGCCGTCCTTGGCCCAGAAGCCATCTTCCTTGGCGTAGCCGGCCTCTGTCAGCAATGCCTCCGCCTTGCCGGGATCGAGCGCGTAGCGGGGCACGTCACCGGGAACGAGGCCAAAGCTTGGAGAGAAGAACTGCCAAGCCGGAGCCCCGACGCCATCCAGGGCGTGGGTCACCAGCGCGTCACGGTCGATGAGGAGATTCAACGCCGTCCGCAGGCGGACATCCGCGAGCGGCCCGTTCTCACCGACATTCAGGACCATGTAGTAAAGGCCCGCGGCGGGTTCGCGATAGACCGCGAAGTCGCCGCTTGCGGACAGGCGCTTCACGTCGGCCGGCGGGATGTTCACGGCGAGGTCGATCTCGCCCGCCTCCAGCGAAAGCGTGCGGGCCGCGTGATCGGGGATGTAGCGGTAGACGACCTTCTTCAGCGCAGGCGCCGTCCCCCAGTAGCCGTCGAAACGCTCGACCACCGTGCGGTCCTGTTTCGCATAGCTGACGAATTTGAACGGGCCGGTTCCGATGGGCTTGACGAACTTGCCTTCGGCGTCGAAGGAGGACGCGGCGTAGATCCCGGTGATGGCGTCCGTCATCTGGTTGGCGAGCGCGGCGAAGGGCTTGTTGGTGCGCATCTTGACCGTCAAGGGACCCTCGGCCTTGATCTCGGCCACATCCAGCAGCCCGGCCGCGTACGGCAGAAGGTCGATGACGCGCTCCAAGGAGAAGACGACGGCCTCGGCCGTCAGCGGTGTGCCGTCGTGAAAAACGACGCCCTCGCGCAGCTTGAACGACCATTCGGTATCGCTGGTCCGTGTCCAGGATACCGCCAGGCCGGGGATCAGGCTCATGTCGTAGTCGAGCTTGATCAGGGTGTCGAGGATCTCGCTCTCGTTGAAGAACCGGCTGCGCCGCGCCTTCATCGACAGCGGAAGGCTCTCCCACATCGTGGCCACCGTCAGGGTGTCCGGATCATCCTTGGCGGCCTGGGCCGGGGCCGCGCTTAAGCCCGTCGCGGCGAGCCCCAGAATTGCGAGAGGTATCAGTCTTCGTAGGTTGAGCATGGTTCGGTCCCCTTTTCTTGGTTCCATGGATGGGTGCTTGGTGTCAGGCGAAGCGGTCACGAAGCCGGTCGCCCAGGGTGTTGAGGAAAATGACGACGGACAGGATCATCAGTCCGGGCGCCAGGACGAGCACGGCGTGGTCGCGCATGTACACGCGCCCCTCCGCGATCATCAGGCCCCATTCCGAAGAGCCGGGCTCGGCGCCCAGACCGAGATAGCTGAGTCCCGAAAACGACAGAATGGCCCAGGACATCGAGAAGGGAATCAGCACGAGAATCGCGTGCATCACGTTGGGGAGGATGTGGCGAAAGGCCACCCAATTCGGGGACGCGCCAAGGGCCTCGGCGGCGAGAACGTAGGTCCGCGTCTTCTCGGTAACCGTCAGGTTGCGGACCACGCGCGCATACTCGGCCCAGTGGACCGCGCCCAGCGAAACGATAATGGCGCCCATGCCCAGTCCGAGCACGGCCGAAATCGTAAGGGCGACCGCCACCGCCGGGAAGATGAACACGCCCTCGACCACCCGCATAAGGGCCTGGTCGATGACGCCGCCGACATAGCCGGAGAGAAGCCCAAGCACGCTGCCGATGCTCGCGGCCACGGCGACGATCGCGAACGCCGCCACCGGTGTGACATGAAAGCCGTACAGCAAGCGGCTTAGAACACAGCGTCCCAGGTGATCGGTCCCCAGGGGATATTCCAGGCTCAAGCCCTGCAATCTCAGGGACAGGGAAAAGGCGTCCGGTTCGTTAGGGGCCAGCAACGGGGCGGCGAGCGTAAACGCGAGGGCTCCCCCAAGCAGCAGGTATGAACGGTCCGGGACCGAATGCGCGCGCATGCCTACAGCGCCTCCCGCACGCGCGGGTCGATCCATCGTATCGCCACATCGACCGTCAGATTGATGACGATGTAGGCGACGCCGATGACCAGGATGCATCCCTGGATGACGGGGAAGTCGCGGCCCAGTATCGCCTCCACGAACAGCCGGCCGATGCCCGGCCAGCCGAAGACGGCTTCGACCACGACGACGTTGTCGAACATCTTGCCCAATTGCAGGCCGATCAGCGTGACGATGGGAACGAGCGCGTTGGGCAGGGCATGGCCGAGGGCGACGCGGATACGCTTGAGCCCCTTGGCATGAGCGGTCCGGATATAGTCGGCCGACAACACCTCGAGCAGCGAGCTTCGCACCAGGCGCGCGGTGACTCCCGCCAGGGAGGTGCCGATGACCAGGGACGGCAGAACCAGATGCGCGAAGGTACCGAAGCCGGAAACCGGGAGCCAGCCCAGGGTGAGGGAGAAAAGCAGCATGCCCAGCAAAGCCAGCCAGAAGTTCGGCGTCGCCATGCCGACGACGGCGATCATCATCGCGGCCCGGTCGAACAGGGAGCCGGGGCGCAATGCCGCCCCGATGCCCAGCGGAAAGGCGATGAGCAGCGATGTCACAATGCTGCTGACCGCCAACAGGACCGTGTTCGGAATGCGGAGGACAAGCTCCTCTATCACGGGATCTTCGGAGTGAAACGAGGTTCCAAGCTGACCCGTTGCGGCGCCTCCCAGCCAACGCAGATATTGAAGAGGCAGCGGGTCCTCGAACCCGTGTTCCAGCTTGAAGCGGTCCAACGCCTCCGCCGTCGGCATTTCGCCATCCATCTGCTGGGTCAACAGGATCTCGGCGAAGTCGCCCGGCATCACCCGCAACAGGGCGAAGCTCGCCACGGTGATGCCGGCGAGCAGCACAAGCGAGAGGCCGAGACGACGGACGAGCGCGCTCAATGCGTTGCCGCCGCGGCGGCGGTAGCTTCAGAGATCATCGGTCAATCTCCCGCGACGACCCGTCAAGGTCCGAGATCGGCCTTGCGCCGGGCCGGCATGTCACAGCTTCTCCAAAGCCGTCGCCCATCGACGCAAGATCGACGGATATTCCACGACCTCCGAATCCGTATAGGCGGGCAGCGCGAACACGGCACCGGAGGCGATCGCCTCGACGTCCTTGATGGCGGGGTTGCGGCGCGCCTCCCGAGCCAACAGGCGTTGGACGGCATCCGCGTCTCCGGTCAGGACCAGGGCGTCCGGATTGATCCCAACCAAGGGTTCGAGGGACCGAACCGACAAGAACCCGTGGCGGCCCTTGTCACCGGTTTTCTTGAGCTCTCCCCCGACGTTTACGAGGCCAAGCGGCTTCAGCAGGAATTGGTCGGAATATCCGCCCGGTAGCTCCACCCGCACGAAAGCCTTGCCTGTCGCCGATTGGTAAACGCCGTCCAGCACCACGATCCGGTGACGCCCGTGCCCGAGCGGGAGCTGTTCTTCGGCTTTGGCCAAGGCCCGGCGCCGCTGATCGATAAGATCCTTTGCCTTCTCCTCGCGATGAAGAAGGGCACCGACTTGGCGAATTGCGTCCTCGACGCCGTTGCCGAAGTCGACGATTTCGACCGATACTCCCAGCTCCCCAGCCACACCGGCGCGATCCAGAATCGGCAGAACGTTCATGGGATCGCGAAACGGCTTCAGTTTGTCGAACTGGGGCGAACGTTCGATCAAGACGCGCTTGATGTTCAACTCGCGCAATGTCTCCGGCACGATCTCCGGATTCTTCTTGACGATGCGGTGTGGGCAGCCAATGAAGCGCGTGGCGGTTTTCGCCAGGGTACGCCCGAATGGCCAAAAATCGCAGCGGACTGACATCGCGCGGGGTACCACGCCGAGACCATAGGCAACATTGACCAGTCGGTCTCCGATCATCAGCGCGTTGATTTGCTCCGGCGGCTCGTGGCCCGGCTTGACTCCGGCGGCGGAACCGATTGCGGGACACAACGCGATCCCCGCGACGCAAAGCGACGCAATCAGGAAGGATCTCTTCGAAAGTCTCACGCCGAACATGCTCATCATCGTGTCTCTTCCGTCTCCAGGACCGCACTCGTTCCGTCACTTGCAGAGAGGTTCGCGATCTGTCCCGCTGGGGCGGTTAACGTGTCGAAGCAACGGGTCGCGCGGATGGTGGCGTCGCGGATGGGGATACGCACCACAGTGCCCACATCACTGTCGAGCGCGGGCGCGACATCCAGGATCAGCTCCAATCGCCCGCCATGCGGGCCGGCGGCGTGATGGGCGGTTGCCCGCAAGGAGGCGGCGCGGCGCGGACAACACTCGATCCGCGCCGCCGCCGTTATGTCGGGGGCGTTCGGTGCGAACTGGATCCAACCCAACATGCCATTTTCCCGGCATCTCTCGCCTCCGGCGATCAAAACCGAGAGCCGCCGCCCGACCAGGGGGTGAGGCTCGCCGGAACGCTCCATCTCGGCCTCTGGATCGCCCGCTCCTACCCTGCCCGCGAGCGTAAACTCGACCGGGAACGGCGCGTCGATCGGCGCGGCGACCTGGCTCGAGACTGTGAATTCGGAAACCCGCAAGATGAAAAGCGGCGGGTTTAAAGGCATGGATCGGATTGCACTACTCATCACGACCTTCTCCGGTCATCAGGTGAAGGGAAAAGGAGAGGGTCAGGCCACGGCCGCGACGCCCTTGGCCCAATCCCGTATTTCTTCCTCGTGGTCGTCATGGGGGTCGTCGATCTTCAGCGGTTCGGCGATCAGGTTTCCGCCGCATTCCTTCACGCGGTCGACGATCATGTCGACGGCACCGCAGAAATAGGTGTAGGTGCTGTCCCCGCAGCCGAACACGGCCACCCTTTTTCCCTGAACGCCGGTCGACTCAAGGGCGTCCAGGACGGGTTCGAAGTCCTCCTGGACTTCGCAGGGATCGTCGCCATAGGTGGGGCTGCCCAAGACAATCAGGTCATAGGGGCCGCACAGGCCTTTCGGCGACGAGACGTCGGCGCAGTCCATCATTTCCGTGGAATGGCCCTCGTCCTTGAGGGTTTCCGTGACCCATTCGGCGACGCTCATGGTGTTGCCGGTGAGGGATCCAAAGGCGACGAGCACTTTCGACATGTCTTTGCGTCCTTCTTTTCTCGTTTACGGCGATCCGAAAAAGCGCATGCGGATCAGTTGCAGTGCGATCACAAAAAAAATCACAGAAAGGGTCTCCGCCTCCCCGGCCCCCCGCCGCCTTGGCGACGGTGTTGGCCCGGCTGGTCGTGACGTGTTTCGGAATCGCGTTCCGTCGCGATCTCCGGGGCGCAGCAAGACGCCCCTTCGGCGCAGCCGGGACAGCCGGTCTTGCGGGCCGGCGCGAACTTGCGGACGAGATAGATGATGGCGACGAGCGACGCCGCGACGACCAAAACGAACCCCCATACGTCCGAGCCGTCGGCGCCGGAGCTGACGTCGATTTCGGGAATGAGCGGACCCGTGTCGTTGGCGTTCACGGTGCGGTCTCCCCTGCCGGTTTGCGGGAACGGGGCAGCGGCAAAGCGACTCCAAAGGGCCGTTTGAAAAATCCGACAGCCAGCAGCATGATCAGGGCGACGGCGTACACGGCGCTCATCATCTGGATGCCGCTGAGCTCCAAAGCGGTTCCGATGGTGTAGGTCAGGCTGGCCACGGTGAGGCCCAGGATCGTCGGAAACACGATTGAAAAGCCCATCCAACGGTAGGAGTTCGTCTGAACCCGAACCATGATCGTGGTCGCCAGACATGGCGGGTAGAGGGCGAAGAAAAGCATCACCGCGACGGCCGTCAGGCCGGTGTAGCCGGCCGCCTTTCGTTCAGCGCCCATGCGCTCCTCAAGGGTCTTGTTCTCGCCCTCGGCCTGCTCAAACAGCACGCCCAAGGTCGCGACGCTGCTCTCGCGGGCGGCGAACGAGCTGAGCAAGGCGACATTGATCTTCCAGTCGAAATTCGCGAACTGAGTGACCGGTTCCAGACCCCGTCCGATCTGGCCCAGGAAGCTGTTGACGATCCGCTCGCTCTTCATTTCGCGGCGGATGGTCTTGCGGTTGTTGGCAAGTGTTTTCAGGGCCCGCGCCGCGTCGCGAGACGCCTTTTCCTTGCTTCGCTTGAGGAAGGGGAAGAACTCCGGATGCTCTTCCCGATAAGCCTCGTCGATCGCCGCGGACGCCTCCTTACCCCCGGCGTTGAGTTTTTCCGCCCTGTAGGAGGTGTACACATTGACCAGATGGACCAGACTGTCCTGATCGGAGACGGCCGACGCCAGGGCGTTGCCTTCCATGTCCTGGTAGAACTTGGTGATCGCTGCCTCGGCGCGGTCCTCGTGGTGGGCCCGCTGCTCGGCCGTGAGTCCCGGGAACTGCAACAGCACGTAGACGACGGCGGCAACGGCGACGACCACCGTGCCGACCTTCTTGATGTAGAGCCAGGTCCGATCGAATGAGCGGCGGACGACGCCGGTGACGGTCGGCGGGTGATAGTGGGGGAGTTCCATGACGAAGGGGGCGGTTTCCATGTTTCGCAGCACGGACACCGAGAGCAGCTTGGCCACGAGAAGCGCTGCGATGACGGTGATCGTCGACAGGTAAAACAGCACCAGCCCCTTGGTCTCGACGAAGTAGATGTTGATCAGCAGGGTATAGAGCGGGACCTTGGCGAGGCAGTTCATGAAGGGCACCGTCAGGACGGTGGCCAGACGCGCCCGCTGGTCCGGAATGCCCTTGGTCGCCATGACTCCTGGGACCGCGCAGCCGCCCGCGAACACGCCGCCGAGGATGAACGGCAGGGTCGATTGTCCGTGCAGGCCGAAGCGATGCAGGATGCGGTCCAGGATGAAGGCGATCCGCGCCATGTAACCGCTGTCCTCGAGGATGGCGATGAGCGCGAACAGGATCAGAAAGATCGGGACGTAGTTCAGCAGGGTGATGGCGGAGTCCACCAGCCAGAGACCCATGGCGCGGATTTGCGGGTCATAGAGGAAGCCCGCGGCCGGCAGCACATCCGCAGTGAGGTTTCGGAAGCTGGCCAGGAAGGGCCAAGTCAGTTTGGTCAGCTCGTAACCCTGAACGATCGACAGCTCGTAGATCACCCAGACGGTGAGCACGAGGAAGACGGGGGCAAGCCAGCGGTTCAGGAGGAACCGATCGACCCGTTCGGTAAGCGGTGTCTTCTCCTTGTTGTGGTCGAGAACGCAGGTGGCGGTGATATCTCCGGCCAGGTGATCGCGACAGGAGACGATATGATCGGCGGTCGATACGCCCGCTGAGTCCTCAAAGGACTCTCGCGCCGCCCGGGCCTGGTCGACGATGCCCCGCGTGTTGTTGAAGCTGTCGCTCAACAGGCGCTCGGCCTCCGGGTCACCTTCCAACAGCTTGACCGCCAGCCAGCGGGCGGAGACCTTGCCGGTCACCGCCGGCAAGTCGCTCAACTGGGATTGAATGGCGACGACGCAGTCCTCGAGGTCGCCGTAGTTCAAGGTCGCCGGAACGGTCTGTCCATCGAGGCCAACCCGCCGAATCGCCGCGCGCAGTTCCTCGCGCCCGATGCCCTTCCGCCCGACCGAGGTCACGACCGGGACGCAAAGCCGGTTTTCGAGTGATCTGAGGTCGATCTCCAACCCGCGACGGTCGGCCACGTCCATCATGTTCAGAACGACAATGACCGGAAAACCCATCTCCATGAGTTGGAAGGTCAGGTAAAGGCTGCGGCGCAGGTTGGACGCGTCGAGCACATTGACCACGATGTCCGGCTTTTCATCGAGCAGAAAGCTGCGTGCCACGCGCTCTTCCAGGGAAAACGAGGTCAGGCTGTAGGTCCCCGGCAGATCAACGACCTGGACCCTCAGATTTCCATCGGTGTAGCCGCCGCTTTTCTTGTCGACGGTGACACCGGGATAGTTCGCGATGTGCTGACGAACGCCGGTCAACGCATTGAAAAGGGTGGACTTGCCGGAGTTCTGCTGACCGGCCAGGGCCACGAGAAGCCGTCTCTTCGTTGTCTCAGACATCCGTGACCTCGATCCGAGCCGCCTCCTCGCGGCGCACGGTGACGAAGGAACCACCGATGCGGACCTCGATCGGGTCCCGCAGTGGCGCGCTCCGGATCACGGCCACTTCCGCTCCCGGCACAAACCCCATGTCGAGAAGCCGTTGACGAATGGCCCCTTGGCCAAGCAACCGCTTGATACGGCAGGTCGTGCCAGGCGCCATGTCATTCAGGCTCGGTGCCGCCGAAAGCTTCCCCCCGGCGGTCTCGCCGCGCCACCCGTGCCGATGCCGATGCCGCATTCCCCTCGCCCCCTGCGCCTCGCCGAACACGCCGCACCTCTCATCCCTGAAGGATGGGCCCCCGTCCGGCGGGGTCTGACCAACCGGACGGGGAGCCTCCTCCTTCATCGCGACGAGAGCGAGACGGTTACTGCAAGTCGTATGCGCGGACCCAGATCACCGCGTCCTGACTCAGTTCCTTGCCCTCATGCTCTTTCGCCGGCCCCGAACCGAGCGCGGCAAAGCCCCAGAATCCGGCCGTCGGAATGCCGAAAGTGAACACGCCCCGCGCGTCGGTAATGGCGACGATGGCCCCGCCCGGGACCGACGCCGCCGTGTCCTTGTTCGGCTTGTTGGCGGCCATGTCCGGCTCGGCGGCCAGATATTCGATCTCGATCTCGGCGCCGGGCACCGGCTTGCCGTCGGAGAGCAGCACGCCGGAGAACGTCGAGCCGGCGACGACGTTGGTCGGTTTGTTCAGGGGGACGATCTCGGTCGCCAGACCGAGGGGTTCGTTCCAACCGGTTGGTATGCCGCCCTTGTTGATGTAGGACTTGGTGATCTGCTGGATGTAAATGTCCTCGCTCTTCTCGTAATAGGGCGCCGGAACGAGCGCGAACACATAGTCACCGTTGCGCTTGACGTTCACCGTCGCTTCATAGGCCTGCGCTTCATTGTGGACGCCGTGGAAGGTGATCGGCGCAAGCTGCTCCATCAGGTCCTGCTTCTTGCCCTTGTGCACGAGATAGAATTGCTCCGGCTTTTCCATGTCCATGACATGGCCGTTGTCCATGGGATGCCAGAACACCATTTTCATCTGCAGGTCGGCCGGTTTCTCCAAGTTCACTTCCGGTGTGTAGAGAAGCTGAAAATGGGCCATGGCGGGAACCGCCGTGAAAGCCATCGCGGCGACACAAAGACCGAAGACGCTCTTCTTCATGGTTCTCTCTCTCCAAGTCGTGAGGGGTCTTGATTGGGGCTATTCGACGATGTCCTTACCGTCGATTTCGATGCTATGGCCCTCGCCGGCGTCGAAAATGACCATGTAGTCCCCCTTGGGTTTTTCGAACTCGAACTCGCTGTTCTCGTCCATCTTTCCCTCGAGGACGGTGTTGCCCGACGCGTCCTGAACTCTCATGACCACGCCGGAAGCCGACGAACCGTCGGAGAAACCGCCCTCGCAGAGGACCGTGCCGTCGCCGTTGTCGTAGCAGGAGCAGAGCGGCGTATGGGCCCAGGCGGCGCCGACGGGCAAGGCCAGCGCGAGGGCGCCGACCAGAAGTCGCGAGGTGAAGGCCATTGGTTTCTCCTTAACGTATGGGTGGCGGTTGAAAATCCGGCGGCGCGCACCGATATGGCGGCGGCCGTTCCGGTCCGCGCGGTTGACGTCCGCGGCGTTCTCGATCGACTGGCGGCGGCTGCATCTCTTCTTCAGCACTCGACATCTTCGTTTCGTCTTGCGGCCCGCCTCGTCGTATTCACGGAACGGGTCAGGCCAGGGACGGTCGGACGAGAATTCGTTGATCTGGATCCGGGAAACCGAAATCCATATCTTTTGTGGGGAATTAATTGCGAACGGTTCGCATGTCAACGGAAAAGCCGTAAAGTAGAATTGTTGTAAAAAAGGAAAACTGTCGGTTATTGGGTTTCAAAATCCGGGAGATCAGATCGGCAGTGACTCAAAAATCATTTAAAAACATATGCTTATTGGAACCCGGGCTGGCCAAACGGAAAAATACCCATAAGAAAAATACTGATTTATAGATTGGGTTAATGAAAGTGACTCTGATTAGTAGCCTCATCACGACACTATCAGAATGGGTCCATATGAACCAGACACGCTCCAGGTCAACGGGATCAGACTCTTGCCGCCTTGAGAGTTGAGAGAGGGCGTGTCTCTGCCCGACCGACATCGCGTTTCGCCGGGAGCATAAATGTCGCGACGAGCCCGAAGAGTCCGCCAATGGCCACAAGAACGAAGTCGGGCCACGCCTGACGGATTCCGGATCGCCGAGCGCCCGCAAGGACCAGCAGGAACAACAGCGAGAACGTTGTTCCGATCAGCCCGGTCCATCCGTGATGGGTGAAACTCCAGGAAAGATACGCGCTCGCCCGGTCATCAAAGGTGATGACGAATGGGAACAGACCGCGTGCAATCCGTTCGCCCAGCATATCTTTCGTTCCCGGAACGGGGCGCGTATAGCGGTCGATGGGCGTCAAGTCCGGATTCATGGCGACCGCGTTGATCGTCTCGTCGTTGCCGAACACCGCGGTAGGGAACACCGGGTTGAGAAGAAGTTTGTAGTCCATGCGGTCCGGGGCGTAGCCCTCGGTGGGCAGGGGAACGAGTCGGTAATCGTCGTAGGAGATGAGGAACAAGCGGCCGTCCTCTGTCAGAAGCAGGCCGTAGAACAGCCGCCGCTTGTTCTCCGAAACCTTGATGTGCCGAACACCGAGATCGGAAGGAATCGGCGTTTTGACGACGCTTGGCTGTCCGTCCACGCGCTTGACGTGAAAGACCGTGCCTCCGTCGTCGATGACGAAATAGCCTTCGTCGAACGGCTTGAGGATCGTCTGTTTGCCGGCCACCAAACGGGCCGGGAAGCGGAATCCTTCCGCCGTCAATGCCTCGGTGAACAGCGCGGTCAGCTCTTCGTCCACGGTGTTGGTGTCGACGTTGACGAATTCCATCCGCTCCGCGGTCATGCGGAAGACATCCTCGGGAAACCGCAGGCGGGCCCGGCCCGGGTTGGATTCGATAAGCGGATAGATCGCGATCTCCGGGTGGTTGTCCCGGATCTCCCGGGGCTTGAGTTCGAACACCTGCCGCGTGTCGCGGATCGTCTCCATATCGAAGGTTTGACCGTCGATGGTCAGCGGCAGCAGGCCCCAGATGTCCATGTTCTTGTAGTAAATGAACGGGATCAGGGTCTCGAAGGTCTTGCGGTCGAAGGTCTCGCCATGCTGGTCGGCGTAGATGAAATCGTGGTTGCCGTGATGCTCGCGGAAGACGAAAGCCTTGCGGACCGGGCTGTAAAACATCTGGGTCCGCGC
Organism: Rhodospirillales bacterium; assembly: GCA_028281785.1. GTDB lineage: Bacteria > Pseudomonadota > Alphaproteobacteria > Rhodospirillales > Shumkoniaceae > JANQJG01. The sequence goes on from JANQJG010000119.1 coordinate 14,344, forward strand.
CACGTCGACCTCGAAGGCCAGATCGTAGAGGCGCGGCAGCGCGATCGCGAGGACGATGATGACCAGGAGCGACAAGGAAAAGCGGGCCAGCAGACGTGACATCAGCGTCCCCCGTCGCGAAACCGAATCGCGGACAGCAGAATGGCCGGAACCGTCAAGATAACCAACAGGACGAGTCCTGGGAGCGCGCGGTCATAGGCTTCATAGCGGGTCGACAGGTGAAACAGCCACACGACTCCGACGGTCAGGACGAGATAGGACACCTGATGCCGCCGGATCGGCTCGAGCATGACAAGCGCGCTGCCGAGATATCCCGCGACCCCCGCCAACATCCAGGGAAGCGCCGTCTCCAGGGCACTGGCGACAAAAGCCCCGGGAAAGAAGACGCCGACCGTGATGGCGAGGGCGGCCATGTCCAGCCCGAGCACAACCCCCAGCGCCACTAGACCAATGGCGATATGGGCGAGGACCAGGGGGGCGAGCGGCACGGGCAGGTGCATGGATAGCCGCAGCCGGCCCTTGATGATCTCCGGCGCAAACTGGGCGATAGCCAACGCGATGCCGGTGATCAGGGGAACATAGCGTAGGTCCGCGTAGAAGAGGCGCCCGATCTGGCTTGCCTGGTAGTAGAGCATCTCCGCATGCTCGATCCGGAACTGATGGCGCATATCGAGGAACAGGTATCCGCAAAACGCTAGGTTTCCGAGCAGGATGAGCAGCCAGTAAGGCTTGAGCTTGAGCCATTCCTTGTACAGCAATGCCTGCATCAGTACTTGCCCGTGTAGCCGATGAACGCGTCTTCCAGGGTCATCGGGATCTGCGTCAATCCCGAGGGCTCGATTCCCTGATCGCGTAACTCCGTCTCGACCGTTCGATGATCCTGAAACGCGAACACCGATAGGGCCCCATCGGCTTCCCGTTCCGCGTTATGGATGACGCCGTTGGGCTTTGGCAGGCTGCCTTGGCCGTTCATCGGCAGGCGGAAATGCCGGAAGTTTTCCATGAAGGTGGAGAGGGAGGTCTGAAACACATCGCCGCCAGCGCGCAGGAAGATGACATCGTCCACTAGGCGCTCCATGTCCTGAACGACGTGCGACGTGACGAGGACGGTCTTGGAGCCTTCGCGGGCATAGTGAACGAGGTAGTCCAGAAACAGACGCCGGTAGCCGGCATCCAGACCCATGGTGTAGTCGTCGAGGATCAGCAGATCCGGGTCCTGGGCCATGACCAGGCCGAGGACAACTTGCGATCGCTGCCCTTCCGACATGTCGCGTATACGATGCGTCAGAGGCAGTTTCAGCCGGTCGACGAGATCAAAAAAAACGTCCCGTCGCCATTTGGGATACCAAGCGGAAAAGAATCTCTCGGCCTCTCCGATGCTCATGTATTCATAGGCCAGGTGGCCTTCGAAAACGAGGCCGATGCGCCGTTTCACGTCGGGCGACAGATCGTGCGAGGCCTCCCCCAAGACGCTGCAGGTGCCGGCGACCGGTCGCAGGAACCCCATGAGCAGCTTGATCAGGGTCGTCTTTCCGACCCCGTTCTTGCCCAACAGACCGAAAACACCGCCTTCCCGGACCGTAAAGCTGAGGCCGTCGAAGATCACACGCGGTCCGTAGCGGTGAAAAAGGTCCTCTACGCGGATCGCAACACCTTTGGTCATGAGGCCTATTCCGCCCGTTCCGCCTGCCGGGAACTCTCGACGTCGACGAGACGATCGCGGCGTTCAAAATCAACTGCGCGGTTCAAAATCAACTGCGCGGTGGATGCTTACCTTCCTGAGCAGGCGACATTTGCCATTCGTCTCGTGGCCACAAAGCGGGTCATCCGAGGGACGGTCGAATGGGACCGATTCGTTGGAAGCTGTGGGCTTCAAAACCCTATGAATTCTATGGTTTAATTGCGAGCTGTTCGCATGTCAACGACGGGGGAGAGCACCGCACCGGCTTCGAAAAACAAAACGGTCGGGTATTGGGCCGAGGAATTCGGTTCCGCGAAAAGAAGTGAAGCAAAAAAAAGTATTTAAAACAATATTCTAATGATATCCACACTTAATGCACTGTCAAATAACCCCACAAAAAATGTTGAATTTTCGATTGGGTTAATGAAAATGACTATGATTTGTAGTCTGAGGCTGATAGGGAGTTTCGAAGTAGTGAAAACCGGAGAAAGAGTAGGAACCGTGCCGGTTTCACCAGATTCCGTCCCTTCATGCGAGGTTCGTGAAAGGATGGGATTGGAAGAACAACCTCTGACCGAGGATCAGGCCGAACGCTTGCTTGCGGTGCTTCGTTGGCCGAGTGGCCCCATATGCCCATTCTGCGGCAACAAGGACCATTACGTCCTGGACCTCAAGAACGCCAATCGCCGTCGCTACAAATGCAGCGCCTGCCGTAAACAGTTCAGCGTCACCAAGGGCACGATCCTCGAAGGCTCGAAACTGTCGCTCGTTGTTTGGATCCGCTTCATCCAGTTCCTGTGCAAGCGGTCCGAGGATGTGTCGTTAAGCGACATCCACCATGAACTGAACGTGAGCTACGGGGCGGTGCAAAACGCCCTTGACAGGTTGGCGTACGCCTTGAAGCGGGCGCCCCTGCGCGCCGCTCTTGGCAAGTCGAGAAATCCGTGAGGAAACCGTCCAAACCCTTGGCCCACACCGCGTCATTCAAGCATCGGAACTGGCGGGACATTCTGAGAGCCCTCCTGAACACCTCCGCTCCCAACAACCCGCAAGGGCCTCCCGCGGATGATCACCCGGCGGACGCCCCGCCGGATGATCAGCCTCGCGGCCCTCATGATCGCCGACAGTCGAAGCCCTGACCTTATGTCCGAAGCGGCCCGGCCGAGGTCCGCTCTGCGGCGGATTGTCTGACCTGCGATGGTTGGGGTTCCGGATCGGCACACGCTACGCAGTCTTGCATTTCCGGCCGATGGTCAGGTCGACCGGACCATGCGCCTCCGTCTCGATATCGTTCAATGTCTGAGTTTGGGTTGAGACGAATCCGGCACGCAGCATCGCATTGGCGATTTCACCCTGCCCGAACGATATGTCCATCCCTTGCAGGGAAACCGAAAGCCAACTGATCACGGTTTGGGCGGGCGCGGTCTTTCCGTCCGTCAAGCCGTCGGAGGTCACCAGGAAGACCCCACCCGGATTAAGCGCCCGGTAGACCTTATCCATGATCTCGTCCAGCCGGTCGCGGTAGAAGTTCAGCGTGTAGTTCGCCATGACCAGGTCATAGCCCTCGCCGATCGGGTCACTCATGTAATCGCCGGGAATTGTTGTGACACGATCCGCAAGACCATATTCGGCGATGACCTCGTCCGCGACCCGGCAGACGGCCGGTTGGTCGAACAGGACACACTCCAAGGAGGGATGTTCGATGGTGGTGGCGATTCCGATGAGGCCGGGACCGGCGCCCATATCGAGTATGCGCTTGAAGGCCGGAAACTCGGGCAGGGCCGCGATTCGGCCCGCCATGCGCTGCGCGCGTCCGCCTCGTTTCTCGTTGAGGCTGACCCGCGCGCCGGCTTCCCAGGTTTCGTCGCTGCCGATCGGTTGGGGCGGGGGCGGCCCGTTGCGCACGAGGTCCTTCATACCCCCGTTCAAAACGGGACGAATCCAACTCTCGACGAAGAGTAGGGACTGACCGATCGAGGTCTCCCCGTCGGGGATCAGAAACGTTTCCGCCAACGGTGTGTTCCGAAAGTATCCATCCGTCTTCGAAAGGCATCCGAGCGCGACCAGCGCATTGAGCAGGTATTCCGTGTTGGCCGCATGGGTGGAGAGCTTGGCGGCGATGGCCTCCGATGTCGATGGTTCGGCGAGCTGGGAGAAGACGTCCAGCTCGATCGCCGTTTTAAGCACCTCCCATTTCAGGGCCTGATAGGGGAGAGCGTAAAAAACCGAGCTATTCAGGCTCATTTCAGGCAGTTTTTTCATTGGACGATCTCCAGTATTTTTCGTGTTCTATTGATCTCTAAATAAAAATCTAGAGATGGGCGACTGTTAAAGATATCGACTCTCATTCTCACTTCCGGCAATTATCCAAATACCTGTGACGCCGTTCGTCAATAGGCTGTGATGAACAAAAACAGCGAGGCCTCGCATCTCCGCCAAAAACGATGAACTCCGCAGCGGTCTTTCCCGTCGCCTCGCGGATTCTAAGAGCCGGTTTGAGCAGCCCCATGGGACTTCTCAAACCGGCTCTTAGCTGGGCAAACCGGCGGAACACGAGAAGATGCGGGCTAGAGAGTCGCACCGCTACGGCTCTTGCAGTACAAAACCGAAGCGGTATATGCTGTACGCGTCTTCGGTGTTGTCTACTAGATGCTGTGGGTTGTGGATGGTTATCCTGTAGGCAACCGAAAGAGGGAACCCGGTGAGACTCCGGGACTGTCGCGCAGCGGTATGGGAGAACGAAGACCGCAGGCGGCCGTAGGGCCGCAGGCACTGATCCTGGGGATTGGGAAGCCGCGGTCGTAGGAACGCTAGCTCATCCGAGCCAGTCGAGCTCCCGAGTCCGAATACCTGCCGAGGATGCGTGTGGTCCTGCTGATGGGATCGCGCGGCAACATGGGCTTTCGCGGCTGAGGCGCCATGACCGGCGGGCTGTCCGGCTCCGGTGTCTGTCCACTCCGCTGCGCTCAAGCCTGGAAGGGACTGAAAAACGGAGTTGGGGGCACAGCGATGTCGGCGGCGATTATCGAAACATCTCTCCCGGAAGCGGTCATAAAGCGGGACGGACGCCGCGTGGGCTTCGATACCGAGCGCATTGTCTCGGCCATTGCCCGCGCCGGTGCCGCGACCGGAGAGTTCGGCCTCGACGAGGCGCGCTTGTTGACGGGGCAGGTCCTCAAAGTGATTCGCTATCGATTCTCGCACGCTGCCGCGGAGATCGAGCAGATCCAGGACGTGGTCGAACAGGTACTGATCAGCGCCAACCACTTCCGCACCGTCCATGCCTATATCGCCTATCGCGAGCAGCGTGGCCGTTTGCGGGCCGACCGCAAGACCCTGGTCGACGTCGTTGGGTCGATCAACGAGTACCTGGACCGCGCCGATTGGCGGGTCAACGCCAACGCCAACCAGGGCTACTCGCTGGGCGGCCTGATCCTAAACGTCTCGGGGAAAGTGGTGGCCAACTACTGGCTCAGCCATGTCTACCCTCCGGAAGTCGGCGAGGCTCACCGTGCCGGCGACATCCACATTCATGATCTGGATATGCTGGCCGGCTACTGCGCCGGCTGGTCGCTGCGCGATCTGTTGAACCAGGGCTTCAACGGCGTTTCCGGAAAGATCGAGTCGGGACCGCCTCGGCATCTCAGCACCGCCCTCGGCCAGATGGTGAACTTCCTCGGCACGCTGCAGAATGAATGGGCGGGCGCGCAGGCCTTCAGCTCCGTCGACACTTACCTGGCCCCCTATGTTCGCAAGGATCGGCTGGGTTATGACCAGGTTCGGCAAGCTTTCCAGGAGTTTGTGTTCAACCTCAATGTCCCCTCGCGCTGGGGCAACCAGACTCCCTTCACCAACCTCACCTTCGATTGGGTGTGCCCAGAGGACATCCGCGAGGACATCCCCGTCATCGCCAATCAGGAAATGCCCTTTACCTACGGCGACCTGCAGGCTGAGATGGACCTCATCAACCGGGCCTTCATCGAAGTGATGACGGAGGGCGACGCCAAGGGACGTGTCTTCACTTTCCCGATCCCGACCTACAACATTACCCCCGACTTTCCGTGGCGGGCTCCGAACACCGACCTTCTGTTCGAGATGACCGCGAAGTACGGCCTGCCCTACTTCCAGAACTTCATCAACTCGGACATGGAGCCCGGGCAGGTGCGCTCGATGTGCTGCCGGCTGCAACTGGATCTGCGCGAGCTTCTGAAGCGCGGCAACGGCCTGTTCGGTTCTGCCGAGCAGACGGGCTCAATCGGCGTCGTAACCATCAACTGCGCGCGGCTCGGTCATCGCCATCGCGGTGATGAGGACGGCCTTTTCACACGCCTCGATGAGCTTCTGGCGCTGGCGCGGACCAGCCTTGAGATCAAGCGCAAGGTCATCCAACGCCATATGGAGAGCGGGCTGTTCCCCTTTACCCGACGGTATCTGGGAACCCTGCGCAACCATTTTTCGACCATCGGCGTCAACGGCATTAACGAGATGATCCGCAATTTCACCGGCGACGCGGAAGACATCGCGAACGCGGGAGGCCACGCCATGGCTGCCCGCCTCCTCGACCGTATCCGCGCCGCAATGCTGCGCTTCCAGGAGGAGACGGGCAATATGTACAACCTGGAAGCAACGCCGGCGGAAGGCGCTACCTATCGCTTCGCGCGGGAAGATCGAAAGCGTTGGTCCGATATTCTCCAGGCTGGGACGGTGGAGCATCCGTTCTATACGAACTCGTCGCAGCTACCGGTCGGGTTCACGGACGACCCTTTCGAGGCTCTGATCCTCCAGGATGATCTTCAGACCCGTTATACTGGGGGAACCGTCATGCATCTCTACATGGCGGAGCGGATTTCCAGCGCCGAGGCGTGCAAGATGCTGGTGCGGCGGGTTTTGGAGCGTTTTCGCCTGCCATATCTCACCATTACCCCGACCTTCTCGATCTGTCCCAGGCACGGCTATCTCGCCGGGGAGCACGAGTTCTGTCCGCTGTGCGATTCCGAGGCGCTGGCCCGCAAGCAAGCGGAGCAGGATCTCGCCGCCGTCGGCTGACGGGAACGGCCGCGGTATGAGCCATTTTCAACTATCCCGGGAGTGAAGGATCATGAAGTACACCGAAGTTGAACTCGCGGAGCACGAACGTCAGCGGTGCGAGGTCTGGACTCGCGTCATGGGCTATCACCGGCCGGTTTCCGAATTCAATTCCGGTAAAAAGAGCGAGCACGCAACACGGATGCATTTCCGGGAGGTGGCGCTTGAGCCACGTTATCCCGACGCTTGAGGCGGCAACAGGGGCAGAGGCGGACGGGTCCATAGCGGTCGGCGGCCTGACGCCTCTGACGACCGTCGATTTTCCCGGTCGGCTGGCCGCTGTAGTGTTCTGTCAGGGCTGCCCGTGGCGATGCCCCTACTGCCATAATCCCCATCTATTGCGGCGACATCCGCGTGCGGCTGCGAAGTGGCCCGAGGTTCTTGCCTTCCTGCGGTCTCGGACCGGCCTGCTGGACGGTGTTGCCTTTTCCGGGGGCGAGCCCCTGTTGCAGCCGGGACTTGGCCGTGCCATGGCCGAGGTCCGTTTGATGGGGTTCCAGATCGCGCTGCACACGGCCGGGTCAGGCCCCGGCAATCTGAGCCGTGTGTTGAGGCTGCTGCAATGGGTCGGTTTCGACGTCAAGGCCCCCTTTGCGGATTACGCAAGGATCACAGGGGTTTCCGGCAGCGGCACTGCGGCACGTGAGTCCCTGGGCGTCCTCCTTGACAGCGGCGTTTCCTATGAAGTGCGGACGACCGTGGACCCCACGCTCCTCTGCAGCGATGCCATCCGGAACCTCGCCCGCGACTTGGTTCGCCTGGGGGTACGACGATTCGTTCTTCAGGAGTACCGCCCCCCGGCGAACCAGCCTGTCGCCAGCCCAGAAACGGCCCTTCACGACCAAGCCTTGATCGAATGGCTGGCAGAGACTTTTCCATCCTTCGAAGTGCGCTCCGCCACTGGCCGCTAGAGCGGATCGCGATCAATTGGAAACACCGTATGTTTCCAATTGATCGCGTGAATCCGCTCTACTTCAATGAGTTAGATCAGATTCACGCGAGATCCCATCCATCACATGACGGGACTAAACATTTAGGGCCTGCTGACGACGCGGGCTCGTGTCACATCGGCGCCCCCCTCATGCTCCGGGCCGCCTCGACCATGTGGGACAGCGAAGGCTCGACCTCTTTCCAACCGCGTGTTTTCAGGCCGCAGTCGGGGTTGACCCAGAGCTGCTTCGGCGGGATCACCTTGGTTGCCTTCGCCAACAGGGCTTGCATTTCCTGGGTAGAAGGGACGCGGGGGGAATGAATGTCCCACACGCCGGGGCCGATCTCGTTCGGATATTCGAAGTCGACGAAGGCGTCGAGGAGCTCCATGTCGGAGCGAGACGTCTCGATCGAGATGACATCGGCGTCCAGCGCCGCGATCGACGGCATGATATCGTTGAACTCGGAATAGCACATATGGGTGTGGATCTGAGTTGCATCGGCGACGGGGGAGGCCGCGAGGCGGAAGCTATCGACCGCCCAGCGAAGGTATTCTTCCCAATCCGCCCGCCTGAGCGGAAGGCCCTCGCGGAAAGCGGGCTCGTCGATCTGGATGATCCGGATACCGGACTGCTCCAGATCGAGAACCTCGTCGCGGATCGCCAGCGCGATCTGTTTGCAGGTTTCCGAGCGGGGCTGATCGTCACGAACGAAGGACCATTGGAGCATCGTCACCGGTCCCGTAAGCATCCCTTTGACCGGGTGATCGGTAAGCGATTGCGCGTAGGCTGACCATTTGACCGTCATTGGCTGGGGCCGCGAGACATCGCCGAAGATCACCGGAGGTTTGACGTATCGCGAGCCGTAGGACTGCACCCAGCCATTCTGAGTGAATGCGAAGCCTCGAAGCTGTTCGCCGAAGTACTCCACCATGTCGTTGCGCTCGAACTCGCCATGGACGAGGACATCCAAACCGAGCTTTTCTTGTAGGCGAATTGTCTTCTCGGTTTCGATCTGGAGAAAGGCGTCATACTCGGCCTCGCCGAGATCGCCGCGCTTGAACGCGGCGCGCGTTTTGCGGACCTCCCCCGTCTGGGGAAACGATCCGATCGTCGTCGTTGGGAATGGGGGCAAGTCGATATGTGCCCGCTGGAACTCGTGGCGCGCCGGGAACGGGCTTTGTCGCGAGTGGTCGGCTTCGGTCACGCCGTCGGCCCGCGCCTTCACATCAGGGTCATGGATGCGCGGCGAGGATTTGCGCGTGTCCTTCGCGTTTTCGCTGGCTGCAAAGGTGCTCGCGAAAGCGTCCCCGTCCCCTCGCGCCGTCTGGGCGAGGATGGCCACTTCGCCAAGCTTTTGTTTGGCGAACGCCATCCAGGACTTGAGCTCCTCGTCGAGCCTCGTCTCGTTGTCCAGATCGACAGGGGTATGAAGGAGCGAACACGAAGGCGCCACCTGAACGCGCTCGGCGTCGAGCGCGGCAACGGCGCTCTCGACAGTGGTCAGGCACGCCGCCAGATCGGCGCGCCAGACATTGCGTCCGTCCACAATGCCGAGGGAGAGGATCTGTTCCCGACCCAGTTCCTGGAGCACCGCTCCGAGCTGATCGGGACCCCGAATCAGATCGATGTGAAGCCCGGCCACGGGCAGCCTGACGGCAAGACCGGTATTGTCGCGCAGCCCTCCGAAATAGGTGGCGAGCATGATCCGAATGCGGGCATCGGCGAGCGCGTCGTAGGCGGTACGCAGCGCGTCGCGCTGACCGTCGGAAAGATCGAGCACGAGGATCGGCTCATCGATCTGGACCCAATCGGCGCCAGCTTCCTTCAGTCGTGACAAGAGCTCCAGATAGCTCGGAAGGAGGCGCCCGAGGAGCGACAGCGGGTCGAGGGCGGCGCCCTTCACCTTACCCAACGAAAGATACGTAACCGGCCCGATCAACACCGGGCGCGTATGGATGCCAAGCGCCTTGGCCTCTTTGAATTCATCGACCGCTTTGGTCGAGCTGACGGAAAAGCGCTGCCCCCCATGAAACTCCGGCACGATATAGTGGTAGTTCGTGTCGAACCATTTCGTCATCTCCATGGCGGGCGCATCGTCCGCGCCCCGCGCCATCGCGAAGTAGGTGTCCAGATCGACCGTGCCGCCATCGTGTCCGAACCGTGGCGGCACGGCACCGAGCATCGCGGTCATGTCGAGAACTTGGTCGTAGAACGAGAAGTCGCCGGAGGGAATGGTTTCGATTCCTGCGCTCTTTTGGAGCTTCCAGTGCGTGGCGCGGAGTTCGGTCCCGGCAGCCTCGAGGGAGGCCAGGTCGGCATCACCCCTCCAGTAGGCTTCCGTCGCCTTCTTCAGTTCACGGTGAGCGCCGATACGTGGAAAGCCGAGATTGGCGGAACGTGTCATTTGGTTCCTCTCTTCCCTTGTGTCTGACATGGCCGTTGGCCTTCGATCAATTCTCTGGATTGCGGCGATGAGCGGCGATAAACGCGAGCAGATCGACGAGGCGGTCCTTGCGGTGCGACTGGTGATCGGGGGTTCCTCGTTTCAACCGACGGATCAGCGACCTTGCGGCGAGGGGCGGCTCGACGGCAGGCGAAAGAACGCTGAGCCAGGCGAGGACGACCGTATCGGGGTCATGGTCGGTATGCCGCCGGCTCATGAAATAGGACTCGATGAGATGGCCCGGGTCATCCCACGCATCGTCGTTTCTGAAGGACCGGACACCCGTGACGGCACTTCGCGCACAGTCTTGTGTCGCGCCGGCCCGGAACAGACGATGGCCGTGGGCTCGACCGGACCGCGACGATTGTCGCGGCCGTCGCATCTCACACCGCTTCTATGCGTATCAACTCGATGTCGGGGAAAAACCGGAACGTCGTCGCGTTGCGCTGGGTTTGCGCCATCTATCTACCTCCGCCGACTCACCCCGGCCGGCTCTCGAGTGGACCTGCGACGGTAGGTCTCCTGGCTCGCGGGCCAGGGGCTGCTCGCCTTCCCAGGTGCCGGCCATGCCGTCGCCCCAGTGGCGTCAAGTGAGCAACCCTTCACCGCTTACAGTTGCGGGGGCAGCTTCGGACTTGCGGACCCGGAGAGAAGGGCCTCGCGCACCGAATTCCCTGTTAACCCATAGAGGGAACCGTCTGGAGCAGTATTCGAATAGGAGCCCGGCGTGTCAAGCGACCACAACGGTTCTTAGATCAGATCGCGATCCGCTCTAAGTGGCCTTAGGTCGTTCCGGCCCTTACCATCCGATAGGCCGTCGATCCCCACTCCATTTTATGCACCCAAGGCAAAGCCTGAGTTTTGCTGGGACAGGCCGTTTTCACTTGCGATTGAGATTGACATTCATTCCCATAACCGCAAAGTGCTTATGGTTTTAGCGACTTGACCCGAACGCCACCAGCGTTTTCAGGCCCACGGAGCCAACATTGAAGCGACCTGAGCGACCGTATCCTTGCCTGGAATCCAAAGACCTGGCGCTCGTGATCGTGCTCGGTGTGGTCCACGAGGGCAGCGCCTCGCTCTGCGAAATCATCACCGCCGCCAAGGAGCTGGCGCCACAGCATTGGCAGCCGACCGTGGACGTCGTCAGCAGCGGCATCGTGAGCGCCTTGAACGCCGGCTGGCTGCGGCCCTCCTCGTCCCTTGATAGGGACGATGCCCAACACTGGGAAATCACCGAAAGCGGCCGCGGCGCTCTTCGCGACTTGCTCAGGAGATCGGTTCCACGTCACGGCGACCGCGTAAGCCGCACCTGCGTGGCTGCAAAGCTCAGCTTTCTCGAGTGCTTGGATCCCGCCGAGAGATCCCTCGAGGTCGAAGAGCTCGCCCGCCTGCACCGCGAAGGGCTCGAAGCGCTTCAGCGGCTTTGTGAAGAGTGCCCGGCGCGACGGCCCTCTTCGCGGCGTTGGCTCCATCATGAAATCGAGCGCTTCGAATGGGAACTTGCCTGGCTCGACCGATTGCGCTCGGACATGGAATCCGGCCGGGCGGCCTAATGAGTGTTTCTAAACCTGAATCAAAACCAAGTAGATCGGAAAGGGGAAACGATGCCCAAAAAGAAAAACCTGGTGCTTCTCGTGGCCGCGGCGGGCCTTGTCTTTGCGTCGACGGTATCGGCGCAAGAGGAGGGAGGAGTCTATTGGCCGCCTCGGGTCGAGGGCGAACTGGTTATCGAGCTTCAGAATGACAACACCTTCGATTCGGACGACAAAGACACCGAGATCAACAACCTGACGACGACGACGGAACTCGGTCTCAACATTAATTTTGCGAAGCCGTTTTTTCTCAACACCCATTTCACGCTGGAGCAGACCGGCGATCCGGATCCGGGAGACGACTGTTGGCTCTGCGAGCACGGTGTTTTCGTCGAAAACCTCTCCCTTAACTGGGAGGAGGACCGTTGGTCCCTGATCGGCGGCAAGTTCGGTCCCAACTTCGCCATCGCCTGGGATGCTGCACCCGGGATCTACGGGACCGACATCGGCGAGGACGATATCGAGCTCGCCGAGCGAATCGGCTTCGGGGGCGGTGCGACGGTCATTCAGGATGAGGTGCTCGGGTCCCATACCCTCTCCGGCAGCGTCTTCTTCACCGATACCTCGGGTTTGAGCGAGTCTTTCGGCACAAACCGTGGCCGGACGAGGCTGGGCGATGGCGGACCCAGCAATACCGAGAGCCTGGAGTCGTTTGCGGTCGCTCTCGATGGCGAGGAGATCCAGGCGCTTCCCGGCTTTCGCTACCACATCGGCGGGGCCCGACAGGCCGTCGACCGCGTCAACGACGAGGATGGCAATCCGCTTACCGGGGACGAGATCGATGACGAGTACCGTTTCGCCGCCGCCGGCGAATGGGAGATCGAGATCGACGAAGACCTGTCCGTCACCCCGCTCCTCGAGTATGTGCGGTTTTGGAACGCGGAAGGCACTCAGGACGAGGATCGAGACTATGTGACCGCGGCCGGCCTCGTCGCGTACGGCCCGTGGAATATGGCTGTCTCGTACACCGGCAAGTTCGTCGACAACCCCGACGGAACCGACCGCACCGACTACTCGTTTCAGGTGTCCGGCGGATACGCCTTCGACTTCGGTGTCACGTTCGACGTCGGCTACAAGTTCGACCAAGCCGAAGACGTCGACTCCCACCTGATTGGTGCCCTACTTGTCTATGAGCTGGGGTTTGGGATCTGAAGGGGAAGCAGGTCGCCGGCGGGGCTGGGCCGGCCCCTGTGACATGGTGATCCGCTGCAACCCGGAATACTGGAGGATGGAGAATGCCTCTGTTCGGTTTGGTGAATATCGGATGACCCCAATGCCCACCGGACGGAGCGTGGCGGAGGAGGATCGGGCCGGTTTGTCGGACGATCCTCCTCCGGATCCCACCCTCGGTTTTGACGAGAATGGCCATGTGTGAAAGCTGCGAAACGGATACCCCACAAACGATCGAGGGGCCGCGCAGGAGAAAGAAGCTTTGGGAGACCGATGTCCGTCTCCACTGTTCCATCATCGGGACCTGCCTGACGCTGGGCGAGCTTCGCCGTATCGCCTCAAGACTGCACGTCAGGGTGCCGCCGGAACTCAAGGATTATGACATCCATGCCCAATTCGTGGATGTTGTCGGCAGCCCCGGACCGGTCGCCAAGGCGATGCACAAGGTTCTCGACCGGAAGTACAAGGCGGCGATTCGCCGCTTCAGCGGGCTCGAGGACGACGGGAGCCTGCGCTCACTGTGGGATTCTTGCCTGCAGGATGGCGATGTGCCGGGGCCCTACTGGGCGCTCGCAACCCACCCCGCGGTATCGAAAGAGCTGATCTGGCATGCCTTTGGCGAGGTCCACATGCTCTCCCATCTCGTCGGCGCCTCCGGCCGCGCCAACATTCGCCGGCTGAGAAGTCTGGAGACCGAACGGGATGTGCTCGCGGAGGAACTGGGGAAGTACAAAAGGCGGCTCTCCGAGCGCGAGTCGGAAATGAGACGGCTCTTGGACGAGCACGCAATCGAGACTCGTGACCTGGGTATGCAGATTTTGGCTGCCAAGGCAACGGAGCGGCGCCTTGAGGCGGCCGAGGAGCGCATTCGCGAACAGGAAAGCGGCGAGGCCTATCGATCCATGCGGTCGCGCGTCGAGACGCTCACCCGACAAGCGGCCGAGGACGCCCAGAGAGCCGGAGAGGCCGAGGTTCGTATTTCCGCCCAAGGTAGAGAGATTGACGAGCTCCGCGAGACCAACCAACGACTCGGCGAAGCTCTGTCCGCCGCAACGAGAGAACGCGAATCCTTGGAGGCCGTGCTGCACTCGGAGCTCGGGAGCGCGGGCGAAGGGAAAGGCCATGATTTGGATCTGTGCGGCCAGCGGATCGTCTATGTCGGCGGGCGGGCCAGACTGATCCCTCGCCTTCGGACACTGGTCGAACGTGCCAACGGCACGTTCATCCACCATGACGGCGGAATCGAGGAAAGGGGCGAGCGCCTGGGCGAGGTTCTGGCCCAGGGTGACGTCGTTCTCTTCCCGGTCGACTGCGTCAGTCACCGGGCCTGTCAGCTCGCCAAGCGTCTCTGCAAGCAACGCTCTAAGACTTTCGTGCCGCTCCGCAGTTCGGGTTTGTCGTCTTTCGTAAGCGGTCTCCACGAGATCGTGTCGCAGACCGAGGCCATCGAACGCGGCGCGAGGTGCATTCCTTCACATTGACCGGGAGACTTTTGGGGGACGCCTGACATGATGATATGCCGCAATCTCGATCAACGGCTTCTGGGCGAGCTTCTCGTGGCCGAGGCCCGAGAATGGGCCGAGCTTAAAGCGTCCAATAAAGGGGCCCCGGCGGGGGGATGTCCGCGGGACCCGTGGGTGAGGGGATGTGCCGGACGGTCGACGTCTCATCCGTTCGGACCGGTGGTGCCCCGCCGAACATCCGACAAAGCATAGCCGACCGACCGTACCGTGCGTATCAAGGTCCTTATCGGAAACGGAGCGCAGAGCCTTCCTCAACCTTCCGACATGCACGTCCACGGTCCTGGGGACCATATGCACGTTGTTTTGCCACGCTGCACGCTTCAACTCCTCGCGCGTGACAACCTGCTCGGGATGCGCGAGCAGATGACGCAGCAACCTGAACTCGATCGGGCTGAGATGAATTTCGCGACCACTGCGTCGCACCCGATAGGTGATCAGGTCCATCTCCACATCGGCATACCGAAGGGCCCTCGGCCTGTCGGCGCGTCTGTTGGCGGCGTTGTACCGGCCGCTCAGAATGGTGGATACGCTCTCGATCAACGCCGCCGGCGGTACCGGCCTGATCAGCATTTCACAAATCCCCGGCTGGACCAAGTCGACTTGCATCTCGCGGAGGCACCGGTCCAAATCGAGGATATCGAGAGCCTGGCAGGCGCAGCTCAATCCGTGCAGACCTCTGCTGGCGTGGGAGAGGGAATTCCGGACGATCCATGAATTCCGCCCGCCGCTGACCATGCGCTGCATGGATGTCGTGCAGCCGGAAGTCCACGGATCGCATCCTTCACCAAAATGTCCGTTCGCCGTGCCGGTGGCCTGCCCATCTCTCAACCGGGGTGCACGATTGCGACCCCGGTTGACCTATCCTGGATTTCTCATACTGGACGGGATTTGCGCCGGCTCAGGCCGCCGACGGGGCAGGAGAACGACGGAAGCGATCTCAGTGCGCCGGATTAGGCACACGCCACTAGGGGCGGGCCTTGGAGCGTACCACTCGCCTCTCACTAGATCAGATCGCGATTAAATGGAATCGCCCTACAATACCATTTAATCGCGTGAATCCGATCTACCGCCTGAGCAGGGCCGGAATTTCCGCCACATCGGGTAGCGTGGCCAGCCGGGAAACCAACTCGGAGATCTCCCCGAGCACCTCTCCCGGAAACACCTTTTGCCCGGCATCCAGAAATTTCTGCTCCAGAACCGCGCGAGGGGCCGGATTTTCCGGAGTCCCGAGGGGAGCGTCGACGCGCTCTTCGATAACTTCCCCGTCATTGAGGGTGACGGCCAATTTTGCCGCACGCAGGCGCGGGAAGCTCGCGTTGAGTTCCGGGTCCTCCTCCACGTTCACCAGCGCGGCGATTCTGCGCACTTCCTGATCTTCGAGCCGTTCGGGCACCATCTCGACCAAGGAGGCCTGCCCATAGAGCAGCACGACACCGGTCAAGAAGGGCAAGGAAAACTTGGCCTCCGTCACTGAAGCCGGTTCAGCCCGGTTCAGTGACGCGGAGGATTTGTAGCCCCTTATATCGATCCGTGATATGTCCCAGAGGCGGGGCAAAAGCCTTTCGCGTAGATGCTGCAAACCGGCGATCGCCGGCGCGGCATGCCCGCAAGCCGCGTGCAGTTTGTGGTAGCCGTTTAATAGCTCGGGCTTTTCCGGTTCGTCCGTAAGGTAATGTTCATTCCATTCGCCCGCATAAGCCTTGAGATAGCCGTCTTTGTGCCTGTCGCCATAGCCCTCCAGGGCAAAACGAGGGCCAGTGAGGCCTTCTTCCGCCATCAAGGCCGACGTTAGACCGTTAAGCGAAGCCCAGGCTGCGTGCGCGTGACGAGAAGACGTGCCCTCGTGCACGAAAGCAAAGAGGCCGCTTCCTCCGGAGGCCGCGATGCCCATCGCATTCAGCAGCGTGTCATCGTCGAGCCCCAGCAACGTCCCCGCCGCCGCGCAGGAACCGAACATTCCGGCCGCCCCCGTGGAATGGTAGCCGCGCCCGCGGATGCCCGCATCCGCCGCGCGGACGATCCGCGAGCACGCCTCGTAGCCCGCAAGCATGGCGCGAATGAACGCTTCACCTCCTACTTTGCGAGTCTCGGCGAGGCCCAGCAGGACCGGCACCGTCACGGCGCTCAGGTGAAGGCCGGTGGTGAACCGGTGCGCGTCGTCCAGATCCTGAGCCGTGGCTGTGAGCGCGTTGTAGAAGATCGCCCCGGTCAAGCTGCCGGTTTGGCGGGTGGCCAGCAGCGTGCAGCCACCCGGTCCGAACGCAACAGCCGTACCCGCCCCTACTCTAGCGATCGGGCCATCGGCTTCGGCTAGGATGGCGGCCAGGAAATCCAATAGGCAGAGCGAGGCGGCGTCCCCGATCCCGTTTTCGAAAGGCGATTGGGAAGCCTTGCGGACCTGGTGCAGCAGACGTTGAAGGAGGCTCTCTTCATTCGTGCCGGCCATCTGATGCTCTGTAATCTGCGGTTGGCGATGTTGTTTGCGGCGGATAGCCGCCCATCCACCCGCTTGCGGTGGATCTCCCTGGGCAATGAGTATGGCGGAAGTCGGGGAGAAGCCGACTTCAACATCGAACACCATTTTGATGTAGCAATATCAATATGGGTAGCCAGCGTCAATCCGCTTCCGACATTTCTTCCCAAGGGAAATGTTTTACATTGAGTCCTTTGAAGGATTGGATGGAATTTAATCGCGAACAGAGAATTGGGGTTGACTGCATCTTAACAATCCCGTAACTTTTCCATTCTAATGTAATAACATCTAATAAGGCGCAGGGAAACAATCACCCAACCGCGTGTGATCGAGTCCGAAAAGGACGTTCTCATGAGCGGCGTGGCGAGCATCCACCGTCACGCAAAGCGCTCCGTAAGGATTCGGGGGACGGTATGAAAGCCATGTTCAAGAAGTTCTATCCACCCGCGCTCATCTTCGCGGTTGCGGCGTTCTTCTACTGGTACTCGTTTAGCTTCCCTCCACCGCGCTTCGAACCGATGGGGCCGCGTTTCTTTCCGCAGTGCATCCTGATCGCGACCATGTGCCTCTGTGTTCTTGAAATGGGCAAGGCAGCATACCAAACCTTCAGGAACAGCCTCGTGGAAAACAAGGCCAGGCCGGACGGACATCCATCCTCCAGGCGATCCGAAGAAACCGTTCTCCTCCTAACGACGATCCTGTTTCTTTTGGGTTTCATCCTGACAATTGTCTTCACGGACATCCCCTTCCTGCTCCTCGCCTTCGTATTCATGATCCTTCTGGGATTCGTGTTGAGCAAGCGGACGACGCAAGTGATCCGACCCGTTCTGGGGATGGCGACCGGTACCGTGGCGGCGATCTACCTCGTGTTCGACGTGATACTCAAGGCGTTTTTCCCCTAAGCGAACGGTCTTCAGCGTAGGGCTCGGTCTCTGGAAGAGGTGCGGGAGAATGTTCTTTCTGGAACATATTGGCCTTGGCTTGCAGCTGGTCCTCCAGCCGAGCGTATTCCTGCTCATCCTCATCGGAACGGCGATTGGGATCTGCGTGGGCACAATTCCCGGCCTCACGGCCATGATGGCCATCGCGATAGCCATACCGATCACCTATAGTCTCGGCCCCATGCAGGGCCTCGCTCTGCTCATTTCCCTGTATGTAGGCGGCATGACGGGCGGCCTCGTCTCCGCAGTGCTCCTGAACATCCCCGGAACCCCGTCCAGCATCGCGACCACCTTCGACGGCTACCCGCTTGCAGCCCGAGGGAAGCCCGGCAAGGCGCTGGGCTACGGAATCGCCGCTTCTTTCCTCGGGGGCGGGTTCAGCTACTTCTGCTTGCTCTTGCTCGCCCCAACCCTGGCGGAGGTCGCTCTTTCCCTATCCCCCTTCGAGATTTTCGCCATCGTAATGTGCGCGCTGGTCATGATTGCGGACAACAGTCAGTCGTCTCTCAGCAAAGCGCTTACCGCCGGCTCCGTGGGACTCTTCGTGGGCACGATTGGGCCGGACCCCATCGTCGGCGTACCACGCTTCGATTTCGATTCCCCGCAGTTGAGCGGTGGATTTGTGAAGGTGTCCATCCTCATCGGGTTGTTCGCCATCCCCCAACTCTTGAGCGACGTAAGGCATGCCCACGAGGCGGAGAAAACGATAGACGCGACCTATCGCGACATCCTGCCGAAGCTTAGAGAGCTTGGGCAGTCCGCAGTCAATCTGATCCGATCCTCGTTCATCGGCACGCTGATCGGCTTGGTACCGGGCGTCGGCGCGAGCACCGCAGCCCTGTTGGCATATAACCAAGCGAAGCTTGCCTCGAAACATCCGGAGAAATTCGGCAAGGGAGCCAGGGACGGCATTTTTGCCTCAGAGGCGGCCAACAACGCGGTGATAGGGGGGGCGATGATCCCCCTGCTCACCCTCGGCCTGCCAGGCTGCCCGGCCGCGGCCCTACTCCTCGCCGGGCTCACCATCAACAATCTCATCCCCGGGCCGCTGCTTTTCACGAACTCGCCGGATATTACCTATGGCTTCATTCTGGCCTTTATGGTTTCCAACGTCGTCATGGTCGGGCTCATGATAATACTCATCAAGCCCTTCGCCATGGTCGTGCGGATCCCAAAATATCTCCTGATTCCGCCCATCCTGGCCATCTGCGTAATCGGGGCCTACGTCACGAATAACCGGTTCATCGACATATGGGTCGTGTTTGGCTTCGGCCTGCTCGGCTACTGGATGAAAAAACACGCCTATCCCCTGGCGCCGATGGTCCTCGGGGTCATCCTCGGACCCATTGCCGAACTGCACCTCCGCCGCGGGCTCACCGCAAGCAAGGGCAGCTTCATGCCACTTGTCAACGAACCGGTCTGCCTCGTCTTCCTAATCATTTCCGTGATCATCCTGGTTTACCCCTTCGTGCGGGAACACTCGCGAAAGGTGCATCTCGCGCAGTCAGACGCTGACGGATCGTCCGCCGGTTCAAACAGAGGAGGAGCATAAAATGCGTAAAATGGCATTTCTAAGTCTGGCCTTGTTGGCTCTGCTTGGCTTTACAGGCCCCGCAATCGCAGCCTATCCGGAAAAGCCAATCAAGCTGATCGTGCCATTTGGCGCGGGCGGCTCGTCGGACATGTCCGCGCGGCTCATCACCAAGGAAGCGGAAAAGCTGCTCGGACAGAGCATCGCGATCGTGAATATCGCAGGAGGCGGCGGCGGCATCGGCACGCTGGAGGCCTCCAAGGCCGCCCCGGACGGATATACCCTGCTTTGGCAGCACAAGAGCCTGATCACCGCCTTTCACACCGGCGCATCTGAGATCAACTGGGACAATCTGACTCCCATCTCCAACCTGATGCTCTTTAACGAAGTCGTCCATGTACACAAGGACAACAAGGACATCGACACCCTTGAAAAACTGATCGCCAAGGGAAGGGCCAACCCCGAGACGCTCCGCCTCCCGGTCCAGATCGGCGCGGGCGCCCACTTCAGCGCGCTTGAGCTGGAAAAGGCCACCGGGGTCAAGTTCCACATCATCGCCAGTGGCGGAGATACGGACCGTCTGAACGAACAGCTGGGCAAGCGCGCGGACGTTGTCTTCCAGTCCATCACTCCGACGTTACCGCACATCAAGGCCGGTACGCTCATCCCGCTCGGCGTGGGTGCGGAACAGCGCGACCCGGGACTGCCTGACGTGCCGACCCTGACGGAACAGGGCTATGACGTCGTCACGCCCTTCAATATCGGGCTCTACGGCCCCGCCGGCCTACCGGCGGACGTCGTGGAGAAGTGGGATCAGATCAGCAAGAAGCTGATGGAGAATCCCGAGACGCAAAAGGAGATGGCCAAGGTTTCGCTCTTCCCATCCTATATGTCGACCAAGGACTTCAGGGTGCATCTGAAAAAGTTGAACGACAATCTGCATGATCTCGCCAAGACGGGGGGCCTGCTCAAATAGATTTCCGCCGAAGCGGGGGTCCCGAAAGGGCTTCCTTGTTCTGACCGGCAGGGGCCGCCGCGTCGCGGCGGCCCCTGTCAATTCACTCAATGGGACGTGGTGACGGTGATTACAGAGAATTCGGCCATGCGACTTTTCGATCTGCGCGGCAAGGTGGCGGTGGTGCTGGGCGGCTCTGGAGCGATCGGAGGGGCTCTCGCTCTTGGGTTGGCGCAAGCTGGCGCAAGTGTGGTGGTCACCTATGGCGCACACCGGGAGAACGCCGATGCAGTCGTGGCCAGGATTACGGACGCCCCCGATTGCGTGGGCCAAGCGCGAAGCTATAGGGTGGACGTGCGTTCGACCGAGTCCATGGCCCGCAACGCGGATGAAGTCGCGAGCGATTACGGTCGGCTTGATATCCTGGTGAACTGCGCCGGAGGTAACGTGGTTACGGCCATCACTGGCCCGGCGAAGACTTTCTTCGACCTCGAGATGGCCCCTCTTTCCGACGTCGTGCAGCTCAACTTCTTCGGCGGCTGCCTATGGCCCTGCTATTACTATGGCAGAAGACTGGCAGTGCAAGAGGAGGGTGGATCGATCATCAACATCACCTCGATGAACTATTACCGACCGCTTGAGGGGCGGCCCGGTTACGCCGCCGCCAAAGCCGCGGTCGGAAACTTCACGCAGTGGCTTGCCTGCCACATGGCCAAGGAATGCAACCCGAAGGTCCGGGTGAACGCGATCGCGCCCGGCTTTGTGCCGAACCAGCGCATGATCCGTACGCTGTTCAACGAGGACGGTTCATACGCGCCGCGTGGCCAGAAGATCATCGACCATACGCCGATGGGTAGGCTCAGCACACCCGACGACCTGGTCGGAACCTGCATCTGGTATGCATCCGAGGCTTCAGCCTATATCACGGGCACGATCACGCCGATTGACGGTGGGTTCACCGCGTATGCTGGGGTCTGAACGACGCATTGCGTCAAGCGACCCGCGCATCCGGAGAAGGAGAAGGCCCGCCGCGAGTTAGGATTCATGTCGGTTCTACGGGATCTCGTAGGCTCCGTTTCTCTCCCTCCGCTTTTCGCTGTTGTTAGACACCTGCGGGACGATCGTCTGGACGATCCGGGTGGCGAAGTGCTCCGTGCCATGAACGGGTCTGGCCTCGAGGCCGACCTCCCAGCTGGTGGCGAGGTGGCAATCGCCGTGGGGTCGCGGGGCATTTCCGTGCTTCCCGAAATGGTGCGCGCCGTGGCCGGCTGGTTTTCCGCCTGCAGCTGCCGGCCGTTCGTGATTCCGGCGATGGGCAGCCACGGCGGCTATCGGCGGGATCATCTGCGCGCGCTTGCGCAGCGCGTCGAAGTCTCCGAACGCGAAGTCCGGATCATGGGATCGAAAAATACCCTGCTGGGGGTCCTTGGCGGCTTCAAATGGCGTGGAATCGGCGGCGAACGACGTTCGCATTTATTTTCCAGAGTGGCGGAGAGGGGGGGATTCGAACCCCCGGTGCCCCTTTAAGAGCACGACGGTTTAGCAAACCGCTGGTTTAAGCCACTCACCCACCTCTCCGACGAAATCCAAGGTCCCAGACGGCGCCCATCCGGGCACCCGGACGTCAACATCCTGTTGCCTCTGTGTTGACATCCGGTGAACACGCGGTCTCCCGCAGGTG
>JANQJG010000195.1 GCA_028281785.1 Rhodospirillales bacterium
GAACAGGTCGCCACTGTCTTCCGCGGAAAAGCTTCAGTGATCAAGAACCGCAGAAGCGCAAGGGCATCCATATCCCGGGTGCGTTCCCGAAGTTCTTCGACATCGAGCATTGCAACCTCCCTGGGTCGCCCGACCGGCAAGCCGTACTTTCGAGCAGGATCACCTCTGATGCTTGACTATACCGGCTTCCAAGTCCTTGTACATTCCCAAGCTGCATACCGCCCCTGCCGTCCTGCCCCAGGCCAAGCCGCCCCAGGCCAAGCCGCCCCAGGCCAAGCCGCCCCAGGCCAAGCCGCCAGTGTGTTTCGGTCGGACTGTTCGTGCATCGAGGGCTTGCGGTCCAATTCCATTCAAAGATCTTCGATACCGCCTCTTGGCAGATTGCGGACGTCCGAATATCTGGCCGGGTTCGTCTGGGGTTGAACCGAAAGAGGGCGCTTCGCGAAGCGCGCCACCAGAAAAACTCATGGGTTGCCGCGAAAAGCTGCCTCTCCGGGAAGAGCAAACAGGGCTGGTTGCGGGCCCGCTGTAACCAACCCCGTTTGTCAAGGTCCGCGCCAGATCTTGGAGTCGGGAATTACTGCCCTGACAGCGACTATGAATGACGCCGGCTCAAGCCGAGGGCCGATTGGTATTAAAGACCGTATAATCGCCAGTGGACGCACAGCAGTTACCTGAGGACGCGTAGGGCACAGGGCGCGCGACGCACGACCCGGGCAGCGGTTGAACCGAGGAAATACTCCTGCAGGCCCGAACGATGTGACCCGACGACGATCAGGTCCGCGCCGTACTTTGCGGCGAGATCGGTGATGGCGACCCCCGGGCTGCCGGCAACCACTGCCGTTTCAAGGTCGGCTTGCCCTTCGGCCATGGCATCCAACCGTTTGCGCACTTCGGCTCGAATTTTGGCTTCGGGTTTTACCGACAGCTACTCGACGACATAGGACGGCACATCCTCCACGACGCTGACAAGCGTGATCTTTCCGCCTTCGGAGAGCGGGCCCCGATCTCCGGCCTTCGAGAAGACACTCGCCACACTCGACTTTGCCATGCTCAATCCCAAGGGGTGACATCCGCTCGCATTGCCAGCATTCGAAATCTGGCGTGATCTACGCTTGAAATTGGGGCCGGTTGTAAGCTCGTTTCGGAGTGCTGTTTCGCGACGACGAGCAAGCAGTGATGCATGCGCACCCTTGATCATGACTACAATTCTCTTCGGTAAAGGTGTAAGCGTATCCCCGCAACCACACTCAGATGTGGATCTGTAACGTAGGGTTTTGAATAGATACTGCCCTCGCAACCAACAAAACACCCGGCTTCGCGCCGGGGTTTTTGTTGGATTCCGCAGACCGGTCTTTGGTCTGGCGATGGCGGCGGTCAGGGTGAGAGGATGCCGTCTTGATCCAGTGATCTGAGTTGCTGGACGAAATTCCGCAGATAGGCCTTGTCCTTCAGGTGCGACCAGTCCTCATAAGCACTGAGTGTGAAGTCCGGGGCTGCCTGCTTGGCGTGACGGATGTGATTGCGAGCGCTGCCGGTGTCGTCTTGCTCGGCGTAGATGACGGCGAGATTCAGATGTGCGACCGCGGCCCTGAAGCCTTTGGGACTTCGTTCCAAGTAGGCACGATGGTGGACGATCGCTTCGTCGTGACGGCCTTCGAGGTGATAGGCCTTGGCCAGCGCGATGTGGTACCACTCGGGATTCCAGGGGCCGAGTTCCAGCGCCCGCTGCCCTGTGATGATCGCTTCCGCGGAGTGGCCGGCATTGACCAGGGTCCAGGCGTAGGTGGCATTGACCTCAGCGCTTTGAGGCGCGATTTCCACAGCCCTCTTGGCCGCAGCTAGGCTCTCTTCATACTCACCCTTCAGCAGAAGAATACCGGAGAGCAGGGCGTGGACGGAGGCATTCTCCGGGTCGATGGCATGCGCTTCGTAGGCAATTTCCTCGGCGATTGCGAGAGAGTCCGATCGCGAGGCGCTCCAGCCATTGTCCGCGTCGTGTCCGTGCCGCCATCCCAGTTCGACCAGGGCGATGACGAAATTCGGATCGAGCTCTGTGGCTTCCTCCAGCATCTGCTTGGCGATTTCGTTGCCCGATCGGGTGAATGTGAACGCGTGCCCCAGCGCCTCCCGGTGCAGCAGCCAGGCGTCAAGGCTGGTGGTGGACTTTCGCGTAAGAGCGCTGTACTGCCCGTCAAGCAGTTCGATATGCAGTGAAGCGATCACATTCAGGGTGATCTCGTCGCGCATCTCAAAAAGCTGATCGGTATCGCGGTCGTAGCGCTGGGCCCAGACATTGCTGCCGGATTTTGCGTCGACCAGTCGCACATTGATCCGAAGCTTTTCGCCCCGGCTCTCGATACTGCCCTCAAGGAAGTGGCTGACACCAAGCGCAGCGGCAAGGCTGCGCGAATCGGCACCTTCGCTCTCGCTCTCGCGGACCAGGTTTCGGTCGGCAACGTGTAAATCCGGAACGCGCGACAAAGCGGTTACGATATCCTCCGTCAGGCCCTCGCTGACGAGCAGCGCCCGTTTCTCGTTGGCGACGGCCTGAAATGTTCGCACGGCGACCGCAAGCCGGTCCGTAGCGTCGGCCGCATCGTTCGGACCTGACACCAGGCCGTTCACGATCCAGGCTGAAGCCGCGACAACGACCAGCGCTATCGCGGCGTATATGGCCTGGCGAATAGGAAGAGTCCTTCGTCTGGGCACCCTCCGGACAGGGGTTGCCGCTCCGGGCTGATTCGAGCCATTCACCTTGTAGACACGAACCGGCTTCGCGATGTTCTTGAAGGTCTGCTCTCCGATGTCTTCATACACGGCGTCCAAGACCGACCGAAGCTGATCGTAGGCCTGCGCGGTGATGCAGATGCCACCGGGCTCGGCCATGGCCTCGAGCCGGGATGCGAGGTTGACTCCCGAGCCGTATACGTCGTCCCCATCGACGATGATGTCGCCGAGGTTGACGCCAATTCGAAGCTGCAGTTCGGTTTCGTCTGTGCCGCGCCATACCCGCATCTCCATTTGAATCGCGATGGCGCAGCGAACGGCGTTTACGACGCTGGCGAACTCCACCAGGAAACCGTCGCCGAGTTGCTTGAAGACGCGGCCCTTGTGCTGATGGACCTGCGGTTCGATGACTTCGTTGAAGAGGCGTTTGATGTTCGCGAATGTCCGGGTTTCATCGGCTTCCATAAGGCTGCTGAAACCGACCACATCAGTCGCCAGGATCGCGGCAAGACGTCGTTCCTCGTCCGGCACCAGATCCAACTCCGCAAATCCCTCGGGCGGGCGACTGCGCGAACAACCGGAATTCAGCGACATGATCTTTCATCCTCAGGTAGTTCAGCCGCTGCTGTGATCGCGCAGGTCCCGCGATGCCATCTTGGTCGGCCCAAGGGCATCGTCCCGCGCGCGAAGTACAGTCAACCGCTGTCGGAGGGAAGGTGCGCCAGTTTTCCGCCGGGGAGCAGTTTGTTACGGTGAGTAACGGCTCTGGCTGCCATTCTAAGGAGAATATAAATTATATAATTCAATCTGAAGGGATATTCTTGATGGGGGCCATCAGCCGGGGATTCCAGCAGAACGTACGCCTAGAGAATTGATTTTCATGAGTAATCCACACTTCACAGGGTCAGCCCTCTCAACCCGTCTGAGGGGCAGGGTGCCTGGGCTCACCTATCCACCGCGGATCAGAAAAGGCCCCGGCCGTCCCGCTCGCTCGGCTCCACCGGGGCGAGATCGCTGACCGCGTTGACCTGCCTCACCTCGTCGGTGCCGAGCGCGGCCAGGCGATCGACCAGGTCGTAGAAACGCGCAGCCTCCCGGCGGGACACGACCCCTTCGAACAACTGATCCGCTTTCCTGATGTACTCGGGCCGCCTGAACGGCGTCTCGCCCATGGGATGGGCGTTGGCTACGGCTAGTTCGTCGACCACGACCTCGCCGGATTTCAGGGTGATCTCCACCCTGCCGCCCTGAGCCTTCTTCAGCGGGTCCGGCTCGTCATCGTAGCGCCGGTTCCATTCGGGGTTCTCATGGGTCTCGACCTTGCGCCACAGCGCGATGGTCTCCGGCCGTTGCCGCCGCTCCTCGGCATAGCTGCGCTCGTGGTGCCAGTCGCCGTCCTCCAGCGCCACGGCGAAGATGTACATCGCCGAGTGATCCAGCGTTTCCCGGCTAGCGCCCGGATCGTACTTCTCCGGATCGCCGCTGCCCGAGCCCATGACAACGTGGGTGTATTCCTTGGAGTAGATGTCGACCTTCGCGATCTGGCCGAGATCCGGGACGCGGCTGCGGACCTTCTTGGCGAGATCGATCAGCGCGTTGCCGTGATAGCCCGCCGAATGCTCCTTGGTGAATGTCGACAGGATACCGCGGCGCGGTTCGCGGCCGCCGGGCAGGCGCACGTCGTAGCGCGCGTCCGCTCCGTCGAGCAGAATGGCGAAGATGCCGTAGTCGCCCTCCCAGACCGGGCTCGGGCTGGTCTCACCGCGCATCGTCCGGTCGATGGCCTCGACGGCCATCTTGCCGACGAGGCCCGGCGCGAAAGCCTTCCAGCTTGAGAGCTGACCCTTGCGGCCCTGACGGGTGAACATCGAGACATGGGCGGCGAACTGCACCGCCTGATAGATGGTGTCCGCATCGAGGCGCAGCAGAGCCCCGAGCCCCGAGGCGATGGCCGGGCCGAGATGGCCGGTATGGTCGATGCGGTGTTTGTTGAGGCTGATCCTCTCCGACAGGCGCAACTGGGTCTCATAGCAGGTGGCGACGGCGCGGATCAGGTCGCGGCCGGACGCACCGCTGTGCTGCGCCGCCGCCAGGAGCGTCGGGATCGCGTCGCCCGGATGCGCCGTTTCCGCCGCCATGATGTTGTCGTGGAAGTCCAGCTCGCGCACGGCGACGGCGTTGGCGTATCCCGCCCAGGTGAAA
>JANQJG010000250.1 GCA_028281785.1 Rhodospirillales bacterium
ATTTTTGCGAATGATCCGCATAATAAAAATCAAGAAAAAAGATGTCTTGGGAGAAATGGAAACATGTCCTTCGCATTCGGACCCCGGCGCGGAATCTATGTGGATATCACTGGGGAACTCGCCAAAGCGCAGCCTCCTTTGACCGCGGAGGAACTCGGTCAATTCGAATCCTTCGACCTGATCTACCGCTCGCTTTGCGCGCTCCTGTTCAACTACGTGCCGATGTCGGGCCATCCCGGCGGGTCCATCTCCGCCGGGCGGATCATGGCGGCGCTCCTGTTCGATACCATGGAGTACGACCTCTCCGATCCGGATCGGGACGACGCCGACATGATCTCCTTCGCCGCCGGCCACAAGGCGCTCGGCCTCTACGCCGTCTGGGCCCTCCGCAACGAGGTCGCGCGCCTCGGCGCACCCGAGCTTCTGCCGGCCGACGAAACCAAACAGCTCCGTCTCGAGGATCTGCTCGGCTTCCGCCGCAACCCGATCACCAAAACCCCCCTGTTCGAGAAGTTCGGCGTCAAGCCGCTGGACGGGCACCCGACACCGGCGACCCCCTTCGTGCGCCTCTCCACCGGGGCCTCCGGCGTCGGCGTCGCGTCGTCTCTCGGCCTTGCCTTCGGCGCCGTCGACACTTTCGGCGCCCAGGCGCCTTACCTCCATATCGTCGAGGGCGAGGGCGGCCTCACCCCCGGCCGCGTCAGCGAGTCCTTGGCCGCGGCCGGCACCGCCTCCCTCGGCAACGCCGTCCTGCATGTGGACTGGAACCAGGCCTCCATCGATTCCAACCATGTCTGCCGGGACGGCGAGACACCCGGCGAATACGTCCAATGGACGCCCATGGAGCTCGCCTTCCTTCACGACTGGAACGTGATCTATGTGGATGACGGCTTCGATTTCCAGCAGGTGATCGCGGCGCAACGACGGGCGGTCGGCATGGACAACGGCCAACCCACCGCCATCGTCTACCGCACGGTCAAGGGCTGGCAATACGGCATCGAGGGCAAGGCGTCCCATGGCGCCGGACACCGTCTCTGCTGTTCCGGCTTTTTCGAGGCGCTTCGCCCCCTAACCGACGTGACCGGTGTCGTCCTTCCCCATTGCCACGGCGCCGATCAGCCGGCGGGGCATTCCGATACCAGATGCCGCACCGGCGCCGATGCCGAGGTCGTCGAGGGATGCTTCTGGGAAGCGCTGACCGCGATCCGCGGCGTCATCGAGTCCGACGGCCCGCTGGTCGAACTGCTGGCCGGCCGCTTGAAGGCCACCCGCCAGCGGCTATCAACGCGCGGGCGGTCCCCGCGGACCGACGCGCCGAAGGTCGAGGCCGTCTTCGAGGCCGTGGCCCGCGCGGCGGAAGCCGTTCCCGCCGAACTCGCGCTGACCCCCGGCGAGAGCACGACGCTGCGCGGCGAGCTCGGCCGCGCCCTCGGCTATCTCAACCGCGAGAGTGGCGGCGCCATCCTCGCCTCCGCCGCCGACCTCTACGGCTCGACCAGCGTCAGCGCGGTGGGCAAGGGCTTTGCGGAGGGCTTTTTCAACGCCCGGCGCAATCCGGCCTCGCGCCTGCTCGCCACCGGCGGCATCTGCGAGGATGCCATGACCGGCATCCTCTCGGGCATGGCGACCTATGGCCATCACATCGGCGTCGGTTCGTCCTACGGCGCCTTTTCCGCCCCCCTGGGGCATATCCCTGCCCGCCTGCACGCCATCGGCAACCAGGCCGAGCCCACCCTCGCCGACGGCCGCTATCGGCCGATCGTCATCGTCTGCGCCCATGCCGGCGTGAAAACCGGGGAGGACGGCCCCACCCATGCCGATCCCCAGGCGCTGCAGCTCCTCCAGGGGAACTTCCCCGCCGGCACCATGGTCACGCTGACCCCCTGGGACCCGCGGGAGGTCTGGCCGTTGTTGGCCACGGCGCTCGACAAACGCCCGGCCGTGATCGCCCCCTTCGTCACCCGCCCGAACGAGACGATTCTCGACCGCGCGGCCCTCGGGCTGGCCCCGGCCGGCGCGGCGCGAACCGGCGTTTACCGCCTGCGCGCGGCGCAGTCGAAAAGCGCGGGGACCCTCGTGCTCCAGGGCAGCGAGGTCGCCTACGCCTTCGTCGAGCACGCCATGCCCCGGCTCGCGGCCGACGGCATCGACCTCGACGTTTTCTATGTCGCCAGCGCCGAGCTCTTCGACATGCTTCCCGAGGCGGAACGCGAGGCGATCTTCCCCGAATGGCGGGCGCGCGAGGCCATGGGCATCACCGGCTTCACCCTGCCGACCATGGACCGCTGGGTGCAGTCCGAACGCGGCCGCCGATCGACCCTGCATCCCTTCCGCAAGGGCCACTTCCTGGGCAGCGGCCAGGCGGACAAGGTGGCCCGCGAGGCCGGCCTCGACGGCGAGAGCCAGTACGCGGCCATCAAGCGCTTCCTCGCCGAACGGGGGTAAGGGGCGGCTGTAAAGGAAGAACGCATGACTGACCTCGTGCTTCGACGGGGCTCAGCATGAGGTCAATCATTTTAATAGCTTGCCTCATCCTGAGCTTGTCGAAGGATGAGGAGGCGCGAAGCGCGGTCTCGAAGGACGAGGCAAGGTACGTCAACGAGTTTTTCAGCAGCCTGCTAGAGCAAATCCCGAGCGGATTGAGTCAATCCGCGACGACGTATTTGCTTAAAATCAATATGTTGGAGCTTTTCACATGATCGGGGTCA
>JANQJG010000019.1 GCA_028281785.1 Rhodospirillales bacterium
TGCCGAATCGGGTGTTTGCGCAATTTCTTGTGGATAAACCTGTGATTTTTTTATGGAAATTACGTGGATAAGTTGAAAACCCTTCGAAAAAGATCCGGCACGGCCGAAATCGAGGCCGGATTAGTGTGATGGTTCCGAAGTTCGGCACATTATGTGTGGCCGACTTCGGAAGCTGAATCACACGAGAATCAACAAGTCAGTGTGCCGACTCACGCGAGATTCGATGTATCGAACCTCGCGATCGGGACACTAGATCAGATCGCGATTAAATGGAATCGCCCTACAATACCATTTAATCGCGTGAATCTGATCTAACTCATTGGAATAGAGCGGATTCACGCGATCAATCGGAAACATGCGGTGTTTCCGATTGATCGCGATCCGCTCTAAAGACATAGCGCTCTAATACCAGCGAGCGTTTGAAAGGACTCGGGCCTCTCCTTCGACGGGCTCATCCTTCGACGGGCTCATCCTTCGACGTTGCTCAGGATGAGGCCCTCATGCTGAGCTTCGTCGAAGCACGAGGGCCGACTGCCCAGTGTGTCGCTTCAAACGCTCGCTGGTATAAGAAGGCGAGGGGAACGTCAATGGACGCGGCATGATCCCCTCGTCCGGCTGACGACGGATCATGCGCATGCAGCGCTTTCAGCGCCCCGGCGCCGGAATCTGAAGAGTTGCCGCGCCGCGCGGCTTAGGAAAAGCTGGAGCCGCCCTGGGCCTCGCGCTCCTCGCTTTCGGCCTGCCGACGCGCCGCCTGCTCTTCCTCATGATAGGCGATCACCAGGCCCGCGGCCTGGTTGTCCACGACCGCCCACCGGGTCACGAGATCGTCGTACATCACCTCGTACCGCATGGTCATCCCACCCCGTTCTGACCCCAACGACACAATCCCGGGTTTCCGGGAAGCGGCTCCCCTCCGCCTTCGGATTTTGTCAGAGTGACCGAATCCAACGGTTCCATATAAGTCGCCGGACGCGGTATTCTCCTGAGAAAAAGGGGTAGTCAAGCAACAATTATGTGGGGGTTCAGACCGTCGATTTACCCCCATGGGTGTAAGGTCTAAACCCTAGTGTGATGGTTCCGAAGTTCGGGACATTATGTGTGCCGAGCTTCGGAAGCTGAATCATACGAGAATCAACAATTTCGTGTGCCGGTTCACGCGAGATTCAATGTACTGAATCTCGCGATCGGGACACTAGATCAGATCGCGATTAAAAGGAATCGCCTTACAATACCATTTAATCGCGTGAATCTGATCTAACTCATTGAAATAGAGCGGATCGCGATCAATCGGAAACATGCGGTGAATATCAACAGGCCCTAAGCCGGCGGTGTGCCCTCGACGCCGTTAGAGCAAATCCCGAACGGATTGGTTCAATCCGCGACGACGTATTTGCGACCGATCAATAGGTACGCGCCTTTCACATGATCGGGATCAATCCTGAAAAGCTCTAGGAGCGACGTAGGGCATTGAAATGATTGATCTCATGCTGAGCTAAGTCGAAGCACGAGATCAATCATCAAGCCGCCTTCTTCGGCAGCCTGTTAGATTCCGAAGATCGAGGCGAGCCCGGCCCGCTCGCGGAACGCCTCCACGGCCGGAGTATCCGGCATCGGGGCGCCGTCCTCCCGTTCGCTCGCCGCCTTGAGCACCCTCGGCAGCAGGTCGATGTCGCCCGCCGTGATCAGGAAGATCTCCGGCCGTCCCAGCACCCAGTCGACGGCGGTGCGGATGTCGTCGTCGTCCTCCAGCGGCTGGTACCAGGTGTTGCGGGTGCGGGCCACGCCGGCGGCCCAGGGGCCGCGGGCCAGGGATTTGATCGTCTGCACGGCCACGCCTCGCTCGGCGCAGAGGGCGGCGGTGGCCTCGAAGTCGCGGGCGTAGGTCTCGTTCTCGGCGACGAACGGGTTCCACGGCATCAGCACGGAGTCGAAGGCGAAGCGTTCGAGGCTGCGGCGGTGCATGGCGGCGATGGTCCAGCCATGGCCGGTGACGCCGATGAACCGCGCCAGCCCCTCCTCGCGGGCCTCGATGGCCGCCTCCAGCGCGCCGCCCGGGCCGAGGGCCTTCTCCCATTCGTCGGGATGATGGAGGGCGTGCAGCTGGATCAGGTCGAGACGGTCGGTGCGCAGCAGGTCGAGCGAGCGTCGGATGCTGTCGCGGGCGCCGGCATGGTCCCGGTCGCCGGTCTTGCTGGCGAGGAAAAAGGCGTCGCGGTGGCGGTCCATCCACGGTCCCATCAGGCGCTCGGCCTCGCCATAGGCGGCGGCCGTGTCGAGGTGGTTGATCCCGTGTTCGAGCAGGATGTCGAGGGCGCGGTCGGCCATGGCCTCGTCGCCCCGCGAGAGGGCCGCGCCGCCGAAGATCACCGCCGTGCTCCGATGTCCGGTGCGCCCGAAAGCGCGCTGTTCGATCGCCATGGTTTCCTCCGCCGGTCGGACTTGCGCGCGAGCCGCGTGTGTGTCGTTCAGTTTAACCCAGGCGGAGGCCCTTATCCATGGCTCGGCATCTCCACCAGGGTCAGAACGTTTCCGGCCGGGTCGCGGAAATGCGCGAGCACGCCGCCCCAGGCTTGCTCTGTGGGCGCGCCCTCGAACGGTACGCCCTTGGCCTTGAGCGCCGCATGGGCGGCGCGGGCGTCCGTCACCGCGAAGGAAACACCGGCGAAGCGGCCGATCAGCGGTCCTTCCTCTGTGTCCTCGGGGTCCGCCGCCTCGACGATTAGGTCGGCGCTGCCGGTCCGGAAGACCAGCACGCTGTCGTCGGCATACGCTTCGTCCAAGCCGAGTTGGTCGCGGTAGAAGTGTCTGACGGCCCCGACATCGGGGACGAAGATTCGAACGGCGGCGATCGGGCCGAGCGTCATGGCAACAGGCTCCTCGTCAAAGGTTGATTAAGGGCGCCGCCTCTCACAGGCGCCTTCTTAACCGCAGGATATCGGCGCCGTCGGCCCGCTTGCGGAAGTCCATGCCGACGGGCAGGAAGTCCAGGGACAGCAGGAGCCTCAACATCGCGGGGTTATCGGCGAACACCGCCGCGTCCAGGGATTTGAACCCGAGACCGGCGGCCAGATCGATGGTCCGCTCCAGCAGGTTCCGCCCGATGCCCCGGCGTTTGAAACCGGGCCTCACGCCGAGGCCATGGATCTCGAACCCCTCGACCGGATCGATCTTGGCGATGCAAATCCCGATGACGCGGCCGTTCTCTTCCACCGCGCACAGGAACCGCCCGCCCTGGTCCTTGTGGCTTTCCAGCCAGCCGCGGACGATGTCTTTCTCGAAGGGCCTCAGCGTAAAGCTGAGGAATCGCAGGTTCTCCTCGGCATTCCAGATGTCCAGGAACGCGGCCAGCAATTGCTCCCTGTCGGCTTCGTTGTCCTGCGCGTCGAATTCCCTGACCGTCACGTCTTTCATTGGGGGAGTTCTTCCGGCCGACTGGCGCCCGCTTCGAAAATCGTCCGTTTCCCCACCGGACGCGTGTGGGAAGCGACCAGTCTAACCCGGCTGGAATCCCTTATCCAAGCACGGCGCTAGTAGCTGGCGAAGATCCGCTGGGTTCCGTCCTCGGAGAACAGGATCACGTCATAGCGGTCCCGCTGGCTACCCGACTCCATGCCTGGCGAGCCCAGCGGCATGCCGGGCACGGCAAGTCCCTTGGCGGCGGGCCGTTCGGCCAGCAGGCGCTGGATGTCGGCGGCCGGGACATGGCCCTCGATGGTGTAGCCTTCGACGACCGCGGTGTGGCACGAGCCAAGCTCGCCCGGCACGCCATAGCGCGCCTTGATCGGGTCGAGATCCTCGCGCTCGCGGATTTGGACCGTGAAGCCGCTGCGCTCGAGATGCTCGGCCCAGGCGCCGCAGCAGCCGCACCAAGGGGAGCTGTAGATCGTCACCTCGCCGGCCTTTGCCGTCGGCGTGCCGCCGGCCCACCAGCCAACGACACCGAACACGAACCCGATCGCCAGCACGGCCGCGCCCAGCCATCTCCACCGCATGGTCCTGCCTCCGCATCCGGATGCGCTCTGGGAAGGGGCGGGTCCGCCCCGAACCCCACATGGGATGCTATCAAGACTTGTTCCAATAGGGCAATGGGCGAATCAAGGCTTGGCGGTCGGTTGAGCCCCGGCCGATTCCTCTTCGGGAATCAATACTGAATATTTATCCCAGTTGATCGCTAGAATTTATCAAGAAAATACAATGCGTAAAAAATTTTCGTCAAATAAATAACAAATTATCTTTAAATTCCGGGAAAAAATTTTCGTCAATTGTGACGAATATCACATCAGTCTCTCGGCGTTTTCTCGATAATTGATCGCAGATGGGGTGTTGCACGATGATTTGAGCCAAAAGCGGAGGGGTTATGTCATGGTCAAGCTGGTGAGGACCCTGTTGCGTGACGAGGCGGGCGCCTCGGCGATCGAGTACGGCCTGATCGCCTCGCTGGTGTCGGTCGCCGCCATCGGCGCCTTGATGCAGGTCGGCGGCTCGGTGAACGAGATGTTTGGCTTTGTCGAGAAGCAGATGACGGACAATGCCGTGTGGGGCGGCTGATGGTCGAGAACCGCAACATGCCGCGCACCCGGGTGCTCCGGAACGGCCGCATCGTCTTCAACCATGGCCATAGCGCCGTGGGCTGTCTGGTCACCGAGCTGTCGCCTTCGGGCGCCCGCCTCGAGGTGCCCATGGGCTTTCTGTGTCCGGAGCGCTTTCGCCTGGATCTCCCCGGCGCGGCCAAGCGCGAGGCCGAAGTGATCTGGTCGGCCGACCGCCGTGTCGGCGTCCGGTTCGCCGATGGCCTGCCTCGCGTCGCCGGAGGAGGGGCCGCCGGCCGGGATGCCGTTCCACACAATGCCCGTGCCGCCTTGCTCCGCCGTATCTCGGCGATCGAGGCGGAGCTGGCTCTGCTCCGCGGCGACCTCCTCGGCTTGCGGCAAGGGCTTGGTGCGGAGATCGTTTGCGACGGGCCTGTTCAGAGCGGGGACGTCCCGCTTTGAGGCCCCCTGCCCCTCCGCCCGCGGACCCCGAATTCGCCGGGCCCCAGGCCTGACGGAGATGACCAGGGAGAGCCGAAGATGAATCGATGGGAGACCGCCGGAAACGGCGCTGACTCCGAGACCGCCTCCAGTGCGAGCGCCGGAGCCAAGCCCGGAGTGACCGACAGTTGGATGCCGGTTTCCCGGGCCGGACGGATGATCTTGGAATCCGTTGGCGATTCCGCGGCCACGTCTGCC
This sequence comes from Rhodospirillales bacterium, assembly GCA_028281785.1. GTDB lineage: Bacteria > Pseudomonadota > Alphaproteobacteria > Rhodospirillales > Shumkoniaceae > JANQJG01. Next base: position 5,232 of record JANQJG010000019.1, read on the forward strand.
AACCCGGGAAGGAACGGCGACATGTCCGCGGAGAACCGATCCTCCATGCGCTACGACCTCGGTACCGCCGGCCGGATCGCTTTCGACGGCGGCCGCAGCGTCGTCGACTGCATCATCAAGAACCTGTCCAAGACGGGGGCCTGCCTCGAGGTGCCCGTGGGCGTGGCCTGGCCCGGAGCCTTCACCCTCGAGGTCCATGACGGCGAGACGCGCGAGGTCGAGGCGGTATGGTCGGAGAACAGGATCGTCGGCGTCCGCTTCCTCGGCGACGAGGGGGGCTGGAGCGCCGGGGAGCGCGACTCCGGCCGCCTTCGCGACCATCTGCTGCGCAGCGTCCAGGTCCTTGAGGAGGAGCTCGACCGACTCCGCCGCGTCATCGAGACCAAGCTGTAGCGGGCGACTGAAAAAGACACCGTCTCACCGCGCCCTCATACCAACCAGCGAGGGTTTGAACTGACACGCCGGATTGGCGGCCCTCGTGCTTCGACTTTGCTCAGCATGAGGGCCTCATCCTGAGCAACGTCGAAGGAGAGGCCCGAGTCCCCTCAAACGCTCGCCGGTATCAGCTCATGTGCCGCGTTCCGTTCACGGATTTGTGACCCCGCGCCAGTTTTGAACAATTCGAAACTGGCGGCGCCCGTCGCCACATCCCCGTGGCCGACCAAGCATTCCACGACGGGACGCTCACGGATCACGGGGGATGGGACATGACACGCAAGACAGCCGCCGATTTCGACCAGGAATTGCTGGATCTCTTCGACAAGTATGTCCACGGCCAGATCGAACGCCGGGAGTTTCTCGATCGCGCCGGGAAGTTCGCCGTCGGCGGGCTGACCGCCGCCGCGATTCTGGAAACGCTCTCGCCCAACTACGCGCTCGCCAGCCAGGTTGACGAGAACGATCAGCGGATTACCGCCGAGACCATCGAATACGACTCGCCCAACGGCCATGGCACGATCAAGGGCTACCACGTGCGACCCGCCGCGGGGGGCCAGCGCGGCAGCGTCGTCGTGGTTCATGAGAACCGCGGCCTCAATCCGTATATCGCCGATGTCGCGCGACGGGTGGCCGTCGCCGGCTTCAACGCCCTCGCGCCCGATGGGCTGACGCCTCTCGGGGGCTACCCCGGGAACGACGACGAGGGGCGGGCGATGCAGCGTCAGCTCGACCGGAACAAGCTGCTGGAGGATTTCATCGCCGCCTACGCGCGCCTCGAGTCCGATCCCGCGTCCAACGGCAAGATCGGCGTGGTCGGCTTCTGCTATGGCGGCGGGGTCTCCAACGCCATGGCCGTGCGCCTGCCTGAACTCGCCGCTTCCGTACCGTACTACGGGCGCCAGGCGGATGCCGCCGACGTACCGAAGATCCGGGCGCCGCTGCAGCTCCACTTTGCCGGCCTCGACGAACGGATTAACGCGGGGTGGCCGGCCTATGAGGCGGCGCTTAAGGAGCACGGCAAGGAATACACGGCCTACATGTATCCCGACGTCAATCACGGCTTCCACAACGACACCACGCCCCGCTATGACAAGGAAGCGGCGGAGCTGGCCTGGAGCCGGACGATCGAGTTCTTCAACGAGAAGCTAACTTAACAATCCAGAGGGGAGCGACCCGGCGCCCTCAGCAGCCCCTCTCCGCCCCCAGGGGGCGGAGAGGAAACCCGGCGGAGAACGCCACGCGTAACCTTCTTCTTCCCTCACCTAGCTCTCCCCCTTTGAGCAGGCGAAGGACTTATGCACGATCAACTACGCGGCCAACCCCGTGATCGCCTGCTGATAGGCCTGGCGCAGGTCTCCCAGATAGGCGGTGTCGATGGGACCCCTAGCGTTCCGGACCTCACGGAAGCGCTTGGGGATCGTAACCGCGTCGGGCTCGAACCCGCTGGCGAAGCGCACGCGCCAGCGCAGCGCCTGCACCTTCCTCGACGCGGGGCCGAGATTGCCGGCGATGTCGTCATAGCCCATGACCGCCAGCGCCTCGGCCAGCCGGTCCTCGGGATAGGCCGAGCGGGCGAACAGGCAGGCGGCCATGCTGGTCAGCAGAACCCGTTTCCGCTCGTCCTCGATCAGGAAGTCGACGGCGTCCTCCACGCTCACCCGGTCGCCCTGCTGGTCCAGGGTGTATCCCGCGCTGTCCAGATGCGAATGGCGCAGGCCCAGCGCCTGCGAGACGAAGAAGGCCTCCCCTGTCGCATAGCCGGCCATCTCCTGGCCGAGGACGCAGGCATAGTCCTCACCGCCATATTCCTTGGCCGCGACCAGGGTTCCCTGGCCGAGGCTGCGATAGAAGGGGTTGGCGCGCGCGGCCAGATGCCCGACCGCCTGCATATAGCCCTCCAGATCGCCGAAGCGGAGGGCGGCGATCGTCTCCGCCTCGCCCACATCGCCCCGTTCCAGGGCCTCGGTCGCCCAGCCCAGGGCGACGCCGGCGGACATCACGTCCAGCCCCTGGCGTTCGATCTCGTCGATCAGGGTGAGGACCTTGGCGGCGTCGGTCAGCCCGAGCATCGTGCCGGCCGCGAAGATGGGCTCGTAGTCGTAGGAGACTTGGCGGTAGAGGTATTCGTGCTGCTCGCCGAAGCGCTCGCGCATCAGGCCGACATGGATGCATCCCACCGGGCAGCCCGCGCAGGCCGTCTGGCGCAGCAGCTGGTCCTTGGCGAACCGCTCACCGGAAACCCCGTCGATGGCGTCGTCCCGGGTCCGCTTCATGTTGTCCCAGGGAAGGGCGGAGATGGCATTGAGCTTGGCCAGGTTCTCCGCCGTGCCCAGATCGTGATACTTGCGCATCAGGTCCGGGCCGGTGACCTCGTCGTAGCATTTCTTGTAGAGTTTGCGGTAGTCGCGCCCCGGCGGGGTGGGCAGGCTGCTGCCGCCGTCGATGACGATGGCCTTCAGGTTCCGGCTGCCCATGATGGCGCCGGCGCCCAGCCGGCCGAAATGCCGGTAGGTGTCAACGTTTACCGAGGCGTAAGCCACGCCGTTCTCCCCCGCCGGTCCGATGCGCAGGATGCTCCGGTGCCCCTCGCCGAAACGGAACATCCGGCGGAGCTGCTTGCCCGTCGCGAACACGTCCATCCCCCATAGCGGGTGACAGTCATGGAGCTGCAGCCGTCGGATTCCGGCGACCAGGCAGGAGGGCTTCGCGGCGCGGCCCCGCACCACGAGCGCGTCGATATGGGCGAACCGCATCGCCAGGGCCAGCCGGCCGCCGCCATGGGTCTCCGCGTATTGCCCGTGATAGGGCGAGGCAAAGGCGCAGATCGCCTTGCTCATCAACGGAAAGCAGCCGGTCAGCGGGCCGATGGCGAAGATCAGCGGTTGCCGGGGGTCGAGCGCCGGCGCGTCGGGGATGCGGTGCGCCTCGAACAGGGCCGCCGCCAGACCGCTGCCGCCGAGAATCTCGGCCCGGTTGCCGAACGTCTCGTAATCGCCTCGGCCGGCTTCGAGATCATAGACCAGAACCCGGAAAGAGCCTTTGCTAGCCATGGGCGGCCTCCCGTCCCCGGAAGGCGTCGAGATCGGCCATTTCCAGGCAGTCATGGGGACAGAACGCGACGCAGAGCGCGCAATGCGTGCAGACATAAGGGTGATTGGTCTCGGGGTCGAGCGCGACCGCGTCATAGGGACAGGCGCGCGCGCAATCGCCGCAATCAATGCACAGTTCTTCTTTTACCCGCACGCCGCCGCCGGGGCGCGGATAGAAGGCGCCGGTGGGGCAGGCCTCAGCGCAGGGCGCGGGGTCGCAGGCGACGCAGACGCGGGCCTCGAACCCGGTGCTGATACCGCCCGCCGAGTTGATGCGGATTCCCGTCAGGCTCCAGGAGACGAGATCATGGACAAGTCGGGCGCAGGCCTGCGAGCAGGACTCGCATCCGATGCACCGCTCCATGCGGGCGGCGCGCAAGATCTTGGCCACGAGACTTCCTTCCTCTCAATTTGCCGGTGGCGCGGCCTTGAGGGAGTGTCCCGGATGCTACCTCAACCCAACCGTAAGTATAGACCAGCCGCCCCGATCACGGAACACGGAACCGACCTCCCGGCGATCAAATCGACGCTGGCGCCGTCTTGTGTTCTCCCCCGGAAAGATCCATGTCCAAGGAGCGGTTCAACGGCGCATCAACAAAAACCAAAGCGCCGCTCACGGTGAGGAACCGCCCACAGGGGGAGTTTTCAAATGCCTGTTTTCGTGACTCAGGGACGCTACACCCACGACGCCATCAAGGGCATGGTGGCCAAGCCCGAAGACCGTGCCGAGGCCGTGTCCAAGCTGTGCGAGCAGGCCGGCGGCAAGATGCTGTCCTACTATGTGACGCTCGGCGAGTACGACTTCCTGGTCGTCAGCGAGATGCCGAGCGCCAAGGAGGTCTCGGCGGTTGTCATTACCGCCGCGGTTGGGGGCGGCGTCACTCATCTCCGGACGATGCAGGCCATGACCACCGCCGAGGCCAAGGACGCCTTCGCGGCGGCGGGCGGCTTGGCCGCGTCGTTCCGGCCGGCGGGCGCGTCCTAATCTGCGGTTGAAACGGCGCGCGAAAGCGCGCTAGATCAGATCGCGATTAAATGGGATTGCTCTACAATACCATTTAATCGCGTGAATCTGATCTAACTCATTGAAGTAGAGCGGATTCACGCGTTCAACTCGAAACATTCGGTGTTTCCAATTGATCGCGATCCGCTCTAACAGAATCGACCCCGGCATGCCGCGTTAGGCGGAAACCAATCGGCTTGTCTGGAGTCGCACGCGAACAGGTACCGGGGAATGGCAGGCAGGTGAGTCTCGATCACCTTGTCTTCCGTGACGCCTATGGTGAGCGCGGCGCCGCCACAGACCGCGACCTCCGCGGCCATATAGGCGGAGACCAGGGGGGCGGCCATGACGAGGACGGACAGGCCGACCCAGAGGCGTACCCATGCGCCCGGCCTGTTCAGCTTGGCGCGGAAAAGCTGAAGGACGGTCGCCGCCACGGTCGCGGAAAAGATGATCAACGCGATCCAAACCAGAAGGTCCCCGAAGATCTCGAGGTAAAGGCGCCGCATGTTGTATCTCAGCCCGAGGGCGTCGAGAATGCTGACCAGGAGCACGCCGCCAAGCGTCGTCGCCGAGGCGATAATCCCCGCGAGCACGAAGTTGAAGGCGCGAATGAGGTTGCCGTAATTGGGGGCCGACCGCGCGGCGGAACCCTCGCCGACGACTCCATCCAGCAGGTCACGCACGGCCCTGAGCCGCTGCATCTGCTCTCGCGATAGTGTTTCGTTCTCTTCGGCCATGGTTCGCTGCCTCATCGCTCGGGAAAGCAAACAAAAATAACAGGCTCCTAAACCATTACACCTATTGGTTGATAATCGCAAATCGTGATTCGTTCGGTCGAAACCTGGAACGGAGGACGGCGTGAGAGGTCGCATCCGGTTATAGTGACGCTCGGCGAGGAGTTGCCGCGCGCTCCGTGACATTGTTCATGCCCATGGAAGACCGGATGATCATTCGAGGTTGTGGCCCGCAAGACGAAGACGGCATTTGGGAGATCCTCGGGCCGGTCATCCGCGCGGGCGAGACCTACGCGCTTCCGCGGGACATGACCCGTGAAGCGGCCCTCGCATACTGGCTTGCCCCCGGGAACCAGACCTTCGTCGCCGAGGACGACGGAGAGATTGTGGGCACCTATTATATGCGCGCCAACCAGGCCGGCGGCGGCGATCACGTCTGCAATTGCGGATACGTCACGAGCGAAAACATGCGTGGCCGGGGCATCGCTCGCCGGATGGGCGAGCATTCCCTCGCCCAGGCGAGAAAATCGGGGTTTCGCGCGATGCAGTTCAACTGCGTCGTTTCGACGAATGACGGCGCGGTTCGGCTTTGGCAGCGCCTGGGCTTCGAAATCGTCGGCACGCTGACCGGCGCGTTCCACCACCCGTCGCTGGGCGACGTCGACGCTTATGTCATGTACCGAACGCTATAGCGTTTTCCGTGAAAAAAAGTCGTTCGCTTAGGGCCTGTTGACGTTCACCGCATCGATCTGGTTCGAGACCAAAATCGTCGCGGACAAGGAGAGAAGCGCAAGGAAGTGTGGGCCACTTTCGAGCATTCGAGAATCAACGGGCCTTAGTCTTTGAGGCTCAGGGTGACGGGGACGTGGTCCGAGGGTTTGGGCCAGCCGCGCGCCTCCCGCAGCACCTGAACGTCGTCGAAACGGGGTTCGAGCTCCGGCCTTACCCAGATATGATCGAGGCGCCGGCCGCGGTCGGAAGCGGACCAGTCGCGGGCCCGGTAGCTCCACCAGGTATATAATCGTTCCGGGGGCGGAATGAGATGGCGGACGGCGTCGATCCACAGGCCGTCCTCCATCGCCCGGTTGAGGCGCTCAATCTCCGGCTCCGTGTGAGAGATCACGTTGCGCAGCTGGCGGTGCGACCAGACGTCGGACTCCAGCGGCGCGACATTGAGGTCGCCAACCAGAACCGCGGGCGTGTCGGGGGACAGGCTCATCGACCAGTCGCGCATTTCCTCAAGGAACTGGAGCTTGTGCGCGAACTTGTCGTTTGTCTCGGGGTCGGGGATATCGCCTCCGGCCGGAACATACAGGCTGTGGATCTCGATCGGTCCGATACCCTCGCCGGCGTCTATGCTCGCCAGGGCGTGCCGGCAGTCCTCGCGCCCGCACCACGCGCGTGTGCCGGTCTCGATGAAGGGCCGGCGCGAGAGGATCGCGACGCCATTGTAGCCCTTGGCGCCATGCAGGAGCTGGTGTTCGAAGCCCAGCTCGCGGATGGCGGCCGCCGGAAACAGGTGATCGGCGACCTTGGTTTCCTGCAGGCAAACGACATCCGGGCGGGCGGTTTCCACGAGCCGCTGCAGACCGTCGAGCCGGATGCGAATGGAGTTGACGTTCCAGGTCGAAATGCGAATGCCCATGGCGAAGAAATAAACTGCGCGGGGGGTACGGTCAAAAGAAAGAGCGCCCGGTTAGCCCGGACTTCTCACCAGGGATGGGCCCTGCGTTGTGGTTTCGGCGAGGCGCATGCCAGGAAGGTGGCGAAAAGCGTATGGGGTCATACGGTTGAGCCGCCTGACGCCGCGGGCGCCCGCCGAAACGCAACCCGGCGGGCCGGCTGAGGCCGCCCACAGGGGGCGTCGGACGGCTCGACCGATGGCTATAGGCATCGCTCTTCGCCGTTCTCCTGCCCTGTCGGCGGCCTGAACCGGCGCAGGGCCCATCCCTGGTGAGAAGTCCGGGTTAGGGCATGTCTCGTCCATATGGAAGAGACATGCTCAAGGCGGTGAAGCATGGCGGGAAAAACAACCTCTCGGACATTCCTCCGAGTGGCCTGTTGCCGCCCCATCTATCCCCGTTCGTCCGGGCCGAAGATCGACGGGTCGCGGAACTCGAAGAGCTTCCTATCCAGTTCGAGGCCGAATTTCGTTCCCTGCAGGGCCACCGATGTCGCGACGCCCTGGGCATCGGTCACGATCCATTTCTTCAGCACGAGGGGCTTGTCGGCGAAGACGAGCGTCAGCTCGCCCTCGAAAGGATCTTCGGTTCTGGCCAGGGTCACGCGAAGCGCGCTCGCGTCGCGCTCGAACCCGGTGACGGTGACCTCTTCCTGGTCGTTGAGGGAAATGTTCTCTCGCAGCAGGAAGCCGGCGGGGGTCGAGCTTGTTCGCACCCAGCTGACCTGTTCCAGTTCCTTGTCGTAATAGACAAGCGACCGGCCCATCGCGACGATAAGGATGGGAACCGGCGGATCGTACTCGATGCGCATCCGGCCCGGCCGGTCGAGATAGACGTCTCCCTCCGCGTACTCGCCGGTCGACGACACCTGCAGGAAACGGGCCTGAAGCGTATTGATTCCATTGAGATAGGATTCGATACGGTTGAGATCCTCCCGGTCTCCGTCGTTCAGCACGGCCGCGACCGCCCGCTCCTCGGCGGCGGTCGCGTTGGTGGCCGGCGCAAAGCCGGCAGCGGTCAGAATGGCCGTAAGAAGGCCGGCCGCGCAACCCAGGGCGGTCCACCAGCGACATGTTTTGCGACGCGGATCATTCGCCATGATCGCCATGTCCGATCAGGACCTCCCTGCGGCCGACCCGGTTCGGTTTGCTCACCAAACCCTCGGCCTCCATGCGCTCGATGATCCGGGCGGCGCGGTTGTACCCGATCTGCAGGTGGCGCTGGACGAAGCTTGTCGACGCCTTGCCTTCGCGGGCGATCAGAGCCACCGCCTCGTCATAGAGCTCGTCGCCCTCGGACTTGCCGTTGCCGGGCATGGAGAATCCCAGCCCCGGTTCCGCGTCCTCCGTGACCTCTTCCACATAGTCGGGCTCGCCCTGGCCCCGCAGATAGGCCACGACCTCCTCCACCTCCTCTTCCGAGACGAAGGGGCCGTGCACACGGGTGATCCGGCCGCCGCCGGCCATGTACAGCATATCGCCCTGCCCCAGAAGCTGCTCGGCCCCCTGCTCTCCCAGGATGGTGCGGCTGTCGACCTTGGACGTCACCTGGAAGCTGATCCGGGTCGGGAAATTGGCCTTGATGGTGCCGGTGATCACGTCCACCGAGGGGCGCTGCGTTGCCATGATCAAATGGATGCCCGCCGCCCGCGCCATTTGCGCAAGCCGCTGGACCGCCGCCTCGATGTCCTTGCCGGCGACCAGCATCAGATCGGCCATCTCGTCGACCACGACGACGATGAAGGGCAGCGGCTCCATGGACAGGGGCTGCTCTTCATAGACCGGCCGGCCGGTCTCCGGGTCGAAGCCGGTCTGCACGCGCCGCGTCAGGTTTTCCTTGCGTTTCCGCGCTTCGGCCAAGCGCGTGTTGTAGCTGGCGATGTTGCGGACGCCCAGCTGCGACATCGCCCGGTAGCGCTCCTCCATCTCCCGGACCGTCCATTTCAGGGCCAGGACCGCCTTGTCGGGCTCGGTCACGACCGGTGCCAACAGATGCGGGATGTCCTCATAGGCGGAAAGTTCCAGCATCTTGGGGTCGATCATGATGAATTTGCAGGTGTCTGGCGGCAGCTGATACAGCAGCGAGAGGATCATGGCGTTGATCGCGACCGATTTGCCTGACCCCGTGGTGCCGGCGATCAGCAGATGCGGCATGCGCCCCAGATCGACGACAACCGGCGAGCCGCTGATATCCTTGCCGAGGGCGAGCGTGAGCTTGCCGGCCATGCGCTCGAACGCCTCCGCCGCCAGGAGCTCGCGCAGATTCACCATTTCCCGGCGGCCGTTCGGCAGTTCGATGCCGATCACGTTGCGCCCGGGGATCACGGCCACGCGCACCGAAATCGCGCTCATCGACCGGGCGATATCGTCGGACAGCCCGACGACCCGCGAGGTTTTGGTGCCCGGCGCCGGCTCCAGTTCGTAAAGCGTCACAACCGGTCCGGGCCGCACTTTGACAATGCGTCCGCGGACGCCGAAATCCTCGAGGACGGCTTCAAGGAGCTTGGCGTTTTGGCTCAGGGCCTGCTGGCTGATCACGGTCGCCTGACGGTCGCCCGACGGTTCGTCAAGCAGTTCGAGCGGCGGCATCTCAAAGGAGTCGGCCGGTTCGAACGCCAGTTTCCCTTGCCTGAGCCGCTGCGATCGGGATCCGCTTTTCGTCCGCTTGCTCCGCGGCGCCACCAGATCCTTTTGCGGCGGGCTCTCCGGTTTCGGCCGCACTTTTCTGCGCGCCGGGCGCTCGAGGATCGGTTCCCTGCGCATCTGCCGGGCCGCCAGCTGGCCAATCGCCCCGCCGCCGCTGCGCAAGGCGCGAAGTGTGAGGCCCATCGCGCCGGCAACGCCGACGGCGCCGCGTCGCCAGTCCGACCAGGGCAGGCCCATGGTCAGAACCAGCGCGAGGAGGCCGAGCGCTCCGGAGACGAGCGAGATCGCCATCGGCGGGGCGGGCAGGCCGACGGACATCATCGCCTCCGCCATGCGCGTGAGGAGCAGGCCGCCGGCGGCGCCGCCCGGATCGCCGAGAATCGGCCAAGACAGGGTTTCCGGCGCGGCCGAACAGCCGACCGCGAGCAGCAGCATGGCCAGCACGCCGAGCAGCAATCGGCCGCCGATCCGACGGATGGGCCGCTTGCGGAAGGTACTCAATCCCCAGGTGGCGGCGACCATCACCGGAACCGCCGCCGCCAGGCCCACGGCCTGGATCAGGGCGTCGGCCGTGTACGATCCGGGTCGGCCCAGGAGGTTCCGGACCGCGCCGTCGGCGGCGTGGTTCAAGGAGGGGTCATTGGGCGAGTAGGACAAAAGCGCCATTGTCAGGGCGCCGGCGCCCGCCAGAAGGGCCAAGCCGGCGGATTCCGCCAGGCGGCGCTTCATATACTCGGACGCGCCGGCGGGAAAGATGGCGGTTTTTCCGTTCGAGACAGCGGAACGGGCCATGCCGCGCTCCCATGACTGCAAATATTACAATATCTTATCTACAGGACTTGAACGATTCGCTCAAGCGCATCGGCGGTTGCCTCCAGATCGTCGACAAGAGCAATCCGTATATAGGGCGCGCCGGGGTTCCGTCCATCCTCTCCCGGCCGGCCGAGATAGGCGCCCGGCAGCACCCGGACGGCGGCCTCCGACCACAGGCGCCGTGCCGCTTCCTCGCCGTCGCCGACGTCGAGCCACAGGAAAAACCCGCCCTGTGGCCGGCGGTATCCAGGCCGTCCCGCTAACGTGGCGTCGGCTTGGTCGAATTTCTGTCGGTAGAGGTCGCGATTGGCCTCGACATGGGCCTCGTCCCGCCACAGCGCCGCCGAAACCGCGAGGATCGGTCCCGGCACCGCGGCCGCGCCATAGCTGCGCAGCAGGCGAAACCGGCCGATGGTGTCGGGATCGCCGGCGACGAAGCCGGAGCGCAGGCCCGGCACGCTCGAGCGCTTGGAAAGCGAATGGAAGATCATCACGTGATCGGTGCGCCCGCCCATTTCGGCGCAGGCCTGCAAGGCGCCGGGCGGCGGCGCGTCGCAGTAAATCTCCGCGTAGCATTCGTCGACGGCCAGCATGAAGTCGTGCGCGCGCGCCAGGGCGATCAGGGATTTGAGGGCGTGGAGGTCGGCGACCGAGCCCTGGGGATTGGCCGGCGTGCACAGGAAGGCCAGGGCCGCGCGCGACAGCACCTCCTCGGGCAGGGCCTCGAAGCGCGGCAGGAATCCGGTCTCTTCCGTCGCGGGCACGAAGACCGGCTCGGCGTCCGCCATCAGCGCCGCGCCCGCATAGACGTGATAGAACGGATTGGGCAGCAGGACCGTTGGTCGCTCGCCGTTCTTGCGTTCCGGCACGCTCAGCGCGGCCGCGAAGAACAGGGCCTCGCGGGTGCCGGCCACGGGCAGGATCTGCCGCTCCGGATCGATGAACCCCTCCCCAAGGCCATAGCGGCGCGTCAGCCAGTCGGCTACCGCCAGGCGGAATTCCGCGGTTCCGTTGACCATCGGATATTTTCCCCACAGCGTCGCGCTCTTGGCCAGGATCTCGGCCACCTGCGGCGGTGGCGGATGGCGCGGCTCGCCCAATCCGAGGACGCGCGGGGTCATTCCGGCCGGCGGATCGACCTCGGCCAGCAGGGCGCGAATCCGATCGAAGGGATAGTCGGTCAGCCGATCGAGGGCGGGGTTCAGCATCGGGCAGAGCTCAGCATGCAAAGGACATCCGTAGTCTTTCGAACCTCGTATCAAGGCATACTAGCGATTGCCGCCCGGCCTCGGCAATAATGGCGCCGGGTAACGGGTGAAAGGAACGGCGGGTTGGCTATGAAAGGTGTTCGCGGCAAATCCCAGGTCATCGAGGCGGAGGTTCTGATTGTTGGCGGCGGCCTCGTCGGGGCAACGCTTGCCTGTGCGTTGGACGCGGCCGGGCTCGCCTCGATCGTGGTCGATCATGCCGATCCCGCCGCCCTGATCGACGCCGGGTTCGACGGCCGGGCCTCGGCCGTGGCCCTGGCGTCCCAGCGCATGTTTTCGAGCCTCGGGCTGTGGCCGGCGATGGCGGCCGAGGCCGCGCCGATCCTCGACATTCGCGTTTCCGAGGGCGGCTCGCCGCTGTATCTGCACCTCAATCACCATCAAATGGGCGAGGACCCCTTCGGCTATATGGTCGAGAACCGGGTCACCCGCCGCGCGCTGTTCGAGCGCCTTCCCCGGCTTCCCTCCGTGCGCTGGCTGGCGCCGGCCCGCCTGGCCGGCCTGACGCGATCGTCCTCCGGGGTCGAGGCGCGCCTCGCCGACGGCCGTCGGCTGACCGCGCGTCTGGTGGTGGCCGCGGACGGAAGGGCCTCGGCCGTGCGTCGGGACGCCGGAATCCGGACCGTCGGCTGGCCTTACCGCCAGACCGGTCTGGTCTTCACGCTCGGTCACGAGGTCCCGCATGGCAACGTCGCGCATGAGCACTTCCTGCCTTCCGGGCCCTTCGCGATCCTGCCCATGACCGGCAACCGTTCCTCCATCGTTTGGACGGAAAAGCGGGATCTCGCGGCCCATATCGCGCGGCTGGACGAAGCTGCTTTCCTGGCCGAGGTCGAGCGTCGCGTCGGCGATTTCCTGGGCCGGTTGGAGGTCCTCGGCCCGCGTTGGGCCTACCCGCTGTCGCTGCGGTTCGCGGAGACGGCCTTGGCTCGCCGGCTGGCCCTTGTCGGCGACGCCTACCACGCCATGCATCCGATCGCCGGGCAGGGCCTCAATATGGGGTGGCGCGACGTCGCCGCCTTGGCCGAGGTGCTGGCCGAGGCGTCCCGTCTCGGCCTCGATATCGGGGACGTCCATGTGCTTCGCGACTATCAGCGCTGGCGGCGCTTCGACAATCTGTTCATGCTTGGCGTCACAGACGTCGTCAATCGCCTGTTTTCCAACGACATCCGGCTGCTGCGCTGGACCCGCGACCTGGGCATGGCGGCCTGGGGGCGGGTCGGGCCGCTGAGCCGGATGTCGATGCGCCAGGCCATGGGAACGCTCGGCGACACGCCGCGTCTCCTCCGCGGCCAACCGCTATAGCGCGCCACCGGGAGTTTATGGATCCCGGCTCAGGCCGAGCGAGTCCAGGGCCTCCAGATATGTTTGCCAGATCTCGTCCTGATTCTCGCCGAGTTCGTAGAGCTTGTCCCAGGAATAGATGCCGGTGTCGTGCAGGTCGTCGAAGCGGATGCGAATGGCGTAGTTGCCCACCGCCTCCACGCCTGTGATGGCCACATGCCGGCGGCCGGGAACGATCTTCTTGTCGCTGCCATGGCCCTGCACCTCGGCCGAGGGGCTCTCGACCCGGAGGAACTCGGCGGGGAATCGGAAGGTCCTGCCGTCCTCGAAATCCACCTCGAGCGCCTTCTCTTCGCGCTTGACGCGGATTTCCTTGGGATGGTGCCGGATGCCGATGGGTTCCGTCATGGCTGCGGCTCCAAAATGGGCCGACCCTCGCCGCCCTCCAGCTGCCGCGCCTCGTCGATCAGCATGATCGGCACGCCGTCGCGGATGGGGTAGGCAAGCTGCGCCTGTTCGCTGATCAGCTCCTGCGCCTCGGCGTCGTACTTCAGCGGCCCCTTCGTCAGCGGGCAGACCAGGATTTCCAGGAGCTTCGGATCGACCTTGTGCTCGCTCATGATTCCTCCTCACCGTGCCTTTTCTTAGAGCATGTCTTCAGTGCCGGGTCTCGCCCGAGGTCGTGTTCCCCTGAACCGCGAATGTCAGCAGCGATGTCAGCAAGGCGCTTCGATCCTCGACCCCCCTTGCCTCCAGCAACGCCTGCTTGTCACGCGGCTCCAGGGGGCAGATCATCGCCAGGGCGGTGACCAGGGCCTCGTTGGACGCGGCCTCCAGGGCCTCGAAATCGGCCTCGATGCCCGTGACCTTGAAGTAGGTGCGCACGGCGGCCATCAGGCCCGGTCGGTCGCCGATCCGGCCGGGATCTTCTTCGAGGTCGCTGGCGAAGGGGCTGTACTCGGCCACCACGCGGCGGTATCCGCGAAGGAGGGAGAGCTCCGACGCGATGCGGAACCGGCTCAGCCCGGTCAAGGTGATCAGATAGCGGCCGTCCGGCGTCTCTGAAAACGAGGTTACCCGCCCGGCGCAGCCGGTTTCGTAGACCTCGGCGGTTTCCCTGATCGGATCGGGGGCCGTTTCCAACGGCTGTACGATGCCGACCGTCCGGCTGCCGGCAAGGGCGTCGTCGGTCATGTTCAGATAGCGAGGTTCGAAAATATTCAGCGGCAGCCGTCCCCGTGGCAGCAAAAGGACGCCGCTCAGGGGAAAGATGGGCAGGTTCTCGGGCAGCTCGACGCGGCGGGCGCGGGGGACGGCCGAGCTCATGAGAAAAGGATCGAGGCCAACCGCCGCCGGCCATCCACCGTCAGCTGGTGGGAGCCGCCGAGCGCCTCGAAAATGCGCAGCAATTGCTTTCTCGCGGCCTGGTCGTTCCACTCGCGGTCCCGTTGAACCAGCGCGATCAACTCGTCCACGGCCGACGCGCTGTCGCCCTCGCCGTAGAGGGCCAAGGCCAGGTCGAACCGCGCCTGGTGGTCGTTTTCGTTCCGTTCGAGCCTTTGGCGCAGCTCGGCCAGATTTCCCGTGTCGCCGGCCTGGTCCAACAGCTCGACGGCGGAAATCGCGCCCGCGACCTCGGACTCTTTCTTCATGGCCTCGGGCAGCCGCGCGATCACCTCCCGCGCCTTGTCGTAGTCCTTGCTGGCCACGAAGCAGCGGATCATGCCCGCGATCGCGGCCGGGTTCGCCGGGTCCTGGGCCAGCACTTCGGCATAGCGTCCGCTGGCGGTGACCGTGTCGCCGGCCTCCAGCGCCGCCTTCGCCTGCTCCAGCGCGACGTCGATGGGGGCCTTGGCACCGCCCGTCAGGCGGTCGATGAAGCTGCGAATCTGGCTTTCGGGAAGCGCTCCCGCGAAATAGTCGACGGGCCGCCCGTTGACGAATCCGAAGACCGCGGGAATCGACTGTACGTTCATCTGCATGGCCAGTTCGCGGTTTTCGTCCACGTTGATCTTGACCAGCCGCACCAACCCGCCCGCGTTGCGGACCAGTTTCTCCAGCAATGGGCTCAGCTGCTTGCAGGGTCCGCACCAGGGGGCCCAGAAATCGACCATCACCGGAACCTGCATCGACGTCTCGATGACGTCGGCTACAAATCCGTTGGTGTCGCTGTCCTTGATCAGATCCGACGACGTATCGCCCGCTTGGCCGGTCGCCCCCGTGCCCGCGCTGCTGGGGTCCAGAATGAGTGCCATGGCCGCTTCGACTGTTTGAGTGTTTATCCTTTGCCCCTTAAATGGCGGCTTTCGCGCGAGGCCGCAAGGGCTTCGCCTCGTCCTCCCCCCGGGCGGGTGTTTACAGATCGATCACGCGCGGCTCATGTGTTCAGCCCGGACACATAGCTGACAGGTTTTCGGGGACATGGTTGACACCCTAACGTGGTGTGGAAAGAGCTTTCAATGGGAGGCGTTCCATGCCGTGGCAAGAGGTGTCTGTCATGGATCGGCGTCGAGAGTTTGTCTTGTTGGCGCAAGGCGAGGGAGTGAACCGTCGGGAACTGTGCCGTCGGTTTGGGATCAGCGCCGAGACGGGTTACAAGTGGTTGGGTCGATGGATGGCGGGGGAGAGGGATCTGTCGGACCGATCGCGCCGCCCGCGGGTCAGTCCCGGGCGGACGGCTGCGGCGATCGAAGCCGAGATCCTGGCCGTGCGGGATGGCCATCCGGCCTGGGGGGCGCGCAAGATCGCGCGGTGTCTCGAATGGGCGGGGCATGTGCCGCCGGCATGACGAGGAGACGGTGCGCCAGCTCGCCGAGCTGTGGGGCGACGACCAGTCCTATGGCGTGGCGGTGCGCGAGCGCAGCGAGGACGTGGCCCGGGTG
>JANQJG010000026.1 GCA_028281785.1 Rhodospirillales bacterium
AGACGGTGGGCGGCCCGACCGGGCGGGAGTCCCTGAGCTTCAGCGCTTCGATCAGTTCGTAAGCGCCCGTCGGGCGACCACTCTCCCAGAGCAGCTCCAGGATCTGCCGCCTGAGCGGCGTTAGCCGCGCGCCGCGCGCGCCGCAGAGGGACTCTGCCAGAGCAACCCGTTCAGCCGACGCATGCTGTCCGCGGCAGTTGGAATCGGTGCAGGGCTGGGGTTGGGTCGTCGGGAGCGCCATGGCCTTATCCCGTCTTGCTTTCGAGGGTCGTAATGTTATAACATTCTATTTATTGATTGCAACAGCCTATTGCCTCTGAACGCCCGGCGTGACCGCAGGAGAGGATTCGACATGGACACAGCAGTGGTCGGTAGCCGGCCTCCAGCATCAATACTCACTGACGCGGGCCGGCGCCAGCGGCCCAGCCAAACAGAGGCGGAAGCGGCGGTGCGCACGCTCATCGAATGGGCTGGCGACGACCCCGACCGCGAAGGCCTCATAGGCACGCCCGAGCGCGTGGCGCGGGCCTATGAGGAGTTCTTTGCTGGATATCACGAAGATCCGGTCGCGCTGCTTGCGACGACGTTCGAGGAGACTGCCGCCTACGACGAGATGATCGTCTTGCGCGACATCCGCCTCGAATCGCACTGTGAGCACCACATCGTTCCCATCCTGGGTAAGGCGCATATCGGATACCTGCCGGCGGGCCGCGTCGTTGGGATTTCCAAGCTTGCGCGCCTGGTCGAGGTGTTCGCCAAGCGGATGCAGATCCAAGAGGCGCTGACGTCGCAGATCGCCGACACGATCCAGGAGGTGCTAGGTCCGCGCGGTGTCGGCGTCGTTATTGAGGCGGCGCACCAATGCATGACCACGCGCGGTATCCGCAAGTCAGGAGTCAGCATGGTGACCAGCCGCATGCTCGGCTCCTTTCGCGCCGACCCGACGACCCGACAGGAGTTTCTCGCGATGATCGGAAGCCCCAGGAGTAGCTCCAATGGCTCCTGACAAGTCTGTTCCGGAAACTGCCGCCGCCTTCGCCGCCCGGATGACGGTCGAACAGGTCGAAGAAGGCCTCGCCCTGGCGCCCAAGTTCGACGCCGACGGGCTGATCCCCTGCATCACGACTGACGCCAACACGGGCGAAGTGCTGATGCTGGGCTACATGAATGGCGAGGCTCTACAGAGAACGATCGCCACCGGTGAAGCGCACTACTGGAGCCGAAGCCGCCGGTGCCTCTGGCGCAAGGGCTCGACCAGCGGCCTCGTCCAAGAGGTTGTCGAGATGCGCATCGACGACGATCAGGACGCCGTCTGGTTGCGCGTCCGGGTCGCTGATTCGGGCGCCAGTTGTCACGTCGGATACCGTTCCTGCTTTTATCGATCGGTTGAACTCGGCGGCCCAGCTGAGGGGCCTGCTCGGCTCGTGTTCACGGAGTCACGGAAGTCTTTTGATCCGAAGGCCGTCTACGGTGACGCGCCCAATCCGACGCAGCTTTGAGTTCGGACGGCCGTTTCTACTACCTTCTCATCGAATCAAGCGGCATTTCGGAGCCGCAGCCCCGGCGGCACGATCTGCCTCTGTACTAAGTCGATCACTTCCAATACCGTTGCGGACAGCCAACCAACGAGGAGTCTGATCGATTTCCGAGCGCATTTTTGAGCCGATGACCAAGGCAGAAGTCGTCGCTGCGCAGCGTGCCTGGGCCAGGTACGTCACCGAGCGCGACGTCGACAGACTTTTGGACCTCTACGATTTCGGCGCACCGGACGAGCCCCTCCTTTTCAAGCCAACCTTGGCGGACGTCATTCGGCTCGATCGCGCTGGAGCGCGGTCCTATTTTGTGGGCGGCGATCCTAACTATCCCCACGACCATGGCTTCCTCAATCGAGGTTGGAAGCGCGTGGATTTCCAGAGCGCTGCCGGTCCGATCCTAAAGGCGGGAGGCCTCGGCTATAAGGACATGGGGCATTACACCTTCATCGACGGGGACGGCAATGCGACCCGCGCCGACTATACTTTCGCCTATCACAAGCTGGACGG
This sequence comes from Rhodospirillales bacterium, assembly GCA_028281785.1. GTDB lineage: Bacteria > Pseudomonadota > Alphaproteobacteria > Rhodospirillales > Shumkoniaceae > JANQJG01. Next base: position 2,043 of record JANQJG010000026.1, read on the forward strand.
ACGCGTTCTCATCTCCTTGCATCATTCCTCACTCACCTGGTTTCCCCCCGTAGAGGACTGAGTTCTGCACAATACCGACCACACACAGAACGCGACGGGCAAAGCCGCCCGCTTGCATTCTTTAGGGTCACCGAGGGCGGACCGCCTCTGAGCGGGCGATGTTGGATTAGTCTCACCGCTGCATCCGCGATACCGGAACCGTCACAGGATGTCGGCGAACAGCGTAGGCAACACGGCGATTTCCGACATCTGCCGAAACCTCGTCGTTTCCTCGCGCACGCCCGCACGTGAAGTGAGGGCAACAACAAGAGGCCATGACTTTGGACAACGCTCTTGCCGTCCTCAAGCTGTTGAGGCCAGGCAGAAACGCGGCGGCAGAAGGCTCAATGTGGAAAAGAGTGGTGAGCAATCAGATCCTGTCCCCGTAACCAACTTTACTTGCTCTGGGGCCTATTGAGATTCATTTTGCCGTCGTGGCGGGAGCAGATATTCGCCCCGGTCAATCCAATGGGGGCTAGGAGCGGGCGGCGCCGTCGGGTGGTCCCCCACAAGGCGTCCGCGACGTGGCCCTGGCGAATATCTGCCCCGTCCCAAAGGGATCCGGCACATTTGGCCCGCGGCCGCGTCGCTCCCCCTCGAATATGCTTGGGTCGAATATGCTTGAGCATGTCCTTCCTCGTCGCTCCTAACCGCGGGCCAAATCCGCTCGGACCATGACGGCGAAATGAATCTCGACAGGCCCTAGCCCGCCCCGGATCTCCGCGGCGGGCTTTTTGCTGTCCCGGCAAAGCCTGAGGATCGCAGCCAACTCGCCGTGGAGGTCGATCTGCAGTTCGCACGCTACCGGAAAAAGTCGAGCAAAACCCAAATTCGGCTTTTCGGCGGACCCAGCCTCTGAGATGTTACGTTATAACAATACGCGGAGAATCACGATGTTCCGATCCCTTGCACTTGCCGCGCTTGCGGCCCTTACCTTGCCTTTGGCGCAGCCAAGCGCGGCGCAGGAAGGCAGCCTGACCATTGCCTACCATGCCGGGCCGGCGAACGAGGCGCCAGACCCGCGTGCGCGGCAATACGGCTGGCTCTCCAACCAGTCTGGCGTCACCGAGACGCTGATGGGGCTCGACCGCGACTTGCAGCTCTATCCGCGCTTGGCGGAGAGCATCGAGCAGACGGACCCGGCGACGTGGCGAGTCACACTGCGTGAAGGCATAACCTTCCATGACGGCAGCCCCGTCACGGCGCAATCGGTCGTCGACAGCCTGACGCCTATCGCGGAAGAGGGGCACCCTGCACACAATCTGCGGCTCGTCGGCCTGCTCGACCTTGCCGGAATGGAGACGGATGGCGAGCTGGTCGTTGTCTTCCGGACCAACAGCCCGAATGCGGCCTTTCCCTGGACGCTGACCGAGCCCGGCATCGCCATTCTCGGTGAGGCGTCCGAGGACTTCCCGATCAACGCCACCGGGCCATTCATCTTTCGAGAAGCGATCCCGGACCAGCTCTACCGGGTCGAGGCGAACCCGAACTATCGCGATGGAGCACCGGCTCTGGCAGAGGTCCGCGTCGTCAAGACGGTCGATCCCGCCGCCGCGGCGCTGGCCTTCGAGGCGGGCGAGGTCGATCTGGTCATCAACTACCCTGAGACCGATTACAAACGCATCCTGTCCGCTGGTGCCCAGGGCTTTGCCGCGCCTACGACGCGCCTGTTCTTCTACGGGCTGAACGCGTCCAACGGCCCGTTGGAGAACCCGCTTATCCGCCGCGCCGTCTCTCTGGCCATCGACCGTCAGGGCATCGTCGATGCGGCGCTTTCGGGCGTCGGAGGGGTGCCGGCCGGTGCGATCTTTCCGCAAGTGATGGGCTGGGCGGCCGATATCGCGCCCGCCTACGATCCAGCGGAGGCCGAGCGACTTCTCACGGAGGCGGGTGCCGTCAAGGAGGGCGGCCGCTGGATGCTGGATGGGGAGCCCCTGACCATCGACATCGTCACCTACGCCTCTCGTGCGGCTCTGCCGCCGACCGCGGAACTGACGCAAGCCTACCTCGAGGCCATCGGCGTGACGGCCACGGTCTCGATCGGCGAGTTCGGTGCCAACAACGACGCGATCAAGAACGGCACAGCCGACATGCACCTTCAGGCCTGGGGGACGGCGCCCCAGGGGGATCCGAGCTACTTCCCGGAAACGCTGCTCGCCGGGCCCGGCTTCAAAGTCGGGGGTAATGTCGGCGGATACGCCAACTCGGAGCTCGATGCACTGCTGGCCGAAGGACGCAAGATCTTCGATGAGGCTGAACGGCGCGCGACCTATGCCCGCGTGCAGGAGATCATTGCGGCAGAAGCGGCGCTGATCCCGGTTTTCCACGCCAGCGCGGTCACCGTCGGGCGCGCCGGACTCGAGAACTATGCCGTGCACCCGGCAGAGACCTACTGGATCGACACGCAGACCAGCCTCTCGGAATGAGCCTGCGCTTCGAGGGCCTGTCCGTCGAACGGGCGGGCCGCACCATCCTGCATCAGACCGATCTGACCATCGGGGCCGGCGAGCGCATCGCGCTCGTCGGCCCGTCCGGGTCGGGCAAATCGACTTTGGGCCATGCGCTCACGGACCGT
>JANQJG010000028.1 GCA_028281785.1 Rhodospirillales bacterium
TCTAGATCGGCGCCGATGTCATTGGAGATCAGCAGAACGGCCAGTTCTACTATGTGTCGTGCGGGTGCGCGCGCAGACCGAAAGCCGTGGCCGGCATCCATACATGACCTTTGACGATGCCTACGAGCTAACCTCGCAGGTGCTCTCAGCATACAAGAATCACCACAAGCATTTTCCGGCGCGCGTCACCCTTTCCCGGATTGCTGCTCTTTCCTTGGACAACTCAGTCCTCAGGGAAGCCTCAAGGTTCCCAGGAAGCAATCGAAGCGGGGCCGTTTATGGCTTAACGACGGTCCACGGGGACGGCTGCGCCCCGTTTTTCACCCAATAAACGTTGAATTTAGAAGTAACTGCCGAAGCTGGACGTTCCGAGTGGTGTATAACTGGAAAACATTTCGGATATTCTTACAGAGGTTTGATAGCTGCTCACAACCTTGTTGTAGAAATCTTCAGACCACCCTGCGGCTTGACGTTCCTCATCACTCATCGAACCATACTGAGCAATGATGTTTTTTGCCAGCGAGTTGGGGTCATTTGAGATTATTGAGTTATCATATGCCGCCAATATAGCCTTGGAGGTGCGTGAACGAATTTCCATCTTGGCCGCCCACACTTCGCTGTTGCTGAATTGATCTTCGTTGTTCAGCGCAATTGCCGAAAGCGACCGGTCATCGAAATGCGATATATCCAGCGCTTGACTGAGCCGTTTTCCGGCAGCACTGGCTTCTTCATATTGTTTATCGAGGGCAGCGCGCGCGTCGCTTGCCACGTCAGAAAAGTCGCGTTCTTTGCTGGCTTCGCCTGCATCAACGCGCCTGATGTAGTCGAGAACGGGATCGTGTTCTTTGTCGGAAGGAGGGCTGCTGGGATCCGCTTCAAGTTGTGCGAGCGCCTCATTGACAGCGTCTTTCTGATGTTTCCAGGTGTCCGTGGCTTTCTCTTCGGCGCTCATCGAATCGAGATAGTCCGACGCGGAACGGTAGAGTACTTTGAAATCATCTATGACACGGGCGACCGCCAGCGGACCAGCCAGCGCGGCGTCGAAACGCCTTTGCAATTCCAGTGTGGCCGCTTTTACTTCGTCTGCAGAGAATTTCTGGTCGGCATTTGACGCCATGGCAAAAAGTTCGCGGCGATCGAACTGAGACAAATTAACCGCGAGTTCGCCCTTCTCAAGCGGAGAGGTCCGCTTGGCTTTTTCCAAGATCTCCTTCATATGGGCGTGGGCGTCAGCGATCACCGTTTCGTAGGGTTTTTCGCTCATTTTCGCCTTGGCGGCCTCTGAAAGCGTCACTTTGGCGGCGTGATCGGAAGAAGAATTTTCCGCTGCGCCCGTCTGGCCTTCCTGCTCGCGGCGCGCCGTGTTGACATGAATATCCGCATATCGAGACGTGGCATATTGGGATGTGTATGAGTTGGTGACAATGCTGATCATGCTGGGGCTCCATAGATAAAAGAACATTTTTTCCGAAGCAAAAATCAGGCCAGGCATGTCTTAGATTTTTTAAATTAAATCAAAGTGTTACGTGTGTGGCTGATGGTAAAACGACAACGGACACGAACGCCCCGGCAGGAATTGCCCGGCAAGGCTTGTTCGTATTCCTGCCAGTTATGCTCGAAGGTGGGGCACTGTATGGTGATTTCCGGCGTGACAGCCTTGCGGTCGAGGAAGACGATGTGAAGGGACGTTGTGCCGCGCATGGTCGGTCTCGTCGGTTTTCAGGGAGGCGGGCACTCACCCTTGGGCGCCGGAATCAGTCCTTCCTCGACGGCGGAGGCCTGATTTAAGCTTTGGCGTCGCTGGTTAGGGGTAGGCCAAGTGACGATCGGCCTCTCGGATCCACGGAATGGCCGCGCGCTCTGGCACAGCTACGATACCGTCACGCTGCCCGAGGTCTCGTGACCGGCGAGGCTGCGAACAAAACAGGAGGAAACCGTCAATGACCAGCCTTTCCCCCGATCCCCTCGAACCCGGCGGCGTCGCCCGGTTCGGCGAGCGGCTCAGGCGCGGAGAGATCACCTCGGAAGCGGCGACCCGCGCCTATCTGGACCGCATCGACGTCCTCGATCCCAAGCTTGGCGCCTTCCAGTATCTGGCCGGGGAGGCGGCGTTGGCCCAGGCGCGGGCCGTGGACGCCTTGCTCGCCGCGGGCACCGATCTCGGCCCGCTGATGGGCGTGCCGGTGGCGGTCAAGGACATCTACGCCGTCAAGGGCATGCCGACGACGGCCGGCTCGCTGGTCGATGTCGGCGACATGATCGGCGGCGAAGGTAGCTTCGTCCAGGCGCTCAAACGCGGCGGATGCGTGATCCTCGGCAAGACGAAGACGGTCGAGTTCGCGCTCGGCGTCACCGGAATCAGCACGCCCCGCGGCACCCCCTGGAATCCCTGGGACGCGGAGGTGCAACGCCTTCCGGGCGGGTCGAGCAGCGGCTCGGCGGTGGCCACGGCGGCCGGGCTTTGCGGCTTCGCCATCGGCTCTGACACCGGGGCGTCGATCCGGGTGCCGGCGGGATTCAACGGCGTGTTCGGGCTCAAGACGACCTGGGGGTTGTGGGCGACGGATGGCGTGTTCCCACTTGCCCGGCATCTGGACTCCATCGGGCCGATCACCAAAACGGCGGAGGACGCGGCGATCGTCCTTTCCGTGTTCACCGGTGAGGCGCCGGCGTCGCCGCCGCCCTTGACCGGCGTCAGGCTGGGCAAGCCGGAGGACTATTTCTATCGCGATCTCGATCCTGTGGCCGCACGCTGCATGGACGGCGCCCTGGCGGCATTGGCCGAGGCGGGCGTCGAGGTCGTGCCCATCGACGTTCCCGAGGCACCGGAGCGGGAGAAGTATTTCCCCAAGGTCCTGCCCGCCTGTCTGATCGCCGAGCTTGGACGCGAGCGGTTCCTCGCCAATCGCGAACGCCTGGATTCGATCGTGGTCGCGCGGGGGTCCGCCGGGCTCGACGTCCCCGCCAGCGAACAGATCGCCCTCGAGACGCGCCGGCGCGAGCATATGCGAACGGTGGCCGCGCGCTTTGATGGGCTCGATGGCTGGGTCACGCCGACGACCGCGATTCCGCCGATGCCGGTGTCGGACCTCGCGGATGTCGAGAAGGGCATGGCCGTGACCCTGCGCCTCACCCAGACCTCCCAACCGATCAACTATCTCGGGCTTTGCGGTGTGAATATCCCGATTCATCGCTACGGCTCGCCCCTGCCCGTGGGCCTGCAGATCGTCTGCCCGGCCGGCGAGGACCGGCGGCTGGCCGCCCTCAGCCGCGCCGTGGAGGCCGTGGTCGGCGCGCCGTCTAAGCCCGACCTCCACGCGTTTCTCTAGGGGGAAGCGCGCGATGGCCGGAGCCTTTGAGATCGCGATCGAACCCCTGACCGAACAGGGCTCCAGGCCTTTCGGACGAATCGTCGCCGCGTTGGGGCCAACGCCGGTCAGTTCCAAGGTCGCCTCAGCGTTTGAGTCAACCTCGTTGGATTTGAACGTCTCGGCGTGACCGGCGAACAGCCGTCGCACGAACTGCTCGCCGGTCCATAGTCAGCGAGTTGCGTCGATCAGCGGCCGAATCGCAAATGCCTTGGAGTGATTCCACGTTCTTATTGTTACCGGTACCATTCTTGATGTTCAGACCTAGCTTGTCAATCACCAATTTTGATCGGTGACTGGGGACCGACGATCGCAGAGAATGTTATGAAGCTCCGTGTATTTCGACCAAAACGCGAAGCTTTTTGATCCAAACCTTGGTATGCACGCTTGATCCTAAATTCCCGGGAACCAGCTTGACAATTTTATTGTTACCGGTACCATAATTTGGAGCAAGTTACGGCCATGATGCACCACCACCTGACGAGCGGCGTCATCAGCCCTATCCAACGCGTTTGTCGGCTGTTGCTTGAGGAGGGGCCGCTGCGAGCATCGAATCTTTGCGCTTACTTGGCTTGGTCATAGGAAAAAGGCGTGGTCTGGTCGGAAACGGACGGGGACGAAGAACAATGAATGGGGCGGTCGGGCTGATCGGCTTCGGCGTTATGGGTGCGGCGATGGCAATGAGATTGCTCGAAAAGGGGCACACCGTTCTTGTCCATGATATCAGCGCGGCCGCGATGTCCCGCGCGCGGGACGCCGGTTGCCGCGTCGCCGGGACTCCCATCGAGGTCGTACGACAAGTTCGTATCGTATTGATATCATTACCCAAGCCCAAACATGTGACGGATGTCCTACGCGAAGGCGAGAAATGTCTGCTCGCAGGTGCCGCTGAAGGTTCGGCTATCGTCGATACTAGCACGGTTGATCCCGCGACATCGCGACAGAACGCGGATGCGGCATCGCAGCTGAGTGTCGGATATCTCGACAGCCCGGTTCTTGGGCGTCCCGGCGCTTGCGGGAACTGGACCCTGCCGATTGGGGGAGATCCGTACTATATCCAAGCCGCCCGGCCCGTGTTGGATACGATTGCCGCAAGCATCATTCACGTCGGCCCATCCGGGCACGGGTCCCTTATCAAAGTTCTCAACAACCTGATGTTCGGCGCGATCAACTCGATAACCTGCGAGGTTTTCGCGTTGGGCGCGCGCTTGGGTATGGAACCTAAGCTCCTGTTCGACACGATTTCCGACAGTGGGGCGGGCACGGTAAGCAATCTGTTTCGGGAGTTGGGACCGAAGATTATCGAGCGGGAGTTTTCCCCCGTCTTCTCTGTCGACAACCTGCACAAGGATGTGGGGCTTGGACTCGCGCTGGCGCGAGAGGTCGGAATGACGCTCGACGTCAGCGAGTCCGGGCAACGTCTGAACGGCATGGCACGATCTGCCGGTCTCGGCCAGGAGGACACCGCGGCCGTCATCAAGATCTATGAAAGCGCACCCAAAACTAAGGGAGAGAATGGGAAATGAAGCAGGTACAGCTTGATTATGGCCTGACGAAGATGTCCGTCGAGTTACCGGATACGTCGGTTGTCGTGCGCTATGGCGAAACCTACGAGGATCCGCCGAAGGTGGATCCTGTCGCGACAACCCGCGCCGCGCTGGATGCGCCGCTTGAAATGCCCACTCCGAAGGAACTGGCCGGTCCGGGCAAGACGGCCGCGATCGTTTTCCCCGACCGGGTAAAGGGTGGCGCTCACCGTCTCGCGCATCGGCGCGTCTGCATCCCCATGATCGTCGAAGACCTGCTGGCCGGCGGTTGCCGGCTGGAGGACATTACGCTGGTGTGCGCCCAGGGCCTGCATCGGCGAAACACCTATGAGGAGTGGCTGTGGTATCTGGGGCCGGAGATCGTGAACACCTTCTGGCCGGACCGGATCTTCAACCATGACGCCGAGGCCCCCGACCTGCTGGACTTGGGCGAAGACGACATGGGCAATTCGGTGCAAACGAACCGGCATGTCGCGAACGTCGATATTCCGGTTCTGGTCGGCCATTGCGCGGCCAATCCCTATGGCGGGTATTCCGGCGGCTACAAGATGATGGTTACCGGGTTGGCGGGCTGGCGATCGATCGCCAGCCACCACACGCCGAAAACCATGCTTCGCAAGGATTGGCTGGGCGGCGGCGCGACGTCGCATATGCGCGATCAATTCAAGTCGATTGGCGAGGCTATCGAGAAAGGGACCGGCAAGGCCTTCTTCACCATCGATGCCGTGCTGGGGCAAAAGGGCGACATTCTCGACGTGAAGGCCGGCGCGACGGCAGCGGTCGAGAAGGTGACCTGGCCGCTCGCCAGCCGGCGCTCGAACATCGTGTTGGACGAGTTGAGCGAGCCCGCCGATGTGCTGTTGATCGGCATGCCGCGCGACTTTCACTATGGCCCGGGCATGGGGACCAACCCCATCCTCATGAGCCTGGGCATTGGGGTGCAGTTCTCCCGCTGCTTCAAGGCCCTTCGTCCCGGCGCCGCGATCATCGCCCTTACCTGGTGCGACGGGTGGTTCAACGCCGGATGGTTTCCGTCCTACGAGGAAACCTACAACGCGCTCCAAAACTACGCGACGCAGGACGAATTCCTGGCTTCCGAAGACGCGTTGCGCATCTCCACGGACAACGAGTACTGCTTCAGCTATTCCAACCGCTACACCTATCATCCGTTCCACGCGATGTCGATGACCGCCGGCGGCGGTATCCCGCTCAAATGGTGTTCGGAAGTGTATGTGGTCGGTGCGCAAAAACCGGGCTTTGCCAGGGGCATGGGCTATCGGACCATGGCCAGCATCGAGGATGCGCTCAAGGACGTAGAGCGGCATGTCGGTAAGAACCCGCGCATCCTCTGCACGCCGGAATGCTACTCCGGGGGCATGGCCGTCAACGTCGCCTGTCGTGAGGGTGCGTGACGGCAGTCCGAACGGAGAGGACGGGCAGCGCGCCCAGGAACAGAACAACGATCTGTATGACGTCGAAGAAAGGCGCCGCCCGGTCCACACCCCCATCGGGGGCTTGCCGCTAGCGTTTTTCTTGGGCGGGCTGAGCCGTCATCATTGAAGGGACCTCAATAGCTCGGTACTAATCTTTGCGTATCAAAGCCTAACAGTATTTGTTGGTCCCATGAATTCCAGTGGCGTAATGGCCGCGAAACGGAGAAGACGGCCTCGAGGGCGGACACAGATTCGCGACGTGGCGCGGCTGGCCGGCGTGTCCGCGATAACCGTTTCGCGCTACATCAATGATCCTGGCAAGGTCGCCGAAGACACGCGCGAAAGGATCGCCGCGGCAATCGACAAGATCGGCTATATCCCCAACATGGTGGCAAAGGGTCTGTCGTCAAACCGCACCAATATCGTTGCCGCGATCATTCCGACAATCACCAACTCGATTTTCGCCGCCGAAGTCTCAGGCCTTTCCGACGTGCTGAAGGAAAACGGGCATAGCCTCCTAATTTCCGAGAGCGGCTACTCCCTCGAGCGGGAGGCCGAACTCATCCAAACCATGATCGCGCAACGGCCCGCCGGTATTGTCGTAACCGGGCAGGTCCATTCGGAGCGCGGCGCCAAGCTGCTTCGCACGGTCGAAGCTCCGGTCGTGGAAACCTGGGAGATCGGCGCCGAACCCATTGACATGTGCGTCGGTTTTTCGAACTTCGATGCCTCATATCGCATGGTAACGGGGCTGATCGAAGCCGGATACAGGCGCATCGGCCTCATATGCGCGCCGATTACCGCCAATGACCGCGCGGCCCGCAGGCGGGAAGGGTATCTCGCCGCGATGGGGGGCGCCGGACTTGATATCGTTCCCGGCTGGATGCGTGACGCCAAATTCACATTCCACGAAGGGGCAAGGGCGATGGGTGAGCTTCTTGATGACCATACGGAACTGGAAGCCATCTGCTGTGCCAGCGATATATTCGCCATCGGCGGAGCCATGGAATGCCAAAGACGAGGTGTCCGTATTCCAGAAGATATCGGTATTTGCGGCTTCGACGACCTTGAACTGACCAGAATGTTCAACCCGCCTTTGACGACGGTTCACGTCCCCCGATATGAGATCGGGGAGAAATCCGCCGCGATGCTGCTGGCCCGAATCTCCAGCGAAAAAACCGTCGAGCGGAAAGTCGATCTCGGTTTCGAAATCGTCTGGCGGGGGAGCACTCACCCGCCGTCTTCGTCGCGATGAGTTTTTGGTCCGTATAGTTCGACGAACTTCCCGAGCGGCGATTGAGGCGCATTGGCCCGCACCTGAACTCGGCCAGCAGGCCGCGTCTGAAGGTTCTTTTCAGGGTGTTTCTCAGATCGAATGCTTGAGTCAATTGGCCGTTGACAGTTGATATGATACCGGTAACATTGCTGGGATAGATACACCGAAATGTGTCTTTTGAACACGCGCTCTGAATGCAGGGGACCGCGAACTGGGAGGTCCAGACCATGGAGAATAGCGCTTCCACGATCTTAGTCACGGGCGGAGCGAGCGGCATCGGAGCTGCCATTTGCCGGATGATCATCGATCGCGGCGGCCACGTGGGTATCGTCGATATAAGCGATGACCTGGGTACTGCCTTGGCCCAGGAACTGGGGGAGAACGCCGACTACCAGCACGCCGATGTTTGCGACGAGGCCCAGTTGGGCAAAGCTTACGAATCTCTGGGAAAGAGTCTGCCACCGGTTACCGGATTGGTGACATGCGCCGGTGTTTCGCCCACGCGTCTGCCGATCGAGGACTATCCCCTGGAGGAGTTCAGGCGGCTGGTCGACAATCACGTCTCCGGCACGTTCGTGACCTGCAAGGTGATCGGTACGGATATGGTGGCGCGCGGCGGCGGGGCCATCGTCACCATCAGCTCCGCCCTTTCCATCAGGCCAGGGCCCATGCTCGGATATGGCGCCGGAAAGGCGGCCGTCCTCAACCTCACCCAATCGCTGGCCGTCCATTGGGGCAAGAAGAACATGCGTGTGAATACCATCGTTCCGGGATGGGTCGACACGCCGTTCATTCGACGCCAGGAGGCGGCTGGCCGTGACCTTTCACCGATCAAGGACGTGACACCCATGGGCCGCTTGGTGAAGCCCAAGGAAGTTGCAGAGGTCGTGCTGTTTCTCCTCTCCCCCGCGTCAAGCGCCATGACGGGAGCGGCCATTGTCGCGGATTGTGGAGCCACGCTGGGGGGCGGATGGCTGCCCTATGGCGAATTGCCTTGAGGTTCATCGTCGCTTTCTATCCGTAACGGCAGCTATGGCCTTTTCCTCTTGACTCTTAGACAACCTCAAAACGCTGTGAGCCGTTGCCCGGCAACACCCGTCGGGATTTCGTAATGCGCTTTATTCCTTGGGGCGATACAGGCCGATGACCACAAAACCGAACATCATCTTCATCATAACCGATCAGCAAAGATTCGATACGATCAACGCCTTGGGCGCGCCCTGGATGCATACCCCGAACTTGGATCGCCTCGTGAGGGAAGGGACTTCCTTCACCAACTGCTACGCGACGTCTCCGCTTTGCTCGCCCTCGCGCGCGAGTCTGTTCACCGGCATGTACCCGCATGCGCATGGCGTCTACTCGAACTTTCAGAAATGGGAGCCAACCTGGGTGCGGTGGCTGGCGGACGCCGGCTATCACTGCGTAAACATCGGCAAGATGCATACCAATCCGTACGATGTTCCCGGCGGCTTCCACCAACGGATCGTCGTCGAGAACAAGGACCGCCCGATGTTCCTCGACGAACACGAGCGCGCCTATTACGACGATTGGGACCGCGCGCTCCGTGCCCGGGGGATCGAAAAACCAACCCGATATCTTCGCTACGGATCGGACCCGGATGGTTACAAGAAGGCGATGGGGGCCTTTGTCTGGCAGCATGACGACGACATGCACTCGGACAACTTTGTCGGAGATACGGCGAATTGGTGGTTGAGGGAGCGTCAATCCGACGCGCCCTTGTTCCTGCAGATCGGATTCCCGGGGCCGCATCCGCCATTCGACCCAACCGCCAGCGCGCTCGAACGCTACCTCGACGTCGATATCCCCGTGCCTGAGGTGACGGCGGAAGAACTGGCGGCCCAGCCGGCCGCCCATGCAGCCTTCCGCAAAAATATGGTGAGCTACAACCTGGACTCCGTTGCCTGGAGGCGCGACCCCTCCCGCGAGGACCTGCTGCGCCTGCGTCGGCACTACGCCGCCAATGTGTCCATGATCGACGAGAAGATCGGGGCCATTCTGAAGACGCTCGATCAGCGCGGCGTGCTCGACAACGCGATCGTCATTTTCACGTCCGACCATGGCGAAGCGATTGGCGATCACGGGCATATTCAGAAATGGACGATGTATGACGTCTCCGTGAAGGTCCCGCTGATTTTCTGGGCACCTGGAAGAATCCGCCAGGGCGCGACCACGGACTCGTTGGTTCAACTGATGGATGTTGCGCCGACGATTCTGGACGCCGCGTCGATCGCGGTTCCCGAAAACTGGCAGGCGCGGTCCCTGACCAGTTTCCTGGAATCGGAAAACGCCCCGGATATCCGGGAAGCGGTTTATTCCGAACTGACGCGAGGGCACATTCAATCGGCGTCGGAGTTCATCTGCATGCGCCGGGACAAGAGGTGGAAGCTGGTGTGGTATCTCGGCGAAGACGAAGGGGAACTGTATGACCTCGACTCCGATCCCGACGAGCTGGTCAACCTTTGGAATTCTCCGAACCATGCGGAGATAAGGCGGCTGCGGGAGAAGTTGATCCAGGAAGAAATGATTCGGAACATGGTTCAGGCTCAAAGCCGGCCCATGGAGAAACCTCAGCCCTCCATGCCGACGAGTTGAACCATCGATCGGGGTCGGCGATCCTCGCAGTTCGTGCCCCGGAAAATCGCTCGCCGCAACGGCATTTGGCCCGCTCGTGATCCAGCAGCCAGGAAGTACAGGCCCGCCATCTGGCGGGTCTTCGCGTTCTGAGAGCATGCGTCATGACATCATGCTCTACGAGGTGGGGGGCCAGAACTCCGGACGTGCAACAGATGTGCGTGCAGACGGGACTCAAGGCAGTGGTGTGAATGGCGCCAAGTCAGATGAACGCTACGTGAATTTCAGGTGAAACGCTCACCAATATAGCATGAAGAAAATCGAAAAATATTATTAAAAACAAATGGTTAGTTGAGAGTGCCCGGTGATTCTCCCAGATTCTGATTCAACTGGCGGCAGCTTTCTTTCCAGTGTGCCGGCCGCATTCGCAGAACAATAGCCGTGTAGGAGCGTGTTGGTCCCGCGGCGCGATTGAGGAGATCAGGATGAAATGCTTCCGGCGTGTCAGGTCGGACATCGACCCCAGGCCCTTTCTTGATGAGATCGCGGCAATCGAGGACGCATGGGACGCGTCGACCGGTCGACAAGATAAGATCAAAGTTCAGCGCGAGGCACTGGCCATTCCGATCCGTGGTCTTCGGAAATCGGCAATCGGTGCGCGCGCTCGGCGTGACGTTCACGAGAGCCGCTGGACGACAGGCTCTAACCGCTATCCGATCGTCCGTCAATTCCTGCAACGCTTTGCGCGGGAAGAAGATAGCCTGCTTGGCCGCGCCAAGATCGTGTGCTTGCCGGCGGGCCGGCGCGTCTATCCGCACATCGATCGAGGCGAATACTACGCGGTGCGAAATCGCTTCCACCTGGTTCTGCGTTCAACTCACGGGTCCTGGCTCAAGGCCGGCGACGAGGAAGTTCGCATGCGGGAGGGCGAGTTGTGGTGGTTCGACAACAAGCAAGTGCATGAGGCCTTCAACGACGGTGACGAGGATCGCATCCACATGATCTTCGACATGCTGCCCGTCGCCGAGGCTCCCCAGGTTTTTGGCAAGGTCGCTTGAGAAGAAAGGAAAGACAATGCCTTTCCCTGAATCCGAATTCGCGCCGTCCCAGCCATTCGAGGGTTATCGGCTGGTGCACTGGCCGCGGAAGGGCCGTGGGGCTCTCGATTGCTGGATCGCGCTACCGAACGAGATCGCGGCCGATGCACCGCCGTTGGTCGCGATCCACGGCATCCAGCGCGGCGTCCGTGACCAAGCCGAACTGTACGCGGCGCGTGCCTCGGTGCTCGGCCGTCCGGTCATCGCCCCGTTGTTCGACGCCAAGGAATGGCCGAACTACCAACAGGTTGTGCGCAAGAAACGCGCCGATCTCGCCTTGCTTGCGTTGATGTCGGAACTGCGTCTATCCGGTATTTGGCGAACCCGAAATTTCGAACTCGCCGGATATTCCGGGGGCGCGCAGTTCGCGCATCGATTCGCCATGCTTTACCCCCACCTGGTGGCGCGGCTGACCGTGATCTCGGCTGGCTGGTATACCTTTCCCGATACGGCGGTTTTTCCGTATGGCTTGGCCGCAAGGGCAGGGCGCGAGGATGATTGGGGTCCCCGGCTTGCGGCGGGGCTTGATCGGTTTCTGCGGCTACCCATTCAGGTTTGCGTGGGTGCCCAAGACAACGTCCGGGACTCCAACACACGAAGCGGGGTGGCAATTGATCGGCAACAGGGCGCGGACCGTGTAACCCGTGCCGCACGCTGGGCGGAGGCGCTTGGCGAGGTGGCGGCCGCAGGCGGCATCCGACCCCGCGTCAAGCTCGCGATGCTGCCCGATTGCGGCCACGATTTTCGTGCTTGTATCCGGCAAGGTAGCCTTGATCGTTTGGTTTTGCCGGATGCCGAAGCGGTCTTCACGGCTCGTCGCGTTCCCGGCCAGTTGGATGTCTCGAAACGGCCGACCGTGTGATCGGCACGGCTTTCACGTGTCGTTCATCCGGGCTTGCAAAGACTTTCATCCAAGCGACAAGCGCCGTTCAGCGACGATCTTCACGTTAAGCCTGAGCAAACTCGAAAGTTGACCAGGTAACGGACAGACGAAGGAGTAAGAACATGGCTGCCTCTACCCCCATCGCGTCCAACGTGCTGGCTCAAGCGAAGTGGGCGTTTTCGACACGCCGCGTTTTCCCTGAACATGCTGTGTGCCTGATCGACAGGTTCGCGGATGCGGTATCGGGCGATATCGTGCTCGGACGTGTGGAGCGTATCGGGTCACACAAGAAAATTCAGCTCGCCGCCGGACGCAATTCGACGCTTTATGTCGGCGATCTGGTGGTACTGGCTTGCGGCGATCGCTATGCACCCGACCAATTCGAGGGGCTGGCCGAGATCGATCCCAAGGGCGCCGACATGCTGGCCGGCGGCGGCGTGCTGGGCCGCATGCGGTATCGACATGCTCGCATGTCTGAACCGACTCGCATTGTTCCACTTGGCCTGCTGGCGAATGCCTCCGGGAAAGCGATTAATCTTGCCAGCTACGCGCTGAACGAAGCAGAGCGTCCGGCCGGCTTGACGGCGATCTGCATTGTCGGCGCCTCCATGAATGCCGGCAAGACGACCGCAGTCGCCAGCCTGGTGCATGGTCTGAGCAAGGCCGGCCATCGGGTCGCGGCGATCAAGGCCACCGGCACAGGTGCATTTGGTGACTTCAACGCGTTTGTGGATACCGGCGCGAGCTACGTCGCCGACTTCACCGATACCGGCATGGTCTCTACCTATCTTCAGCCGCTCGATCGGATCGAGGCGGGGCTCGACACGCTGCTCGCGCACGCGGCATATAACGGGTGCGAGGTCGCCGTGGTCGAGTTGGCCGACGGCGTGTTTCAGAAGGAGACGGCTGATCTCTTGAAGAAGCCTCAGGTCCGCGATGGCTTTGCCGGCGTGATTTTCGCCGCGCCCGATGCCCTGGCCGCCGCCGGCGGCTGCACGGCGTTGCGCGCCATGAGTATCGAGCCGGCCGCAGTCACCGGTATGGTCAGCTGTTCACCGCTGGCCAGCGCGGAAGCCGAGGCGGCAACCGGCGTGCGGGTGATCACTCGCAACGCGCTGTGCGACCCGGCGCAGGCAAACGCTCTCTTGGCACAGATGGCGGTCGGCAGCCCCGATCGTCAGGTAGAGGCGCTGGGTGTCGGGAAGGTCGGTGTCGCGGCATGAGCCGTCTTCCGCCTATCGCCGGCGAGGGGCGGGGGCGCCGCATCGCCTTGGTCGCTGTTTTGGCTCTTGGTCAGGCAGCGGCCGCCGGCACCGCGGCATTTGCGACGCGCGACGTTTTTGCGGCCTTTCGTGACAACTTGACGAGTCTGCCGACGCGGGCACTGGTTCTCGTGGCGGTGGCTGGGCTTGCCATCGCCATGCTGCGCGTGGCCGAACGGGTTGTCGCCGAGCGCGTTGGCCAGGACTATGCCGCTTCTCTGCGGGTTAAGCTCTTTGTTCACCTCACGCAGATGTCGGCCCGCGATGTCTCTGATCGGCGCAGTGGCGGGCTGGCGATGCGTTTCGTCGGCGATTTGGCGGCGGTACGCGGCTGGGTCAGTCTCGGTATCGCGCGATTGATCTCGAGCAGCATCGTGCTGCCGGTGGCGGGCGCTGTTCTCTTCCTGCTTAATCCAAACCTGGGCCTTGCCGCGGCGATCCCTATCGGGCTTGGCCTTGTCGTGATGGCCCTGACCGGCCCGCGCCTGGGACCGGCCCATCGGCGTCTGCGGGCGCGACGGGCACGCTTGGCCGCGGATATGACCGAGCGTATTCCCCACGCGCCCGAGCTTCGCCTGCTCGGCCGTACGAAGACCGAAAAGACTCACCTGTTGCGTCGTACTGAGAAGTTGATCAACTCGGCTCTCGATCGGGCACGGGGTGCCGCGTTGCTGCGTGCCGTTCCGGATGCCGTCTCTGGCGTTGCCGCCGCCAGTGTCTTCCTGGTGGCCCTGCTCAACGGCGCTCCGGCCGCCGAGGCGGCTGGCGCCATGGCGGCCGTCGGCCTGATGATCCAACCGATTCGCGACCTTGCCGGAGTCTGGGATCGGCATCGGGCATGGGTGGCGGCGCGCGACAAATGCGAGGCGATCTTGGCGGCGCCGAAGCTCGACCGTTCACGCGTAAGGACGCAGGAACCTCTGCGGGACTCTCCTCAATCTATCCGCTTTTCCGGTGTGTCGGCGGGTGTGCTCGATGACATCGACATCGAGGCGGCCCCGGGCCAAAAAATTGCCATTGTCGGCGGCAATGGAGCGGGAAAGTCGATGCTTCTCAACCTTGCTGCCGGACTGGAGCAACCTCAACAAGGCGAGGTCACCTTGGGCGGCCGCGCGCCCAGCAGCCTCAGTGCCTCGGATCGGCGGCGCTTTATCGCTTTGGTTGGCGTTCGCTCGCCGATCCTGGCCGGCAGCCTGCGCCGGGCCTTGACCATGGGCACGTCTGCTCGGCCGGACGATGGGGCGATCCTGGCGCAGGCGGAGGCATTCGGATTGGAGAAGGTGATTGCTCGCCTGGGCGGCCTCGACGGGAAGGTCGTGGAGGGCGGACGCAATCTTTCCGCCGGCGAGGCGAGACGGGTGCTACTGGCACGTGCCGCCCTCGCTGCTCCGCGCTTGATGCTTCTCGACGAACCTGACGATGCGCTGGACGCCGATGGGCCCGAACTGGTTGAACAGTTGGTTCGGCAAAGCGAGGCAACCACCCTCACGGTTACACACAATCTGGCTATCGCCCGGCGCATGGATATGCTTTGGTTCGTCGAAAGTGGTCGGATCGTGGAAGCGGGGGCGCCGGCGGAACTCTTGGCCGGCCGTGGGCCGACCGCTCGGTTCTTCACGCCCCGCCGGGCGGCTTGACAGAGCGAGTATAGAACTGAGTTACCTGACCAAACTGACACTGTCCTTCAGCGGGTTGCTGGCCGTCGCCCTTGTCAGCGCGGTGTTGGCGTTTTGGAGCGCGCACTTGGCGGAGCACCACCTGGAGCGCTCGCGCCTCGCGCATCGCGTCCATGAGCAATACCTGTCTCTGTCGAGCCATACCTATCAGCTATTCAAGCAGTTCGGCGACGCCCTCCTGATCGGCGACCGCGACCAGGGCAGCGGTGAAGCTGCCTTGCTCGCGGAGATCCGTTCCGACATCAGTCAGCTAAGGACTCTTATCGCTGAAGAGGTCCAACTTGTCGGTGACGAGGAGATCGAGGAGCTTGAACTCCTCGCTCGGATCGAGCGGCACATCAATGTCTTGTTGGGCGAATTCGCGCGACTGCAGGCGGGCGCCGCCGGCTCCGACCCGATTGGATACGAAACACGCCTTTCCGAGATTCTCGACACGAGGATCGACGCCGAATTTCAGGCCCTAATCGAAGAGGCTTTGGCCGGAGAAGAAGAAGAGGTAGCCGAGGCCGAGGCAGAGTTGCGGGTCGCCATCGCCCTTTTCGAACGGGCCGCGGTCATAGCGGGGCTTATTGCCACGATCACGGCCGTCTCTGGTGTCCTCGTGCTGCGCAGGGGCCTGACCAAGCCCTTACAGCGACTGTTGCATGGTGCGGAGGCAGTCGGGCGCGGGGAGCTGGGCCATCGGATCGGCGTCCCAGGGGATACCGAGCTCGATCGAGTTGCCGAGGCGTTCAACCAGATGATCGCCAAGGTGGCGGAACGGCAAGACACTCTGAGCGCATCTCACGAAGCGTTGGAGCAGGAAGTGTCGCGCCGCACCGCGCAACTCGAAAAGCTCCTACATACCCTTCGGCAAACGGAGGCGAATCGCAAACGGCTGCTGGCCGACGTAAGCCACGAATTGCGTACCCCGCTGACCATCATACGCGGAGAGGCCGATGTCGCGTTACGGGGAGGGGAGCGGAGCGCCGAGGAATACCGTGAAGTGCTGAACCGCACCCGCGATGCCGCCGATCACACGGCCCGTATCGTCGATGATCTTCTCTTCGTCGCGCGTCAGGAAGCGGGCGAGGTTCGCATCCAGCCGAAGGAAATCGACCTTGCGGAACTGGTGGAGCGCGCGGTCGAGAGCGGTCGGGCCCTCGACGAAACCACGAAGACCTTGACTTTCGAAAAGGTGGTGCAGACGGCCATGCTGCGGGCCGATCCCAGTCGCGTCCAGCAAGTGATAACGATCCTGTTGGAAAATGCCCTGCGCTACGGTGGGCAGGAGGTTCATGTGCGGTTGGACCACGCCCCCGGTGGCTTTGCCGTTACCGTTGCGGATAACGGGCAGGGCTTGACGGAGGAGGAGTTGGCCCACGTCTTTGAACGTTTCTTCCGCGGCTCCAACGCGGCCATTCGCTACGATGGCGGCGCCGGCCTCGGGCTGCCCGTGGCCAAAGCGATCGTCGAGGCACATGGCGGGCGGATCGCCTTGACAAGCGATCCGGGAGGGGGTGTCCAGGCGCGTTTTACGCTGCCGGACCGCCCTCGCTCACGACAGATTAGCAACACCAGATAGAGTGCCTTTTCAACGTGCGGACTGCCAAAACTTGTCTCACATTTGTCACAGTATCGGAGGATGTAAACGTCGCGATTGTCCGTTGTCGTTAATAGCAAACCACCGCGCTGCGGAAGGAACGAGAGCATGCTTTTTCGACGGCACGAGACACGATCAGAACGGGAAGCTTGGCAAAAAACGGCCTCGGAGGAAGGCCGCCGATGAACGTGTTGCTGGTGGAGGACGAGGCGCGAGTTGCCGATTTCATCCTTCGTGGATTACGGGCGGAGGGTTGG
This sequence comes from Rhodospirillales bacterium, assembly GCA_028281785.1. Classification (GTDB taxonomy): domain Bacteria; phylum Pseudomonadota; class Alphaproteobacteria; order Rhodospirillales; family Shumkoniaceae; genus JANQJG01. Next base: position 16,974 of record JANQJG010000028.1, read on the forward strand.
ACGGTTACCCACGCGCCCGACGCGGCGTCTGCCTTGGAGCTGAAGCTAAGAGAGGACTTCGACGTCATCGTGCTTGATCTGATGATGCCGGGGCTGCCGGGCCAGGACTTCTGTCGCAAGCTGCGTGCGCGACGCGACTATACCCCCATCCTTATCCTGTCGGCCCTCGACGCGTTGGACGAGCGCGTCGAGGGACTGCGGATCGGCGCCGACGACTATATGGTCAAGCCTTTCGAGTTCGAGGAGTTGATCGCGCGTGTCGAGGCGCTAGCGCGGCGCTCCAGCCATTTTGTCGAGCCCGTGTCCGAGACCATCCTGCACGCCGGCGCGATCGCGTTTGACTTGGATACCCTGGAAGTCACCGCCGGCGGACAGCTGCTGGAGCTGACTGCGAAAGAACGAGAGATCCTGAAACTGTTTCTCTCCAAGCCGGGCCGTGTTTTCTCTCGCGAACGGATTTTGAACAGCGTTTGGGGTGCAAGCGAGGATCCGCTCACCAACATCGTCGACGTCTATGTCGGCCGGTTGCGACGCAAGCTGGGCTCCCAGGGCCACAAGCTTCAGACCGTGCGCGGTGCCGGCTATAGGCTGACTTCGGAGTGAACGAGGAGCGTATAAAATCCCATAGAGCTTTTCAGGATTGAGTCCAATTATGTGAAAAGCTCTAACATATTGATTTTAAGCAAATACGTCGTCGCGGATTGACTCAATCCGCTCGGGATTTGCTCTAGCCGCCCTTGCCGTTGCCGGA
>JANQJG010000105.1 GCA_028281785.1 Rhodospirillales bacterium
TGCTCGAAAGTGGCCGGCACTTCCTTGCGCTTCTCTCCTTGTCCGCGACGATTTTGGTCTCGAACCAGATCGATGCGGTGAATGTCAACAGGCCCTAGACCAGATCGCGATTAAATGGAATCGCCCTACAATACCATTTAATCGCGTGAATCTGAATCTAACTCATTGAAATAGAGCGGATTCACGCGATCAATCGGAAACATGCGGTGTTTCCGATTGATCGCGATCCGCTCTAGCCGGTCTGCCCTTCGCCAAAAAAAGACGACCGGGAGAACCCGGTCGCCCCTCTCTCAAAACCGGCAAAGACGGCAGGATTCAGCCGTCGCTATCCGGCTTGGTGACCGGCTTCGTGACGGTGCCGCTGTCCGCCACCGTGCTCGAATCCGGCTTCCAAACGGTCATGTTCTCGCCCCAGGAACAGGCCTGAGAGGTGGCGGTGAAGCCAACAAGCAGGGCGGCCGTGGCGGCGCTCAGGAAAGCAAGCTTGCTGCTGGACGTCATGCGGGGTCTCCTGCAAATGCGAATTGACTTCACTCAATATACGTGTCCCGGCCAGGGCCATCAACGACCCCGCGCCGCACGCGCAAAAAAAGAAAGATTGTTTCGCCTGTTCTCCAGTACCGCGCGTCAAATCCGGCGGCAGGCCTCGCCGCCTACTGCGCGCTTGTTTTCGGCATCGGGCCGACGAGAAGTTCGGGGTCCAGCCGCGTCTGATTGAGACTCACCCCCCAATGGAGATGGGGCCCGGTCGCCCGCCCCGTCGCGCCGACCTTTCCGATGGCGGTTCCCTGCTCCACCCGCTGGCCCTCAACCACCTCGATCTCGCTCAAATGGACGTAGATCGAGGCCAAGCCGTGGCCGTGATCGAGCAGGACGGTCTTGCCGGTGTAGAACATGTCCTCATGGATCAGACTGACGACCCCGTCGGCGGCGGCGGCCACGGGGGTTCCGGGCGGCGCGGCGATATCGACGCCGCTGTGGGGCGCGCGCGGCTCGCCATTGAGAATGCGCTGCGACCCGAAGACGCCGGTGATGGTACCCTGCACGGGCCAGGCGAACCCGCCGGTAAAATCCGTGCGCGCCGAATCCAACTCGCGGGCTGTCCGGATCAGCGCCGATTCCGCGTGGATCCTTTCCAGGGTCTTGGGATCCGGCGTGACCTGCTGTGGCGGCAACCCCTCGATTCGCTGAACCGGGAATTCACGCTCGGCCACGTCGAGGCGCCGCCGAAGCACGCCCCCGTCGCCAAAGGTGACCGTGATCTCGACCGTGGGATCGGCATCCCGTCCGAAACCGAGGAGGAACAATCCCTCCGGCGACAGCCGCGTCGGCCGTCCATCCACCTCGACCAGCGCGAAGGGTTCGGTGCGCGCCACCACCAGCCCGCCCTGCACGAAGGACCCCTCGAAAGTCAGTCTCGGATCCGCCGCCGCGGGGGTGCCCGCGCCAAGCAACACGAGGAAAACCAGGAGATTTGACAGGTGGAGTCGAAAGGCCGTCATAGCAGTTCTCCCTGTCGTCCGTCCTTGCGGGGCCGGCTTCGCCTCCGGCCGCGCGGCGCGTCCCTGCGCGTGTCGGCGGATGCGTCGCGCCGAGCCCGGGATTTCGGCGGCGCGGACTCCCCGTCGGCCACGGCGCCGGCTTCGCCGTCGTGGAAATGGAGCGTCAGCGCGTCTCCCGGCGCGATCTGCCGCGCGGAGGAGATGGTCTGGCGCGATTCCCCGAAAACCAGCGCGAAACCCCGCTCCAATACCCGTTCATAGGAACAGCTTTCGAGCAGGGCCGCCACCCCGGTCAACCGCGCCCGGCGATCCCGGAGAGCCATGCGCAAGGCAGTCTCCAGAGCCCGCCCTTCTCGCGCGACCCGGTCGCCCAGCGGGCCGAGCTGCCGCTCCAGCCCCGGAAGCCGCGCCGCAAGCTCCAGAAGCCGGGCCCGGCGGCGGTCGAGCCCCACCTTGAGGCTGTTGGCCAGCCGCTCGCCCCAATCGTCCAGGCGCTGCGCCGATTCCTCGAGCATGCGGCGCAGGTTGGGCAGGCCGCGGGCCAACCCGTCGACCCGCGTGCGGCGCTCGGCCATCAGCCGGTTCACGGCCGCGACCAGCCGCGTGCCGTCGTCCAGCACCTGGGCCAGCAGCTCCATGCGCACCGGCACCGCCATCTCCGCCGCCGCCGTCGGTGTCGGCGCCCGCCGGTCGGCGACGAAATCGATCAGCGTGACATCGGTCTCGTGGCCGACCGCCGCGATCAGCGGAATCGCGCAGTCGGCGGCGGCCCGCGCCACCTCCTCCTCATTGAAGGCCCAAAGATCCTCCAGGCTGCCACCGCCCCGGGCGACGATCAGCAGGTCGGGCCGGGGCACCGCGCCGCCCTCGGCCAGGGCGCCGAAGCCCCGGATGGCCGCCGCGATCTCCGCCGCCGCGCCGTCGCCCTGCACCAGAACGGGCCAGAGGATCACCCGCCGGGGAAAACGGTCGGCGAGGCGATGCAGGATATCGCGGATGACCGCCCCCGTGGGCGAGGTCACCACGCCGATCACCTCGGGCAGGAAGGGCAGCGGCCGTTTCCGCGCCTCGTCGAACAGGCCCTCCTCGGCCAGCCGGCGCTTCCGCTCCTCCAGAAGCTTGAGCAGCGCCCCCTCGCCGGCCAGCTCCATCGCCTCGATGACGATCTGGTATTTGGAGCGGCCGGGATAGGTGGTGATCCGGCCGGTGGCGATGACCTCCATGCCGTCCTCGGGCTGGAGGGCCAAGCGCTGGGCGGTTCCCCGCCAGCAGACGCCGTCGAGCACCGCGTCCGCGTCCTTCAGCGCCATGTAGCAATGGCCGGAGGCGGCGCGCTTGAATCCCGAGATTTCGCCGCGCACGCGGACCCAGGCGAAGGTCTCCTCCACCACGCCCTTGAGCGCCTGCGACAGCTCGCCGACGCTAAAGACGGGCAGATTGTGGTCGACATCGGTGACAGACGGGGATTGCGTCATGGGCGGCAGTATCTATCATGACGGATTGACCGGCAATATGAGCGGGGGAGTAGGAGGATGAAAGTTCTGGTCGTGGGGCCCGGAGGTCGGGAGCACGCCCTCTGTTGGGCTATCGCCAGATCCCCTCGATGCCACGAGCTTTTCTGCGCGCCGGGCAACGCGGGCATCGCCGGCGTTGCCAAATGCGTCGCCGTCGGCGCGGAAGACGTGGACGGCCTCGTCCGCTTCGCCACCGAAACGAAGATCGACCTGGTCGTCGTCGGGCCGGAGGCGCCGCTGGTCGCGGGCCTCGTGGACAGCCTCGAGCGCGCGGGCATCCGCGCCTTTGGCCCCAGCGCCCGCGCCGCCCGGCTCGAGGGCTCGAAGGGGTTCATGAAGGATCTGTGCGAGCGGCACGGCATCCCGACGGCCGCTTTCGGCCGCTTCGACGAGCCGGAGGCGGCCAAGGAATTCATCCGCCGCAAGGGCGCGCCGATCGTCGTCAAGGCCGACGGCCTGGCCGCCGGCAAGGGCGTGATCCTGTGCCGCAACGTCAACGAGGCCTATGCCGCGATCGATCACCTGATGACCGAGCGCGCTTTCGGCGCCGCCGGGGACGAGGTCGTCATCGAGGAATTCCTGCGCGGCGAGGAAGCCAGCTTCTTCGCCCTGGTCGACGGCAAGCGCGCCGTGCCGCTGGTTTCCGCCCAGGACCACAAGGCCGCGTATGATGGGGACGAGGGGCCCAATACCGGCGGCATGGGCGCCTACACGCCCGCGCCCATCGTCACCAAGGAGATGGCCGCGACCGTCATGGAGAACATCATCACCCCGATGATCGACGGCATGGCGGCCGAGGGCGCGCCTTACAAGGGGGTCCTTTATGCCGGCCTGATGATCGAGGACGGGGTGCCCAAGCTGCTTGAGGTCAATGTCCGATTCGGCGATCCCGAATGCCAGCCGCTCATGGTTCGCCTCAAATCGGATCTGCTCGAGGCGCTGCTGGCCTGCGCCGAGGGCCGGCTCGATTCGGTCGAGATGAAATGGTTCGACGACGCCGCGCTGACGGTCGTGATGGCGAGCCAGGGGTATCCCGGAAGGTACGAAAAAGGCAGCGAGATCCGCGGGCTCGATGCAGCGGAACAGGTGGACGACGTCATCGTCTTCCATGCCGGAACCCGGGAATCCAAAGGGCAGATCCTGGCCGACGGGGGCCGGGTGCTGGGCGTCACGGCCCGCGCGCCGACCGTCGCCGAGGCGCAGAAGCGCGCCTATGAGGCCATCGACCGCATCGACTGGCCGCAGGGTTTCTGCCGCCGGGACATCGGCTGGCGGGCGATCGATCGATAGCCCCGCCCCCTTACCGGCCCTTCCGCCACCGGTTTCCCGGCCCATATGGAGTCGAAGCATGGCTTGAGGAGCTTTCCCGACATGGACGACCAAACCCGCACCGAGCTGGAAGCCGCGGCCTTTCGCGGCCTCGTCGAGCATCTGCGCCGCCGCAGCGACGTACAGAACATCGACCTGATGAACCTCGCCGGTTTCTGCCGGAACTGCCTGTCCAAATGGTACCGCGCCGCGGCCGAGGAGCGCGGGATGGACATGAGCTATGACCAAGCCCGCGAGATCGTCTACGGCATGCCCTACAAGGAGTGGCAGGCGGCGTACCAGAAGGAGGCGACCGAGGAGCAGAAGCGCCTGTTCAAGGAAACCACGCCACTCCACGCCTTCATCAGCGGCCATGCGAAATAGGCGCGTGACACAGAAAGCGGCGGCTTAGGCGCCTCGGATCTAGCTGTCTTGCTTGGGCCCGCTGCTCGCCGCCGGCCGCAGCGACGTTTCGGTCACGCGTTCCGGCTTGCTCCAGGGCTTGGCATCGGTCAGCGGCCGGCTGCTCGCCGCCGGCCTTTCCGAGCAGGGTCTCGGGCCCGCGCCCGACCAAGCCCGCCGCAAAAGAAGACTTCGCGTGGTCACGCGCATTACACCCCCGTGCTTGTCCGAGACCCCGTTTATGACACCCTGATGACAGAAGACATAGCGGCACTCGCGGCGTCAATCAACAGGCAACCGTCGATTCGCCAACTTCCGTCGCCCTGCAGCTCCATCAGGTAGACCGCGATCCGGGGTACCCCATCGGGGCCGACCACGAATACCCGTTGCGCCGGAACGCCTTGAATCTCAACGATATCCTGGAACTCAAAGACCTGGGGCCGGTAAACGGGCCGATAGCCCTGACGCACCATGCGCATGAAGTTCTCCGGCGTGCCGAACATGCTGCGGATGGCGGGCGAGGCGTAGCCGAAGGCGGCCGCCCCGTCGTCGGCGCGGAACGCGTCCACCTGGCCGGAAATTACGGACTGGATGGCGCTTCGGTCGGCGGCGCTGACGAGGCCCGAGTCGTCGGCCCGCGCGCTCAGGGCGGCCGCAAAGGCCGCGAAAAACAGCAGCACGAAACCCGCCGCCTGTATGATCACCCGGCTTCGCGCAGACTCGGCGATGACATGGGGTTTCCGTCGCATCATAGCCCCTCCTGTTAGACGACGTGTTGTTAGGATAAATAGGTGTTACGGATGCCCCGAGAGGCCGGATCAAGGAACACATCCGGTGCATCCGCATGCCGGGGCTTGGCATGCCCGAATCGCCTATGCGATGGTGGGCTTAAGGATGGCGATTATGGCAATCGACGGCAAACGGCTCGCGGATGCGGCCTTCGACTTCGTTCTCTGGGCGGTCGGCGTGCCCGTCTGCTTCATCGCGCTGTGGCTGGGCTTCCAGGGACTCGTCTTCCTTTACGGCCTCGTCGGGGCCGGCTTCGACTGGACCGAGGCCGGGTATCAATACGAGTTCTGGCTGTTTCGCGTCGGCTTCCATACCGCTTGGCTGCCCGAGCCGAACGCCCGGGACGGAGCGGTCTGGCTGGGGCTCGGTCTGGGCGTCATCGCCGCTCTGCGCCGCTACATCCGAAACGGCCGGGGGTAGAGTGCTGTCCGGCGAGATTGAACTATCTTCCCCCTCACCCAGCTTCGGCTATGGCTCGGCCGTTGGCCTCGCCAAGCCTACACAACCCTCTCCGCCCGGCGGGGGAGAGGGCAGGGCGAGGGGGGCTTTGCAACGGCAAGCTGGACGAACAAGGCACTATTCCCCGCTACCCCGCCGCGGCCGGAAGATGACTCCGGCAGGCATGCCGCCGTGGAACTGATAGGCGAGATCGGCCCGACCGTCGCCATCGAGATCTATCTGGATGAAATCCGAGTCGATCCCCGCCTCTTCCTGGATATGCACCAACTGGCGCAGGGTCCCGTCGGTGAAGCTCATGACTCTGAGCGCCGTGAGGGTCTGATCCGGGATGACGAGGTCCGGCAGGCCGTCGCCGTCGGCATCGAGAATCGCTGACATTCCGAGCGCGCGCGACCCCAGGGAATGGTTGGAAAAGCCTGGTTCCTCGTGAATCAACTCCAGCCGATCGCCTATCCAGCGATAGATCATCAGCACGCCGCCGATATGAGGCGTGCGCACCAGGGCCACCTCGATCCGCCCGTCGCCATCAAAATCGGCGGCGCCGACCGGGTTGAGCCAGCGGTTGGGCGTGCCGATGGCGAGCGTCTCGGCGGCGATTTCGAGCCCCCCTTCGCCGACGCGCAGAACCGTGAGTGCCGCGCCCCGATCGAGATAGGCCCGCACGACCAGCATCTCGTCGCGGCCGTCGCCGTCCAGGTCGGCGAGGCGGGGATAGCGGTCCTCGAACACGGAGTCGGGGCCCAGGGTCAGCGCCAGCCGGCGCCCGTCGGCCATGTCCACGGCGACGCCGGAGGCCTCGACGGCATCTCCCAGCACGCCATGACCGTAGCGTCGGGTGGGGCCGGTCAGCCAGGCGGCGGCGATATCTCGCGATCCGTGGACCACGATGCCGTCCGGCAGCATGTCGGGCCGTCTTTCGGCGAGCGCCGCCGCGTCGTCGAACATAGCCCGGAGGGTGCGGTTGCGGGGATCGGGCATGATGAAGGAGTCAAAATCGAGGGCATAGGCGGGCGCGCCGGCCAACAGGCTCCAGCCGAGCAGGCCCGCGGCAAACCCCTTCGCAAGATCGATCGGATGCGACTCCATCCCCATGCCTCCCGAGGTTGCACCGCTCGTCCGACATATCGCGTTGGTAGGCTGTGAAAGCAAGGTCGTGTCGCGGAATAGCGGGAGAGGCGGGTCACGACGTTAAGCGCCGACCGGAGCGCGGCGGGCAAATCGCCCCTCGCCGGCGCGAGGGAGGAGAGGATCGCGATAGCCGCAACGGCGAAGCAACGATGGCTGCCCGTGGCGCACTCCGGCCGGTCTCTGAGCGCTTCGGGAAGGTGCCGTACGGCCTCAAATCCCTCGCGCTTGAACCATGTACGTGGTGCGCCGGCCCGCCGGATCACATCTGATAATGCGTTGGCCGCGCGCTAGATCAGATTGCGATCAATTGGAAACATGCGGTGTTTCCGATTGATCGCGATCCGCGCTAGGGCTCGCGCAGCACGACGCGGGCCGGGGCGCCGTCGCAGTCCTTGAGCTTGAGGGGCAGGCAGATGAGCTCATAGGGACCCGGCGCGATGCCGCGCAGGTCCAACCCCTCGACCAGCACCACCTCGGCCCCGAGAAGGGTCCGGTGGGTGGCGTTGCCGGGCTCCCGGAAACGCTCGACGGAAAGGTAGTCGATCCCGACCAGACGGATGCCGCGCTCGACGACCCAGCGTCCCGCCTCCGGGGTCAGGGCCACATAGTCGGGCCGAAAGCCCTGCCCGAAATCGCTCCAGAACCCCGAGTTCCGGGTCCTCAACAGAAGGCGTTCGGTCCCGGGCGCGAGGCCGAGCCCGTCGAGCATGTCCGGCGTGATCTCGTCGGCCTCGGGGAAATGGGCGAGGACGCAGGGGCCGATCAGAACGTCCGTCGGGACGTGGTCCATGCCGTAGCCATCGGCGACGAAATGCTTCGGCGCGTCGACATGGGTGCCGCAATGGACGTTCAGCGAGAGATGCGACATGTTGTTGCACCCGCCCGCGTCCATCGACCGGAGCGGCCGGATTTCGGGCGGCTCATGGTTGGGCCAGATCGGGAGATCGGCGGACAGGGTGAGCGTAACATCGTGGATCTTCGCCATGAAACTTCCGGCTCCTTTGCCGTGGGAGGACGTCACCGGGGGTCGTCAGTCAGGCCATGAGATCGCGGCGTCGATCCGGCGGCGTTTCCGCTCCGAGAGGGTGTAGGCCAGCCCGTCCTTCCGCTTGGCGGCGCGAGTCAGCTCCTCGACGATCCGCTCGGCCACCACCTTCTCCTCGCCCGCCGCCAGATTGCAGGGGTCGAGGAAGAAGAACCCGTGCTCGATCAGATCGTCGCGGACGCGGACCGAGGGCGTCCCGGCGGCGAGCCGGTCGGCCAGCTCCCAGGCATAGAGCCCGGCCTCCTCGGGAACGACCGTAATCTTGAGCCGATCGATCGGGTTGCCGGTCCAGTCCCTGTGCGTCTCCAGCCTGAGCCCGGCCACGCCGGTCAGGGCGTCCGCCCAGTATCGGACATATTCCAGCTCGGTTGCGCGCGCGGCCGCGTGGTCCCGGCGTTCCCACGCCTCCAGTGCTGCCATCGTCCCCGCGATCCCCTCCTTGCCGACCTTCATGTGACGGCCCAGGCCGCGGTTCTGGAGATAGGCGGCGCGCACCAGATCCTTGCGGCCGGCAACGATCCCACCCGTGGGCCCGCCCAGGAACTTATGGCTGCTGTAGATCACGAGATCGGCGCCCTGCTCGATCGGTCCTCGCAGGTCATACTCGCTTGCCATGTCGAGGATGGCGGGCACGCCCCGGGCCTTGCAGATCGCGAGGAAATCGGAAAGCGGGATCTGCCCCTCCTGAACCACATGGTGGGAAACCACGAAGAACGCGGCGGCGGTCCGCTCGTTGATGCGGTCATCGAGATGGAAGGTCTCGACCATCGCCGCGGTGCCGAGCGGCACCACGCGGGCGCCGGTGATCCGCACGGCCTGGTCGATCGGCGCGCCGTAGTTGACCAGATGCCCGGCCGGCACGACGACCTCGTTCTTCAGGCCCTCCGTGTCGGGCAGGCGTTCGATGCGGCCGAGGTTCGTCCCCGTCATGCAGCCGGCGACGCCCAGGCTGATCCCGGCGGCGCTGCAGGCGGTGACAAAGCCGGCCTCGGCGCCGGTCAACCGGGCAATGACCTGCCCGGCGCGGGCCTGCAGATCGTCGATCGCGACGAAATGCGACTGGATCTCGGCGCCCGCCTCGATCGCCTCCGGAACCACGCGGGACGCCCCCAGCGAGGTCATGGTTCCCGACACGTTGATCACGGGCGTCAGCCCGTATCGCTCCAACAATCCCTTTGCCGTCATGATTTCCAAGTATTCTCCTTCACGGGAGGATCGTCCGCCCGATCTTTTCCCCGCAGCCCTTCGGGTCTCGTCGCGTGGCGTGCCTCCTCATTCTTTCCGGCAGCCTTTTACCGCCGGTCGCGGAAGAAGGCCTTCAGCCGTTCGGCACAGAGGGTCTCTTCGACGCCGCCGACGACTTCCGGCCGGTGGTTGCAGGTCGGCTGCTCGAAGATACGGGGCCCGTGCTCGACGCCGCCGCCCTTCGGATCATAGGCGCCGAAGATAACCCGGCGGATCCGGGCAAGGGAGATCGCCGCCGCGCACATCGGGCAGGGCTCGAGCGTGACGTAGAGGTCGCAGCCGGCCAGCCGCCAGCGGCCGAACCGACGCGCGCCTCTTCGGAGCAGCAGCATCTCCGCGTGGGCCGTGGCGTCGCCCAGCTGCTCCACGCGGTTGCCGTCGGCCGCGATGATGGCGCCCGATCCGGCGTCGACGAGCGCCGCCCCGACCGGCACCTCGCCGCGCAAGGCCGCGGCATCCGCCTCCGCCAGCGCCCGCTCCATGGCAAAGGACCCTTTCATGCCCGCACTCTCGCCCGGGCCGCGCGCCGAATCAAGACCCGTGCGGACGGGCAAAACCTGCGCTCGCCGCCGATACCGGGCGGGGCCTATCCCTGGGGAGAATTCCGGGCTAGAGTCGCCGCCATGTCCCCGCCCGTCATCGGCATCACCCTGGATTCGGAGCCGCCCGGCGGCTA
>JANQJG010000125.1 GCA_028281785.1 Rhodospirillales bacterium
TCTCGCGTGAATCGGCACACTAATTTATTGATTCTCGTGTGATTCAGCTTCCGAAGTTGGGCACACATAATGTGCCGAACTTCGGAACCATCACACTAGAGACAAAAGGCAAGGCACAGTCGCGATTTTCTGTCCATGGTTTGCGCACGACCAACGAGCGTCAGAATCTGAGCTCCGCTGTCGGCACAACCGCTGCTCTCCTCGCGCTTCAGTAAGGTAGTTTCGATCAGGTTCGAAGAGAGAGTTGAGTTCTCGCGCTAAAAGCGTGGCCGAGTAGCCAACAGGTTTTTCCCGAACCCACGTCCGCTGGCCGGTGCCAGCAAAGCCGGAATGCCGGGGAAGGCGACCAGGAGGCCAAGCATCAGGACGAAGGCGCCGAGAAATGGAAGGATCGCGATAATCAGATCGTCAAAGCTTCTCCAACTTCACAACTGGATCCGATTAGGGTGAGCAGGTCAGATACGAGATAGGCTCTATTGGCCGAGCTATACCGGCTATCGCCAAACCAATACCTGACGAGCATGACAACGTCGCCTTGAGTGCTTGTTCGACCACCTGCTCGGGCGCCGTCTGGTCGTACTTCTACCATTTATGGTCGAAGCCGAGCTGACGGATCGGGAGCTTCGACGCGATCGATCGCCTTGCTGTCGATAAGATCGATGTGGTGGTGGATAGCGCGCGCATGGTCACTCTCGCTTATACCTTCCGGCCAAACGATTAACCAAACGTGACATATTGTCAGCAATTATGATATTTTCGCTGACATTATCCGTTGACGTGAAGACACTCTCGCCAATATAGTATTCGTTATCTAATGTCGGCGGCAGAATCCGCAGGATGTTACAGGTTCGGTTCGATGCGGGCTCTTTGTGCCGAAGGTGAACTGTGGGCAACCTCCAGCAAAGCAAGAGTTTGAGGATTGAGCAGAGAGGCGCCGTTGCGGTCGTCGCGATCGATAACCCGCCCCTCAACCTGTTGACCCAAGACATCCGCCAGTCGCTGGCCGACGTATTCGAGAGCTTGGCGGCTGACGATTCCGTTCGAGCCACGATCCTCGCGTCGGGTGACCGGCATTTTTGCGCTGGTGCCGATATGTCTGAGTTCCCGGCGCGGTTCGACCGGCAGGTGGCGCGAGCTCACGGGCTCAATGGCCAGCGGATGGTACTGTCGATCATCCGTTGTCCAAAGCCGGTGATCGCGGCAATCGAAGGCGTCTGTCTCGGCGGGGGCATGGAGATCGCGCTTGCCTGCGACTTCCGGATTGCCTCGACCGGCGCGAAACTCGGTTTGCCCGAAATCCGGCGTGGCGTCTGGCCGGGTACAGGGGGCATGTACCTGTTAACCCGTCTCGTGGGGCCTGCCGCAGCCAAGAACATCATTATGACGGGAGATATTCGCACCGCCGACTCCCTGCGACCCACGGGTGTTGTCGATGCGCTAACGGGAGATGGCGAAGCCCTCGAGGCCGCGATGGATCGGGCCTCGGCTCTGGTGGCCGCCCCGGGGCAATCCGTATTGACCGTAAAGCGTTTGATCGATCGCGAGTTCCTCTCGTCTTTCGAGGACTATCTGCGTGAAGAACTTGAGGCCTACGTTGCCTGCTATCAAACGGAGGACGCCCGCGAAGGGAACCGCGCATTTTTCGAGAAGCGCGATCCGAAGTGGTCACACCGCTGACCGGGGAGGAGGCCGGAATGACCGACGAATTGAAGCCGTTCTTGGACGAATCCCAGCTGCAATGGCGCGAAACCGTCCACCGCTTCCTGGCCAAGAACTGCCTGCCCGACTATGTGCGGGAGTGCGACGAGCAGAAGAAGCTGCCCGAAGAACTGCTTGAGAAGGTGGCTGAGCAGGGCTGGTTCGCGGTAACCCTCCCCGAGGAACACGGGGGCATTGGCGGCTACCTGGAAATGGCGGCCATGGTCGAGATGGCTGCCTATCACTCGATCGCCTTGGCTCGTCACTGGAACCTCAACGTCAACATGGTCGGCGGCGCGATCGCTCGTTTCGGATCCCCGGAACTCAAGGAACGGATGCTGCCCGGTCTGGCCGAAGGCCGACTGCGTTTTGCCTTCGCACTCAGTGAAAACGGTGCCGGTTCCGACGCTGCGGCCCTACGCACCAAGGGGCAGGTCGACGGTGACGTGATCCGCCTCAACGGAACCAAAATGTGGATCAGCGGCGCCATGGTTGCCGATTACATCCTGACCGCCTGCCGGACCGATCCGGGATCGAAGAAGCATGACGGCATCAGCCTGGTTCTGGTGCCGGCCAAGGCGCCGGGTGTCGAGGTCACGCCGATACCGATGCTCGGTGGCCATGCGGTTCGCACCTGCGAAGTCAACCTGGATGATGTCGAGGTGCCGATGGACCTGCTGGTTGGCGAATTGCACGGCGGCTGGAAGCAGGCCTTGAGCGTCGTGGCCAAGGAACGCGTGTCGTTGGCCTGCATGTGTGTTGGTGGCGCGCAGGCGGCCATCGACCTCGCGGTGGAATACGCGACGCAGCGGGAGCAGTTCGGACGTAAGATTACGGCGTTCCAAGCCGTGTCCTATCCGCTGGTGGACGCCCAGACGCGAACCGATGCCGCACGCATGCTGGCCTACCGTGCGGCTTGGCTGCTCGACAACGGGTACCCCTGCGACCGCGAGGCGTCACAGACCAAGGTCTTCGCGTCCGATTCTTATATGAAAACCGCTGTCGATGGTGTGCAGGTGATGGGAGCCAACGGCTATGCCGCCGAGTATGCCATGCAAAGGCATTTCCGTGAGGCGAAGCTGTTCCAGATTTTCGGCGGCACGAACGAGATCCAACGCATCGTCATCGGACGGGCGATGGGACTCTGAAACACGAAGGGGCAAGGCATGGAAGAGGTGAGACACCTGTCCTGTACGGTCGCGGGAGGCGTGGCTGAAATTCGCGTGTCTCGGCCGGAAAGACGCAATGCCTTCACAGATACTATGTACAAGGAATTGGCGAGTTGGCTCTTCGATCTCGACGCCGATCCTGCCGTACGCTGCATCGTGATCCGGGGGACGAACGGGATTTTCACGTCGGGGTCGGATGTCACCTGCTTTCGCGACCGTACGCCGCTTGAGCGGGAGCGCCACTTTCAACTCGTCGCCGACCTCGTAACCGCACCGTCGCGGATCGGCAAGCCTGTTATCGCTGCGGTCCAGGGGATTGCGCTGGGCGGCGGTACCGGATTGACGGCTTCCTGCGATCTGGCGATCGCGGAGGAGGGCGCTGTTTTCGGGTTGCCGGAAATCAAGGTCGGGTTCTGGCCCTGCACCATTTCGCCGGTGGTTGCGCGAGCGATCGGCCCGCGGAAAGCCTTCGAGATGGCTCTTCTCGGTGAGCGCTATGATGCCGAACAAGCAGCATCCATCGGTTTGGTAAACAGGGTCGTGCCGGCTGGCTCCTTCGACGCGGAGGTCAAGGCGGTGGCCGACAGAATCGCGTCGTTCAGCGCGGTCGCAGTGCAGATGGGCAAGCGCTATTTCCAGCAATCGTTGGACCTGGAGTTCGAGAAGGCGGTGCGCTTCATGGGCCGCGCCATGGCGCTCAGCAGTACAACAGAGGATGCGCAGGAGGGCATTTCGGCCTTTCTGGAGAAACGCCAACCGCAATGGAAAGACCAATGATGGATATCGAGACGGTCCAAACCGAAGTCGTTGTGATCGGCGGAGGTGGTGCTGCGTCACGAGCCGCGCTGTCGGCGGCGCAAGCCGGAGCTGCCGTACGCATGATCAGTAAGGCGCCCCTGCGAAAGGGAGGAAGTACCGTCCACGGTGCCAGCGAGATGATGGGCATGGGCGCCGCCGCCGGGTTTGGCGATGGGCGGGACAAGCCTGAAATCCACTTCCAAGACACCATGCGTCCGGCACGCGGGTTCATCGACGAGAAACTCGTCCGGGTGCTGGCGGAAGATGCGCCGGCCCGCGTGTGCGACCTGATTGATCTCGGCGTCCAATTCGATCGTCTGGACAGCGGTGCTTATCGTCTGATTCGCAGCGACTTCGGCTCTTACGGTCGTGCCATGAGCGTCGCGGGGCGCACGGGACGTGCTTTTGTCGCGGCATTGTCGGATGCCATCGCCGCCGCCGGGATAGCCGTGGATGCGCCGGTCGCGTTGATCGATATCGTTCGGGATGCCGCCGGTCGGGTCTGTGGCGCGCTGGCCTACGATTCAGAGGCGCGGCGATTCATCCATTACCGGGCACCCGCTGTCATCCTGGGCACCGGCGGCATGCATGGCGCGTTTGGCCTTCAGGTCTCGACATCCGAGATGATGGGCGACGGTCAGGCAATCGCCTACCGGCACGGGGCGGAGTTGGTAAACATGGAATTCCATCAGTTCGGTCCGGCAATGATTCATCCTTATGTCCAGTTGTTCAGCAAGAGCATCACGGTGATGCGGCCGCAGGTGACCAATGCCTTGGGAGAGGCATTCCTACCCCGTTATCTGCCGGACGGTGTGACCGAAGCCGATGTTTTCGATGAAAAAGTTTTTCCATTCACCACCAGCAACGTCTCACGCTATCTGGATATCGCCATGGCTCGCGAGATCAACGAGGGCCGCGGTACGGGGCGCGGTGGGGTGTGGTTCTCGTTCGCCCATGTGCCGGAAGAGACACTGAAGGCGGGGGCCCCGAATACCTTCCGGTGGCTGGCCGATCGCGGTCTGAGCATGCGGAACGATCCGCTGGAGGTCGGGATTGCCTTCCAATGCATGAATGGCGGTGTCCGGATGGTCGAACCGAGCACCGAAAGCTCCATTCCCGGCCTCTACGTGATCGGCGAGACCGCAGGTGGAATACGCGGCCCGGATCGACCTGGCGGCAACTCCCTTGCCGAGGGGCAGGTGTTCGGCCATCGGGCTGGTGTCGCAGCCGCTGCGCGAGCCCGCATCGGAGAGTTTAGCGAACCGGCAACCCTGACGGAAACGCTCGACTTCCTAAAGTCCGCCCTGGAGCGTGGGGCGGGATGCGATATTCGTTCCATCGCCAAGTCGATCCAGAAGAAGATGCAGCGCCTTTGCTTGGTCGAGAAGGATGCCAAGGGTCTTACAGAAACGCTCGAGACCGTTCGTGCCGCGCGGGCCGACCTTGAAACGGCCTTGTCGCTGAAACCGGAGACCCTGGTTGAGGGGCTGGGAATCCGAAATATGGCTCAGGCAAGCGAGATCGTGCTGATTGCCTGCTTGAACCGTGAGGAAACGCGCAGCTCACACAACCGTTCGGATTTCCCGGATGCCGACGACGACGGTTTCGGACAGAGTTTTGTCATTTCGCGGTCCGATGAAGGGCCGGTTCTGACGCCACATCGCTACGCCTAGGGAGGCTCACCATGGCGCTGCCTCTGGAAGGGGTACGTATCCTCGAACTGTCGATCATGACCGCCGGACCGGTCGGGAACATGATGTTGGCCGACCTCGGCGCCGACGTCGTCAAGGTCGAGGAAATCGGGCGCGGCGACTATTCCCGCAATCTCGGCGCTGTTTTCCGCAATGGCGAATGCACCCAGTTTATGGCCCAGAACCGAAACAAGAGAAGCCTGCGGCTTGACTTGAAGAAGCCCGAGGGGCAAGCCGTGTTCCTGCGTCTGGCCCGAGAGGTCGATGTGATTACCGAGAACTTCCGGCCCGGAACCACCGACAGATTGGGCGTTGGATACGAGGCGGTTCGGTCGGTCAATCCGCGCATCATCTACGCCAGTCTATCGGCCTTCGGTCAAACCGGCCCCTACGCCCACCTTCCTGCCAACGAACCGGTGGTCCAGGCGTTGAGCGGATTAATGGCGATGACCGGCGAGCCGGAACGACCGGCGCGGATTGGCAACCCCTATCCAGATTTCGGCGGCGCGGCTCTGATGGCATTCGGTATCTGTGCCGCGTTGTTGCGTCGCGAACGGACAGGGGAGGGGGGAAAGGTGGAGACGTCGCTTCTGGAAGGGGCGTTGTTCAGTGCCATTCCTCGCGACGGCGAAACCTTCGTCACCGGCAAGGGGCCTGAACGGATGGGGACCGCCCACCCCGTTTTCGTTCCCTACCAGAACTTCAGGGGCTCGGATGGCGCCGAGTTCTTCTTGTCGTGCTTTACGGACGGGTTCTGGCGCTCATTGTGCGACGTTGTGAACCGTCCGACATGGGTTGACGAGACCCGCTTCAAGGACAATCCGTCGCGCTGCGAAAACCGGGACCAGCTCATTCCCGAACTCGAGGCCATCTTCGCCTCGCAACCGGCGGGTCACTGGGTGAAGGCACTGGGGGAACGCAACGTGCCGGCGGCGCTGGTCCAAGACTTGAACCAGGCATTGCGGCAAGATCCCCAGGTTAAGCATCTGGGGATGATCGTCGAGCAGGATCATCCTCGGGCAGGCCGGATCGAAACCCTTCGCACACCGATCCGTTTCAAGGACGCGCCAGCCGCTATACGCCGTCCGCCGCCCGTATTCGGTCAGGATACGGAAGAAGTTCTCCGCGAATTCGGTTTCGAGGACGCCGAAATACAAAAACTGTTTGCCGACGGCATTGTTGCGGGGGCGCCTCAGCGATGAGGTTCACGGTGCCAAACGGTGCCTGTGACACCCATATGCATATCTACGGAACGCCGGGCCGCAGCCATCAGGACTATCTGGCGCTGCGAAACCGTCTGGGCATCACGCGCTCGGTCTATGTGCAGCCGAGCGTCTTCTCCACCGACAATACGCTGCTCCTGGAGTGTTTGGTCTCCGATGGCAATGACGCCCGCGGCGTCGCGGTCATCGATCCCGAGGCTGACGATTCCGAACTGGACCGCCTGGACCAGGCGGGTATCCGCGGGGTCCGCTTTCACGATGTCGTTGCCGGCTGCCTGTCCTATGAGGTGCTGGAGTCGGTGGCCGCGCGCATTGTCGATTGGGGTTGGCATGTGATCATCCAGTCGGAAGGAGAGCGACTCGCCGATCTTGCCCCGCGCCTCGCGCGTTTGCCGGTTCCGGTGGTCGTCGATCACATGGGCCGTATTCCGCTGGATGGCGGCATCGCTCACCCGGCCTATATTTCCCTTTTACACCTCCTGGAAACAGGGCGCGTCTGGGTTAAGCTGTCCGCTCCATACCACGTCACCCGGGAATATGGGAGGCTGGCGGACCGGGGACGTGGGTTGGTGAATGCTGCCCCCGAGCGCATGTTGTGGGCCAGCAACTGGCCGCATCCGTCTGTTTCGAATAAAGATCGCCCGGATGAAGCAACCCTTTTGGACATCCTTTTCGACTGGGCCGAAACGGACGCCATCCTGCACCGCATCCTGGTCGACAATCCTGCGGACTTGTACGGCTTTTGAAGGTCGCGAAAGGCTGCCGCCATTCTCGCCACGATGAGCCGGGCTTTCTATCCGGCTCCGTTGTCGTAGAGCTTCCGGAACCGCTCGGCGAGCTGGTTCTTACGGATCTTGCCGGTGGCGCTCCGAGGCAACCGGTCGACGGCGATGATCCGCTTTGGGATCTTGAAGCCGGCCAACTGGGATTTCAGGGTGGCGCAGATCGATTCTTCGTCCGTGTCCGCGTCGCCTTCGACGATGGCGGTTACACCCTCGCCGAAATCGGGATGGGGAAGGCCGATGACCGCGGCGTCCTCTACGCCGCCGATGCGCCGGAGGGCGTCTTCGATCTCCCTGGGGTAGATGTTGTAGCCACCGCTGATGATGACCTCCTTTGTCCTTCCGAGGATGGACAGGTAACCATCCTCCAGCAGGCTTCCGAGGTCGCCGGTGGAGAAGAAGCCGTCCGGTCCGACTTGGGCGCTCTGCCCTCCCCAGTATCCAGCAAACGGAGGATGGATACGCACTTCCACCTGGCCAATAGCCCCGGGCGGGAGCGGACGGCCTTGCTCATCGACGATGCGGATCTCGGTATCCGGCAGGGGCAGACCAACAGATCCCGGCCGCCTTTCGCCGGTCAGGGGATTGGAAGCGCATGTTGGAAGCTCGGTCATTCCCCAGCACTCGACGATTTGATGGCCAGTGGTCGCGGCGAACGCGCGGAATAGATCGGTCGGCAGTGCCGCCGAGCCGCATACGAGCAGACGCATGCGGCGGCACGCCGCGGCTAGCCCCGGGGCCGCAAGAAGTCGGCTGTACATGGTTGGAACGCCGGTGAAGACCGTCGATTCAGGAAGGTGGTCCATGACATCATCCACCGTGAAGCGCGGGAGCAGCAAGGTTTCCGCGCCGGCAGCCAAAGCGCCGCTCAGGGACATGAACAGCCCGTGCGTGTGGAAGATGGGCATGGCGTGAAGCAGAACGTCACTGCAGGACCAGTCCCAGGTTTTGACCAGGACGGCCGCCTTGGCAGAGAGCTGTGCGTGGCTCATCATGGCGCCCTTCGGGGCGCCCGTGGTTCCTGACGTGTAGAGCAGAAAGGCGATCTCGCTGCTTACGGGATCCAGGTTCGCAGGTTCCGACGACGCCTGTTGCGCCAGGGTTCCGAGGGTTGGCGGGTCGATTGTCAGGGCCGGTTCACAGTCCGCCAGGAAGCGGCCGATCTCGGCTTCCTTGTAGGAGGTGTTGAGGGGGACGTAGATCAGTCCGGACCGTACGCAGGCGAGGTACAGAATGACCGATTCGATGGACTTCTCGATGAGAACGGCAACCCGGTCGCCTTGCTTGAGGCCCATGCGGCGCAGGGCGTTGCCGTATTGTGCGGTGATCCGGTCGAGTTCGGCGTAACACAGCCGTCTTCCATCGGGCACACGCAAGGCCGGCCTTGAATCGCGACGCCGGAACCGTGACCGGAAAAAGGCGTAGAGATTATCGGACATCGCCCCTGCGACTTAACGAATCCCCGACAGTTCCTGGAATACCAGGCCGACCGCGGCGCTGTCCAACCCCGCCCTTTCGGTCTCGGACAGCGCGGTCAACATCTGCGTTGCGAGGGTGGTGGATGGCATGAATACACCGGCGTCTCGACCAACGGTCATGGCCAGCTTCATGTCCTTCAACATGAGGGCCGCACGGAAACCGGGGTCGAGGGTCTCGTCGATCAGACGTTTGCAATGGTTCTCCATAACGAAGCTGCGCGCCGCGCCGCCGACCAGCGCCTGGCGCATCTTTTCCGGGTCGATTCCCTGCTTTTTGCAGAGGGCAACGGCCTCCGACATGCCCATCATCGTCGCGCAGATGACCAGCTGGTTACAGGATTTGGTGATCTGGCCAGCTCCGGTCGGTCCGATATGGACGAATGTCTTGCCGATGGCCTCGAATACCGGCATGCAACGTGTCACAACCGCGTCGTCGCCGCCGATCATGCAGGACAGGGTGCCGTTGACGGCGCCCTGAGGGCCGCCGCTGACGGGTGAGTCAACCAAGTCGATCTCGTGTTCCTTGAGCCTGGCGGCGAATTCCATGGTCGCCGTAGCCGAAATGGTACTGCAATCAATGACCACCATGCCGGCCTCGGCGCCCTCGACAACCCCGCCGGGTCCGAACAGAACTTTCTCGACATCGGGAGTGTCGGGAACGCAAGTAAAAACAATGTCCGAGGCCGCCGCGACAGCCGCCGGCGATTCCGCCAGAAGGGCGCCCTCTTGCACAAGCTCGGCAGCCTTCTCCGGCGTCCGGTTGAAGACCGTCAGCTTGAACCCAGCTTTGAGGATGTTGCGTGCCATGGCCTTCCCCATGATACCAAGGCCAATGAAGCCAACGGATGTGTTTTGGGAAGAGGCGGCCATTACGTAGTCCTCCGTGTGCTGGTAAATCCGACAGTTCCCTCGTACCGCG
>JANQJG010000133.1 GCA_028281785.1 Rhodospirillales bacterium
TAGTAGCGGCCGCTAACCACCCCCATCCGCAGACCATCGATATCGGAGGTGTCTTTGAGAAAGGCCTCCAAATAGCCCTTGCCGCTTCGCGGCGGCGTATCCCGGCCATCAAGGAAGGCGTGCACGATCACGGGCACGCCGGCGCTGCGAACAGCGCGGGCAAGCACCACCATGTGGTCCTGATGCGAATGCACGCCGCCGGGTGACATCAAGCCCATCAGGTGGCAGGTTCCGCCGCTTTCCTTGAGAGTCTCGATCAGCTTTGCGAGGATGGCATTGTTGGCCAGCGATCCGTCCTTGGCCGCGGCATCGATCCGCGGTAGGTCCTGCATAACCACGCGCCCGGCTCCGAGGTTCATATGCCCGACCTCGGAGTTGCCGATCTGGCCTTCGGGGAGCCCGACCTCGCCGCTGGAGGCGTTCAAACGCGCCATCGGCAGGGTCGCCGAAAGCCGGTCCCAGTTAGGCGTGTTGCCGATAACGACGGCATTCTGATCATGGTCCGCGCGAAGGCCCCAGCCGTCGAGAATGCACAGGACAACGGGACGCTGCTCAGGCGCTTTTGCGGGAGACTGGGACATCTTCTGAATATAGGCCGGTTCGTTGCCATTACGATAGTCGGGGGCGTTTTATGCCCGATGATACGGGTGGCCGGCAAGGATGCTCTGCGCCCGGAAGATCTGTTCGGCGATCAGGCCGCGCACGAGCAGGTGCGGCCAGGTCATCGGGCCGAGCGAAAGGACGAAGTCGGCGGCGTTTTTCACCGACTGGTGGAGCCCGTCGGCGCCGCCGATGGCGAAAACCAGATCGCGCACTCCCCGATCCCTCAGATCCCCCAGGCGACGGGCAAAGGCTTCGCTGTCCTGGGTTCGTCCTGTCTCGTCCAGGGCTACGAGATAGCCCCCGCGCGGCACAGCGCCGAGCAAAAGATCGGCTTCCCGGCGCTGCCTTTCGGCCGCGGAGGAAGTGCGCTTGTCTTCAAGCTCCTTTAAGAGAAGAGGCGGTATGACGCGCATTGCGAAATGCTCGAACAGTGCGCGTTCCGGGCCGCCGCGGCGTCCGCCGCCAAAGCGTCCGATGGCGGCGACATAGATATTCATTGACCGCTTCAGCCCCCGTGCAAAGGCCGCTCCAAGCAAAGCGACATGTCGTCGTCAACGTCTTCGTGTTCAGGCAGGCAGACCTGCGGAATCCGGCTCCGTTCCCGTGGCCGGCAAGGGGGCTCCCCACATCTTTTCAAGATTGTAGAACTCCCGCACTTCCGGCCGGAACAAATGCACGACCACATCGCCGGCGTCGATCAACACCCAATCGCCATGACCGGACCCTTCCACCGGAATGCCGGTGAGTCCAGCCGCCTTCAGCTTCTCCCGAAGATGCTCGGCCATCGCACCGACCTGCCGTTGAGAAGTCCCCGAGGCGATGACCATGTAGTCGGCGATTTCGGTCTTGCCGTCGAGACTGATAACGACGATCTCCTGAGCCTTGTCGTCGCTTAAAGAAACCTCCACCAGTTTGAGCACGTCCGCAGCTACTGGTGGTATCCTGGCCTTTTCGTTTATGTCCTTTCCCTTTACGCTGATGCGCGATATGCCCCGCGGGCACGGATTTCGGAGGCCGAGGCCGGATGCAGCGGCGTCTTCAGCAGGATCCAGGCGGGTGGCCGCCTCTCCGCGAGTGACGAGGCCTTCCTCTCCTCTACCCGGGCCGCTGCAAACCGACGCGCCGCATAGCCCGTCTCAGCCCTAAAAGAATAAGAGGGCCGGGCGAAAACCGCAATGGGAACGGTGCGAAAGACCGTACGCCACTGCTTCCATCGCGGGATTTCCATCAGGATATCCGCCCCCATTAGCCAGACGAAACGGACTTCCGCAAAGCGTGCCTTGATCGCCCGCAGGGTGTCCACCGTGTATCGGGTGCCGAGTTCGCGCTCGATATCGGTCACCACGATTCGATCGTCAGCCGTCGCCATTGCACGCCCAGCCGCCAAGCGATCGGCGAGGGGCGCCATCCCGCTGTCCGATTTGAGGGGGTTCTGCGGCGACACCAGCCACCACACGGTGTCAAGCCGCAGGAGGTCAAAGGCCAACCTGCTGATATGCAGGTGGCCAGCATGGGCCGGATTGAAGGACCCGCCGAGCAGCCCGACACGGGTTCCGGCGGCGGCGCTGGGTGGGTCGTCGCTCAGGGCCGGCACTGCCCCGCGCCGCGTACCTGGTACTTGAAGGTCGTGAGCTGCTCGACACCCACTGGACCGCGGGCGTGGAGCTTGCCCGTCGAGATTCCGATCTCGGCGCCCATGCCGAACTCGCCGCCGTCGGCGAACTGGGTCGAGGCATTGACCATCACGATCGCGCTGCCTACCCGGTTGAGGAAACGTTCCGCGGCTTCGGTATCCTCGGTAATGATTGCTTCAGTGTGCTGCGAGCCATAGCGGTGGATGTGGTCGACGGCCGCGTCGACACCCTCGACAACGGCCACGGAGATGATGGCGTCGAGATACTCCGTGCCCCAATCCTCCTCGCTCGCCGAAAGAATCCGGGAGTCCGCGGCCCGCGCCCTCTCGTCGCCGCGGACCTCGCAGCCGGCGGCGGTGAGGTCCTCGACAATCGGCGGCAGATGGCTGGCAACGACCTCGGGATGAATCAGCAGGGTCTCGGTCGCGCCGCAGATGCCGGTCCGGCGCATCTTGGCGTTGAGCACGACCTTGCGCGCCATCTCCGGATCGGCCACCCGGTCCACATAGGTGTGGCAGATTCCTTCCAGATGCTTGAAGAGCGGGATCTTGCTCTCGGCGGTGATGCGCTCGATCAGCGACTTGCCGCCGCGCGGCACGATGACGTCGATCAAGTCGGTCATCGTGAGCATCTTGCCGACGGCCGCGCGATCTCGGGTCGGCACCAGCTGAATGGCGGCCTCGGGCAGGCCGGCGTCCCGCAACCCTTCGACCAGGCAAGCATGGATCGCGCGCGAGGAATGGAAGCTCTCCGACCCGCCGCGGAGGATCGTCGCATTGCCCGACTTCAGGCAAAGGGCGCCGGCATCCGCCGTCACGTTGGGGCGGGACTCGTAGATGACCCCGATGACACCCAGCGGGACACGCACGCGCGCAATCCTGAGACCGTTCGGGCGATCCCATTCGGCCATGATCTCGCCGACCGGGTCGGAAAGGGCGGCGATGTCCTCCAGGCCCCTGGCCATGGCCTCGATGCGATCCTCGTTGAGGGCCAGGCGATCGAGCATCGCCTTGGTGAGGCCCTTCTGCTCGCCAGCGGCCATGTCCTGGGCGTTGGCATCCATCAACGCTGTACGGTTCGCTCGCAACCGGCCGGCCGCCGCGCGCAGGGCCGCGTTCTTGGCCTCGGTCGGCGAGGTCGACAGAGTTTCAGCCGCCGCCTTGGCGTCCGCTCCCAGACGATGCATCAGCTCGGGAATGTCTTCCCGCGCCACTTCGGTGGCAACGGTCTGCTCGGCGATGGTCATCCGTCCCCTCCCAACTCCAGTACCAGATCGTCCCGGTGGATCATCTCGTCGCGGCCACGGTAGCCGAGCAAGGCTTCGATTTCACGGCTTTTGTGCCCCATGATCCGGCGCGCGTCCTCCGTCGAATAAGCGCTCAGGCCGCGCGCCACCTCGCGGCCATCGGGGTCGCGGACGATGACCGCGTCGCCGCGCTGAAAGTTGCCTGAGACCCCGACGACGCCCGCTGGCAGAATGCTCTTGCCCCGACGCACGGCGTTGAGCGCGCCCTCGTCGAGAACGATCTCGCCGGCCGGCTTGAGGGCGCCGGCGATCCAGCGCTTGCGCGAGGTCCGCGGGTTGGCGCTCGGCAGGAACCATGTGCAGCGCGCGCCTTCGCGAATGCGTCGAAGGGGATGATCCCGGGTCCCGTCGGCGAGCACCATTCTGCAGCCCACCTGGAGGCAGAGCCGCGCCGCGGCTAGCTTGGTCACCATGCCGCCGACGCCGTAGCCGTCGCGCGCGGCGCCAGCCATCGCCTCGATCTCGGGGGTCACCTCGCGCACCTCGGGGATGAGCTCGGCCTCGCTGCTACGGTGGGGATCGGCGGTATAAAGACCATCGATGTCCGACAGCAGGACCAGCGTGTCGGCGCTGATCATGGCGGCGACGCGGGCAGCCAGCCGGTCGTTGTCGCCGAAGCGGATTTCGTCGGTGGCCACCGTGTCGTTCTCATTGATCAGTGGCACGGCCTTGAACTTGAGTAGGGTGTCCAGCGTGTTGCGCGCATTGATGTAGCGGCGGCGGTTTTCGCTGTCGTCGAGGGTGAGCAGGACCAGCGCCACCGTCAGACCGTGAAGGCCGAGAACCTCCTGATAGCGATGGGCGAGACGGATCATGCCGGTGGCCGCCGCCGCCTGCTTCTCTTCGAGCCTGAGCTCGCCGTCGCCGAAGCCGAGATGCCGGCGGCCAGCGGCGACGGCGCCGGAAGACACGAGAACCGGTTCTTGTCCGTGTTCCCGGCAGGCGGCAAGGTCCTCGGCCAGCGCAGCGAGCCAGTCTCGCCGAATCCTTCCGTTCTCGTCG
>JANQJG010000143.1 GCA_028281785.1 Rhodospirillales bacterium
TTGATCCAGCCGATTGCGATGGAGGAGGGACTTCGTTTTGCGATCCGCGAGGGCGGCCGCACCGTCGGCGCCGGCGTCGTCGCTCAAATCATCGAGTGAACGGAGGCCATCTGTTCGCCGGCGCGCCGGGCGCAGAGGACTGAAATATGGAAAGTCAAAACATACGAATTCGGCTGAAGGCATTCGATCATCGCGTGCTTGATCAGTCCGCGCGAGAGATCGTCAATACCGCCCGACGAACCGGTGCCGAGGTCCGGGGGCCCATCCCCCTGCCGACGCGGACGGAGAGGTTTACGGTGCTGCGGTCACCGCATATCGACAAGAAGTCTCGCGAACAGTTTGAGATCCGCACCCATAAGCGGGTGCTCGACATCATCGATCCGACGCCGCAAACCGTCGATGCGCTGATGAAGCTGGATCTCGCCGCGGGCGTAAACGTCGAGATCAAGCTCTAGGGGACGATGGCGATGCGGACAGGTGTCATCACGCGCAAGCTGGGCATGAGCCGGGTGTTCGGGCCGGATGGCAGCCATGTCCCGGTCACCGTGCTGCGGCTCGAAGGCTGCCAGGTCGTCGCCCGCCGGACCGAGGAGAAGGACGGCTACTCGGCCGTTCAACTCGGCAGTTCGCCGGCTAAGGTAAAAAATGTCAGCAAGCCGATGCGAGGCCATTTCGCCAAGGCGAAGGTCGAGCCCAAACGCCGGCTCGTCGAGTTCCGGGTCAGCGAGGACGCGCTTCTGGACCTGGGGGCCGAGCTCTCGGCGGAGCATTTTGTTGTCGGCCAGTTCGTGGACGTCGCCGGCACCTCGATCGGCAAGGGCTTCGCCGGGGCGATGAAACGCCATGGTTTTGCCGGTCTGCGCGCGTCGCACGGTGTCTCGATCAGCCATAGGAGCCACGGTTCGACGGGTCAGGCCCAGGATCCGGGCAAGATCTTCAAGGGCAAGAAGATGGCCGGCCAGATGGGGAACGAGCGGGTGACTACGCTCAATCTTGAGGTGGTGGCGACCGACGCCGACCGCGGCCTCATCCTGGTCAAGGGTGCCGTGCCGGGCCCGAAGGGCGGATACATCCTGGTTCGAGACGCGGTCAAGCGGCCTCTGCCAGAGGGTGTCCCGTTCCCGGCGGCCTTGCGCAGCCCTGGGGAGACGCCCGGCGATACGGCATCGGATGACGAGGCGCCGGTGGCGGAGACCGCCAGCGACGCGCCCGCGGTTGCCGAGGCCGAAGAAACTCCGGCGGAAGAAGCCGCGGCGACCGAGGAGACCCCGGCGGAGCAGGCGGAGGCGGCAACGACCGACGAGGCCCCGGAAGAAACGCCGAGCGCGGACGCCGACGAAGCGCAAGAGAAAAAGGACTAGGCTGCCATGAAGTGCGACGTCATCAGCCTCGATAACAAGAAGGTCGGCGATATCGATCTCGACGAGTCGATTTTCGGCGTGCCCGTGCGCGAGGATATCCTGGCGCGCATGGTGAACTGGCAGCTGGCCAAGCGGCGCGCCGGCACCCACAAGGTCAAGACCCTCTCCGAGGTTCGCGGAACGACGAAAAAACCTTTCCGGCAGAAGGGCACCGGCCGTGCCCGCCAGGGAACCACGCGGGCACCGCAGATGCGGGGCGGCGGGGTCGTCTTCGGTCCTCATGTCCGCGATCATTCTCACAAACTCCCGAAAAAAGTGCGCAAGCTGGCCCTCAAGACGGCGCTTTCGGCCAAGCGGTCGGAGGGAAAGCTGATCGTCCTCGACGAGGCGAAGCTCGAGCAACCGAAGACCCGGGAACTGCAGAAGCGCCTCGACGGAATGGGCTGGGGGTCGGTACTGGTCATCGACGGCAACGCGGTCGACCCCAACTTCGCGCGGGCCGCGAGCAATATCGTCGGGCTGGACGTCCTGCCCAGCGAGGGGGCCAATGTCTACGACATCCTGCGCCGGGATACGCTGGTGCTGACCAAGCTTGGGGTCGAATTTTTGGTGGAGCGGCTGAGATGACAAAGTTCGGGACCAAGTCGATCAAGCCCGCGACGCCGAGCAAGGGTCGCATGTACGAGATTATTCGGCGGCCGGTGATCACGGAAAAGGCGACCCTGATTTCGGAACACAATCAGGTCGCGTTCAACGTTCCGCTGGACGCGAGCAAGCCCGAGATCAAGGCGGCCATCGAGGAGCTGTTCAAGGTCAAGGTGAAAGCGATCAACACCTTGCGCCAGAAGGGTAAGGTGAAACGGTTCCGGGGCCGTATCGGCAAGCGGAACGACGCGAAGAAGGCCATCGTCACGCTGGCCGAGGGACAATCGATCGACGTGATGACGGGAGTGTAGCGCCATGGCCTTGAAACAATTCAAGCCAACGACACCCGGGCGGCGCGGGCTCGTGCTCGTGGAGCGCTCGCAGCTTTGGAAGGGCAGGCCCGTCAAGGCCCTGACCGAGGGTTTGCGTAAGAGCGGCGGGCGCAACAGTTCGGGGCGCATCACGATCTGGCATCGCGGCGGGGGTCACAAGCGGCGCTACCGCATCATCGATTTCAAACGCCGGAAGTTCAACGTGTCGGCAACCGTCGAACGCCTGGAATACGATCCCAACAGAACCGCCTTCATCGCGCTCATCCGCTATGAGGACGGGGAACTGGCATACATCCTGGCGCCGCAGCGGCTCAGGGCCGGCGATCGGGTGGAATCCGGCACGGACGTGGATATTCGGCCGGGAAATGCGCTCCCGATGCAGAGCATTCCCGTCGGCACCATTATCCACAACGTGGAGATGAAGCCGGGCAAGGGCGGGCAGATCGCCCGTTCGGCGGGGACCTACGCGCAATTGATTGGTAAGGACCGGGGCTACGCCCAGCTGCGGCTGAGCTCTGGCGAGCTGCGCATGGTCCGGGCGGAATGCATGGCCACCATCGGGGCCGTGTCCAATGCCGACCAGCAGAACGTGAAGCTTGGAAAGGCGGGGCGTAAGCGCTGGCTTGGGCGCCGGCCCGTTGTTCGCGGGGTCGCGATGAACCCGATCGACCATCCCCATGGAGGCGGCGAAGGCCGTTCCTCGGGCGGCCGCCATCCGGTCACGCCGTGGGGCAAGCCGACGAAGGGCAAGCGGACCCGCAAGAACAAGAAGACGGACGCGCTGATCATGCGCCGCCGTCACAAGGACTAGAGGAGGGCGGTCGTGCCGCGATCCGTTTGGAAAGGTCCCTTCGTGGACGGGTATCTGTTCAAGAAGGCCGAGAACGTCAGAGCTTCCGGGCGCAATGAAATCATTCGCACCTGGTCCCGGCGCTCGACGATCATTCCCCAGTTCGTGGGGTTGACCTTCGGCGTCTACAACGGCCGCAAGTTCGTGCCTGTGTTGGTCACCGAAGAAATGATCGGCCACAAGTTTGGCGAGTTCTCGCCCACGAGAACGTTTTTCGGCCACGCCGGCGACAAGCGTGCGAGGCGAGGTTAGTCATGGGTAAGCCGTCTGCGCCCCGGAAGCTCGCGGATATTGAGGCGATGGCCTACGCCAAATATCTCCGCACGAGTCCGCGCAAGCTGAATGTGATCGTTTCCTCCATCCGGGGAAAGAAGTGCGAGGCGGCGCTGGCCGAGCTGACCTTCTCCAAGCGGCGGATCTCCCGGGACGTCAAGAAGGTGCTCGAATCGGCCATCGCCAATGCGGAGAACAACCATCAGCTTGATGTCGATCAGCTGATCGTCGCCGAGGCGACGGTGGGGCGGACGCTTGTGATGAAACGGTGGCGCGCGCGCGCCCGGGGACGTGTGGGGCGCATCCAGAAGCCCTTCAGCAATCTCCGAGTGGTGGTGCGGGAACGCGAGGAGATGGCTTAATGGGTCAAAAGGTCAATCCGATCGGACTGCGGCTCGGCATCAACCGCACCTGGGATTCCCGGTGGTACGCGGATGACAGCTATGCCAACCTGCTGCACGAGGATCTGCGGATCCGCCGGTTCCTGCATGAAAAGCTGGCCCAGGCGGGGGCTTCCAGGATCGTGATC
The DNA here is from genome assembly GCA_028281785.1 of Rhodospirillales bacterium. Classification (GTDB taxonomy): domain Bacteria; phylum Pseudomonadota; class Alphaproteobacteria; order Rhodospirillales; family Shumkoniaceae; genus JANQJG01. Next base: position 3,991 of record JANQJG010000143.1, read on the forward strand.
GAGCGGCCGGCGAAAATGGCGCGGGTGACGATTCATACCGCCCGCCCCGGCGTGGTGATCGGCAAGAAGGGCGCGGATATCGAGAAGCTGCGCACGCAACTCGCGCGGATGACGGGCTCCGACGTTCACCTCAACATCGTCGAGATCCGCAAACCGGAAATCGATGCCCAGCTGGTTGCCGAGAACGTCGCCAGCCAGCTCGAGCGCCGCGTCGCGTTCCGGCGCGCCATGAAGCGGGCCGTTCAGTCGGCCATGCGATTGGGGGCGGAGGGTATTCGCATCAATTGCGGCGGTCGTCTGGGCGGCGCCGAGATCGCGCGCATGGAGTGGTACCGCGATGGGCGGGTACCGCTGCACACCTTGCGCGCGGATGTCGATTACGGGCTCGCGACGGCGCGGACCACCTATGGGTCCTGTGGCGTCAAGGTTTGGATCTTCAAGGGCGAGATTCTGGCCCATGATCCGATGGCGATCGATCGCCGAGCGATGGAGCAGCAGCCCGCGCGCTAGCGGCGGGCCCGTGGGGATCAGGGTAAGAGGTCAGTTGGATGCTTAGTCCCAAGCGCACGAAGTTTCGAAAGGCCCATAAGGGCCGCATCCATGGCAAGGCCACGCGCGGCAATACGCTGAACTTTGGCGCGTATGGTCTCAAGGCGACCTCGGCCAACCGCATTACGGCCCGCCAGATCGAGGCGGCTCGCCGGGCGATTACCCGCCATATGCGGCGCGCCGGCCGGGTCTGGATCCGTGTCTTCCCGGACGTACCGGTGACCGCGAAGCCGGCCGAGGTCCGCCAGGGCAAGGGCAAGGGCTCGATCGACTTTTGGGCCTGTCGGGTTCATCCCGGTCGCGTCATCTTCGAAGTCGACGGCGTGAGCCGCGAGGTCGCGCAGCGGGCCTTCGAACTGGCCGCGGCAAAATTGCCCCTGCGGACGCGTTTCGTGTCGCGCCTGGGCGAGGAGGGTTGAGGCCATGAACGCCGCGGATCTGAGGGCCAAAAGCGCGGATGAACTCAAGGAGCAGCTTCTTGAGCTGCGCAAGGAGGCGTTCAACCTTCGCTTCCAGGCGGCGAGCGGGCAGCTTGAGAATACCGCGCGCCCGCGGCAGGTGCGAAGGGACATCGCGCGTATCAAGACCATCTTGGGCCAACGCAAAGACGCCGCGGCCTAGACGAAGGGCGGAGAAAATGCCGAAACGCGTACTTCAGGGTGTCGTGGTCAGCGATAAGATGGACAAGACGGTGGTTGTCCGGGTCGAGCGGCGCGTCATGCACCCCCTCTATAAGAAGTTCATCCGCCGCAGCAAAAAATATGCGGCCCATGACGAGTCCAACGAGGCGAAGACCGGAGATGTCGTGCGCATCCGCGAGTGCCGGCCGTTGTCGAGGCGTAAGCGTTGGGAGGTCGTTCGCGACGTCGCGTGAGGGGCGTCTCGAGACCTGAAAGGAAACAACAACCATGATCCAGGCCCAGACCAACCTCGACATCGCGGACAATTCCGGTGCGCGCAGGGTGCAGTGCATCAAGGTTCTTGGAGGATCGAAGCGTAAATACGCATCGGTGGGCGACGTCGTCGTCGTGACGGTGAAGGAAGCGATCCCGCGCGGCCGGGTCAAGAAGGGAGACGTCTTGAAGGCGGTGATCGTGCGCACGGCCAAGGATATTCGACGCTCGGACGGGACGTCCATCCGGTTTGACCGGAATGCCGCGGTATTGATCAACAATCAGGGTGAGCCGATCGGTACGCGGATTTTCGGCCCGGTCACGCGTGAGCTTCGGGCCAAACGATACATGAAGATCATCTCACTTGCCCCCGAGGTGCTGTGATGCCGCTCAAGCTCAAGATCAAGAAAGGCGACGAGGTCATCGTCCTCACGGGCCGGGACAAGGGCAAGAAGGGTGAGGTCTTGCGCGTGATTCCGAAGGAGAACCGCGCGATTGTGCAAGGGGTCAACATCGTCAAGCGGCACACACGGCCGAGCCAGACCCAAGCTGGCGGGATCGTGGAGCGCGAGGCGCCGATTCACGTCTCCAATCTCGCCCATGTAGACCCCAAAACCGGGGAGCCGACACGCATCGGCTTTCGCTTTCTGGAGGACAACCGCAAGGTCCGGTATGCCAAGCGCTCCGGGGAAGTGATCGACAGGTAAAGGGCCGCAGCCATGACGCGCTTGAAGGAACATTACGAGAAGACGGTCAAGCCGGCCTTGATCGAGCAGTTTGGCTACGCCAATCCCATGCAGGTGCCGAAGCTGGAGAAGATCGTCGTCAACATGGGCGTGGGGGAAGCGGCCCAGGACAGCAAGAAGATCGATGGAGCGGTTTCGGACATGACGGCGATCACGGGTCAGAAGCCGATCGTGATCCGGGCGAAGAAATCGGTCGCGGCGTTCAAGCTTCGCGAAGGCATGACGGTGGGATGCAAGGTGACGTTGCGGCGCGACCGGATGTATGAGTTCCTCGACCGTCTGATCACGATCGCGCTGCCGAGGGTTCGGGATTTCCGAGGCCTGCCGGCGAAGAGCTTCGACGGCCGCGGGAACTTTGCGATGGGACTGCGGGAACAGATCATTTTTCCCGAGATCAACTACGACAAGGTGGATCAGATCCGGGGCATGGACGTCGTGATTTGCACGACGGCGCGAACAGACGAGGAAGCCACGGCCCTCTTGCGGGGGTTCGAAGTCCCCTTCGCGGGATGAGGCGGGCACGGGAGTAACGGAATGGCGAAAACGAGTGCCATCGAGCGAAACAAGAAACGGCAGCGACTTGTCAAGAAGTACACGGGACGGCGCGCGCGTCTGAAGGCGCTTGCCAAGGATCCGTCGGCGTCCCCCGAGGAACGCTTCAATGCGCGCCTCAAGCTGGCGCAGCTTCCGCGCAATTCGGCGCCCTCGCGACTGCGTCTGCGCTGCGAGTTGAGTGGTCGGCCGCGCGGGAACTATCGCAAGTTCCGGCTGTCACGCATCGCGTTGCGCGAGTTGGCGTCCCGGGGGCAGATCCCGGGGATGATCAAAGCGAGCTGGTAGGAGGCCGACGCCCATGGCGATGAGTGATCCCCTCGGCGATATGCTGACCCGTATCCGCAACGGGCAGCGCGCGCGCAAGAACAGCGTCACGGCTCCGGCCTCGAAGCTTCGAGCCAATGTCCTTGAGGTGTTTAAGCGCGAGGGCTTCATCCGCGGCTACTCCCGGCATGAGGTTCGGCCGGGAATCAATGAGCTCAAAATCGAGCTGAAGTATCACGACGGCGAGCCCGTCATCCGGGAGATCAGCCGGATTTCAAAGCCCGGCCGGCGCGTCTATTCGAGCATCAAGGATCTGCCGAGGGTCTATAACGGCCTTGGCATATCGGTCCTGTCGACGCCGCGCGGGGTGATGTCGGATGCCGAGGCGCGCGCCGCCAATGTGGGCGGTGAAGTCTTGTGCCGGTTGTTCTGAGCAGGCTCGAGGACATCGCCATGTCACGTATCGGTAAAAATCCAGTCGAGGTTCCGGAGGGCGTCACCGTGGCCATTTCGGGTCAGCAGGTGTCCGCCAAGGGAAAGCTCGGCGAGCTCTCGATAACCTTGATGGATGAGGTGGAGGTCTCCCAGGACGGCAACCAGATTTGGGTTCGTCCCCGGAACGAGAGCCTGCGTGCCCGAAAGATGTGGGGAACCGCGCGCAGCGTGGTCAACAACATCGTCACCGGGGTTTCGCAGGGCTTCACAAAGCAGCTGGAGATCCAGGGCGTCGGCTATCGTGCGCAGGTTCAGGGCAAGGAACTGGTCATGCAGCTGGGCTACAGCCATGACGTGCGGTATCCCGTCCCCGAGGATGTGGGGATCCAGTGTCCCGAGCCGACGCGCATTACCGTCAGCGGAGCCAATAAGCAGCGGGTCGGGCAGATCGCTTCAGAGATTCGGGAGTTTCGGCCTCCGGAGCCATACAAGGGCAAGGGTATTCGGTACGCCGACGAATTCATTCTCCGCAAGGAAGGCAAGAAGAAGTAGTCATGGCGAACGCAACTAAATTGGCGGATCGGCGCAAAGCGCGAACGCGGTTTCGCATACGGAAGCTTGCGGGCGGTCGGTTGCGGCTTTCCGTCTTTCGATCCAATCGCCACATCTATGCCCAAGTGATCGACGACAGTAAGGGCGTGACGCTGGCGGCGGCCTCGACCTTGGAGAAAGACCTGCGATCCAAGAGCGTTAAGGGGTGCGACACGGAAGCGGCGGGTCAAGTGGGCAAGCTTATCGCCGAGCGCGCGGTTGCCGCGGGCGTGAAGGTAGTGGTTTTTGATCGCGGCGCGTACCGGTTTCACGGGCAGGTGAGGGCGCTTGCCGACGCCGCCCGCGAAGGCGGCTTGTCGTTCTGAGGAGAGAGGCGTATGGCGAGAACACCGACTCAGGGTCAGGGCGATTTCGGTCGCGACCGCGGCGGAAGCGAGGAGCCCGAGTTTCTCGACAAGCTCGTGCACATCAATCGCGTGGCCAAGGTGGTAAAGGGCGGCCGGCGGTTTTCCTTTGCGGCCCTTGTTGTCGTCGGTGACGGACGGGGCCGCGTCGGCTTCGGCAACGGCAAGGCCCGGGAGGTTCCCGAGGCGATCCGCAAGGCGACGGAGGCCGCGAAACGAAGCATGATTCGGGTACCGTTGCGCGAGGGACGAACCCTGCATCACGATGTCAGCGGCCGGTTTGGCGCGGGACGCGTTGTCGTTCGGGCGGCGCCCCCCGGAACCGGAATCATCTGCGGCGGCCCCATGCGGGCGGTGTTCGAGACCATGGGGGTGCAGGACGTGGTGGCGAAATCCATCGGTTCTGCCAATCCATACAATATGATAAAAGCGACTTTTGAAGCTTTGGGTGATTGTATGTCGCCGCGCTCCGTCGCCGCGAAGCGGGGTCTGAAGGTGGGCGAGATCGTCTCGCGCCGCGGCTCGGCGCCGGCGGCCAGCAGGGACTGAGGGCATGGCCGAGAAGTCGAAAAAGGGGACGGTTCGGGTCACGCAGATCGGCAGCCCGATCGGTCGAAGAAAGGACCAGCGGGCGACGTTGATTGGCCTGGGTCTCAATAAAATGCATCGCACGCGGGAACTGGAGGATACCCCTTCCGTTCGCGGTATGATCGCCAAGGTGCAGCATCTGGTGCGGGTCGAAGAGGCGAGCTGACTTCGCGTCGGCGGCTTCCAGGGCGAGGAGTGGAGTAACAATGCGGCTGAATCAACTCCGAGACAATCCGGGCGCGCGCAAGCCGCGCAAGCGGGTGGGCCGCGGTATTGGCTCGGGCCTCGGCAAGACGTCGGGACGCGGCCAAAAAGGGCAGAAGTCGCGCAGCGGCGTTTCCCTTCTGGGGTTCGAGGGCGGGCAGATGCCGCTCTATCGTCGCCTGCCGAAGCGCGGGTTCAAGAATCCCACGCGCAAGGAGTACTGCGTCGTCAATCTGGGCCGGATTCAGACGGCGATCGAGGCGGGTAAGCTCGACGCCGCCAACGAGATCGGCGAGCAGGCGCTGCGCGAGGCGGGGCTTGTCGGTCGGCTCCGGGACGGTATTCGTCTGCTGGCAAAGGGCGAGCTGACGTCGAAGGTGACCATAGAGGTTGACGGCGCGTCGAAGGCCGCCGTGACCGCTGTGGAAAAGGCCGGCGGCCAGGTCGTCATTCGGGGCCAGCCCGAGGCGGCTGCCGACGGCCCGAAGAAAGGCGGAAAAAAGGACGATTCGGGCAAAAGGGGGGAGAAGAAGGGGGCGCGGAAATCAGGAAAGGCCAAGGATTAGGCCGGGACGGAATAGATGACCTCCGCTGCCGAACAATTCGCCGCCAACATTAACTTCAGCGCGTTCAGCAAGGCGACCGAGCTCAAGAAGCGACTCTGGTTCACGCTCGGAATGCTGGTCGTCTATCGGCTCGGCACCTACATTCCGTTGCCGGGGATCGACGCTGTCGTTCTGCAGGATATCTTCGCCCGACAGGCGGGCGGCATTCTGGGGATGTTCGACATGTTCGCCGGCGGCGCCTTGAGCCGCATGACGATCTTCGCCCTGAACATCATGCCCTACATCTCCGCCGCCATCATCATGCAGCTGATGACGGCGGTATCGCCGCGGCTTGAGCAGCTCAAGAAGGAGGGCGAATCCGGCCGCCGAACGATCAATCAGTACACGCGCTACGGCACGGTGCTGATCACGGCCGTGCAGGCCTATGGCATCGCGGTCGCCCTGGAGGGCATGTCGTCGAGCGCCGGCCCGGCGGTGCACAACCCGGGTTGGTTTTTCCGCTTCACCATCGTCATCACGTTGGTCGGCGGCACCATGTTCCTCCTGTGGCTGGGCGAACAGGTGACCCAGCGCGGGGTCGGCAACGGCATCTCCCTGATCATTTTTGCCGGGATCGTCGCCAACCTGCCGACCGCGCTCGTGGGTACGCTGGAGATGGGGCGAACCGGAGCGCTCTCCACCCTGTTCATCATCTTCCTGCTGTTGATGGCCGCCGGTGTCATCGCCTTCATCATCTTCGTCGAGCGCGCCCAGCGACGCATCGTCATTCAGTATCCTAAACGGCAGATAGGCAACCGGATGACCGGGGGCGAGAGCTCCCATCTGCCGCTGAAGATCAACACCGCCGGTGTCATCCCGCCGATTTTCGCCAGCTCGATCCTGCTGATGCCGATCACGGCGCTGAACTTCTGGTCCGGGCAGGGGCCTGAATTCCTGACCACGATCGCCGCCTATCTGGGGCGCGGTCAGCCGGTCTATCTGCTGGTCTACATCGGCATGATCGTGTTCTTCGCTTTCTTCTACACGGCCATCGTATTCAATCCCGCCGATACGGCGGATAACCTGAAGAAGTATGGCGGCTTCGTGCCCGGCATTCGGCCCGGAAAGAATACCGCGGAATTCCTGGACCGTGTCCTTACACGGCTGACCACGGTCGGGGCCGCGTATCTTGCCGCGGTATGCCTGCTGCCGGAGATTCTGATCTCGCGATACTCGGTACCGTTCTATTTCGGCGGCACGAGTCTGCTGATCGTCGTGACCGTCACCTTGGACACCGTGGGGCAGATCCAATCGCATCTGTTGGCCCACCAATACGAAGGATTGATCAAGAAAGCAAAATTGCGGGGGAGACGAGGATGAACCTGATCCTGCTGGGCGCGCCCGGCGCCGGCAAGGGCACCCAGGCCAAACGCCTTGAGGATGCCTACAGTCTGGTCCAGTTGTCCACGGGTGACATGCTCCGCGCGGAGGTCGCGTCCGGGAGCGAGGTTGGAAAAAAGGCCGCGGAAATCATGGAATCGGGCGCGCTGGTGCCCGACGAGCTGATCATCGCGATGATCTCGTCCCGCCTCGACAAGGCCGACTGTCGGAAGGGGTTCATTCTCGACGGGTTTCCCCGGACCGCGCCGCAGGCGGAGGCCCTGGACCGCTTGCTCGAGGAAAAGAACCTGAAGCTCGATCATGTGATCGAGATCAAAACCGACGACGAGGCGATGGTCGAGCGGATCACCGGCCGGTTCAGCTGCGCGAAATGCGGCGCCGGCTACCACGACGAGTATCAGCGGCCGAAAGTGGATGGCGTTTGCGACAAATGCGGCGGCACCGAGTTCAAACGCCGGGCCGACGACAATGAGGAGACGGTCCGCGCGCGGCTCACGGCCTACCACAATCAGACGGCGCCCATCATCGACTATTATCGGGCGAGTGGCGTTCTGGAAGCCGTGGACGGAATGGCGCCCATCGACGACGTCACGTCTCAGTTGAAGGGGCTTGTGGGATAGACGAGACCTGCCGTGTTGACTTGGGAGAGCGACCTCCTATAATCCCGCGCCTCCCATTTCACGGCGCGGCGTGTTGGCATATGCGATCTGGGCATAGGGAGAACGGACTTTGGCCCGAATAGCCGGTGTAAACATTCCGACCCAAAAGCGGGTCGTGATTGCGTTGACCTATATCCACGGGATAGGGCGAACCAGTGCCCGAAAGATCTGCGAGCAGGTCGGAATCCCGCCCGAGCGGCGTGTCAATGAGTTGACCGATGACGAGGCGGGGCGGATCCGCGAGATCGTCGACGGTCAATTCGTCGTCGAGGGCGACCTGCGGCGCGAGATGTCGATGAACATCAAGCGCTTGATGGATCTCGGGTGCTATCGTGGGCTGCGCCATCGCCGCGGTCTCCCCGTGCGCGGCCAGCGAACGCATACCAACGCCCGGACCCGCAAGGGACCGGCACGTCCGATCGCGGGCAAGAAGAAGGCGACCAGGTAGGGGAATACTCACAATGGCCAGACCCACTACGCAGCGTCCGCGCCGCCGGGAACGCAAGAACATCGCATCGGGTGTCGCGCATGTGAGCGCGACCTTCAACAACACGATGATCACGATCACCGACGTTCAGGGCAACGCCATCTCGTGGTCCTCGGCGGGCAGTCAGGGCTTCAAGGGATCCCGGAAATCGACGCCCTACGCGGCGCAGATGGCCGCCGAGGATGCCGGACGAAAGGCCATGGAGCACGGGATGAAAACCCTGGAGATCGAGGTCAAGGGGCCGGGGTCGGGCCGGGAGTCCGCTCTTCGTGCGTTGCAGGCCGTCGGCTTTACCATTACCGCCATCCGGGATGTGACCCCGATCCCGCACAACGGATGCCGACCGCGCAAGCGGCGGCGGGTTTAGGCGAGCATTAGGTTCGACTCTGAATCGACGCCTCGCTTCGAAGACAGGCGAGATTTTCTAAAGGGGGGTCCCGGCGAGGCGGTCAGGATCCCCATGCCGAGTATGAGGTTCTATCGGTGATTCAAAAGAATTGGCAGGAACTGATCAAGCCCGCGAAGATCGACGTGGTCCCGGGTTCCGATCCATCGCGCACGGCGACCCTGGTGGCCGAGCCGCTTGAGCGGGGGTTCGGTCTGACCCTCGGAAACGCGTTGCGGCGGATCCTGCTGTCGTCCTTGCAGGGTGCCGCCGTTACCTCTGTGCAGATCGACGGCGTTCTGCATGAGTTTTCCTCGATCCCCGGCGTTCGCGAAGACGTGACCGACGTTGTTCTCAATATCAAGTCCATCGGTCTTCGCATGAGCGGCGAGGGCCCCAAGCGCATGCTCTTGCGCGCCGACGGTCCCGGTGAGATCACGGCCGGAATGATCGAGACGGGCCATGACATCGAGATCATGGACCCCGACAGCGTCATTTGCACCCTCGCGGAAGGCGCGCGCATCTCCATGGAGATGACCGTGGAGACCGGGAAGGGATATGTTCCGGCCTCGCAGAACCGGCCCGAGGACCCGCCCATTGGGCTGATCCCCATCGACGCCGTCTTCTCGCCGGTCCGCAAGGTCACCTACCGCGTCGACGACGCCCGCGTCGGTCAGGTGACGGACTACGACAAGCTGTCGCTGGAGGTGACCACGAATGGCGCGGTTTCCCCGGACGACGCGGTCGCGCTTTCGGCTCGGATCCTTCAGGATCAGCTCCAGCGGTTCATCAATTTCGAGGAGCCGGAGACGGCCGTCGAGACCGAACGCAAGGACGACCTGCCGTTCAACAAGAACCTGCTGCGCAAGGTCGAGGAGTTGGAGCTTTCCGTCCGCTCCGCCAATTGCTTGAAGAACGACAACATCATCTATATCGGCGATCTGGTCCAAAAGACCGAGGCGGAAATGCTGCGCACGCCGAACTTCGGACGCAAGTCGCTGAATGAAATCAAGGAGGTGCTGGCGCAGATGGGCTTGCATCTCGGGATGGATATCCCCAACTGGCCGCCCGAGAACATCGAGGAACTGGCCAAGAAGCTGGAAGATCCGTTTTAAGGGCAAGAACCGGCATATAGCCGAGGCGAGGAGTTAGAGCCATGCGTCACCGTATGAGCGGCCGCAAGCTGAACCGGACAAGCAGTCATCGCAAGGCGATGCTCTCCAACATGGCGGTTTCCCTGCTCACCCATGAGCAGATCCAGACCACCTTGCCGAAGGCGAAGGAGTTGCGCCGGGTCGCCGATCGCATGGTGACGCTGGGCAAGCGTGGCGATCTCCACGCGCGCCGGCAGGCCTATGCCTTCCTCGGCGATGACGACACGGTGCGCAAGCTGTTCAGCACCCTGGCCGACCGTTATCGGGAGCGTCCCGGCGGGTATACGCGCGTTCTCAAGGCCGGCTTCCGCCATGGCGACTGCGCGCCCATGGCTGTCATCGAACTGGTTGACCGCGATCCCGAAGCCAAGGGCGCGGCCGACAAGGCCCGCCTCGCGGCGGAGGCCGAGGCCGCGGAGGTCGCCGAGGCGGAATAGGCCGATATCGTTCAACTGGCCTGATGAAGGGGCGGCCTTTCGGCTGCCCTTTTGCTCTTGATCGTCGATCAGCGACTATCGGTTTGTTGCAGAACGCCGTTTCCCACCGCCGCCGCCCAGGCGCGGGGCGTATTGGTTGTGATTTCGTCGCAGCCGGCGTCGATGGCGGTCTGCAGATCCTCGGCCGCGCCGGGCGGGCCGTGGTCGATCGTCCAGCAATCCACCCGATGGCCGCGTTCGCGAAGGCGCTCGACGAGCCCGTCCTCCCGCTGCCGCGACGACCGGACGAGCTTGCGGTGGAGATAGATCGTGTCGGCCTCGGGCGCCGTTTCCTGAACCAGTCTCAGCACATCGGCGCCGCCGAAGGCGCCGGCGGCCTCGGTCGGGTCGTAACCGAGCGCGAGCCCCACGACTTCCTTGCCAAGGCGGGTGACGGCTTCCCAATCATAGCCGCCGAGGATGAAGCGTTCGGCGAGGCCGTGCAGCGCCCGGGTAAAGCCCCTGGCTGCTGCAGTATCGATTTCCTCCGCCGTCACGCAAAGATCGAGCTGCACGCGGGCACGCGGGTCCGTCGGGGCTCCGCCCACGATGTCCACCAGCTCGTCGAGGAGGAGCGGCCGCTCGCTGGGCGCCTCGCGCATCCGCAGCCGCGCGATCGCGGCGGCGTCGACGGCGGCGACGGGTCCGCGACCTGTGGATTCATGCTCGAGCTGGGCATCGTGCAAGCAGACGAAGCGACCGCAGGCAAGGGGACGGATATCGACTTCGAGGCTGGCGCCGGCGGCGAGGCCGGCCCGCAGGTTGCGGCGGGAAAACGGCGGGTCCTCGGCGCATTGCCGAAGCTTGTGCCATTTCAACCGCACCACTCGCCCGGCATGTTTGATTTCCGTGGCTGCGTTTTCTGCGGGGAATGACATTGCCGGGTTTCCTCCATTAAGTCCCTATATTCGGTCGGGGGACAGGCAAACCCGGTAACCTCTCCGCCCGTCGAGAACTCCAGGGGACTATTTTTGATGAGATTTCCTCGACTGGCAACAGGAAGGGGACAAGCCGTGACAGATCGGGGGAGCGGGCGTCCGCGCAAATTACCGCTTGAGGCCGAGTCCGACTCGGCCATTGCTGCGTGTCGGTGCTAAACTTCGCAAGCCGGGTGGATGTGGTCGACAGCATGGAGGGATGCATGCGGCTGGGGAGAGCTTCGGGTTGGATCAGCTTGGCGGCGGCCGGCATCGTTCTGGTGGCGGGTGCTGCTGGCGCCCAGGACAAGCGACCGCCTGCCTCGGCGGCCGAGATCCAGCTTTCCTTCGCGCCTCTTGTGGAGAGGGCGGCGCCGGCCGTCGTTAACATTTACACCCGGAAGGTTGTGCGCACGCGGCAGTTCTCGCCGCTTTTCGACGATCCTTTCTTCCGCCGCTTCTTCGGCGATGATTTCGGCCTCGGACGTCCGCGCGAGCGGGTGCAGAATTCCCTCGGCTCGGGCGTCATCGTCGACCCGGACGGCATCATCGTCACCAATCACCATGTCGTCGAGGGGGCGGACGAGATCACTGTCGTGCTCAACGACCGGCGCGAGTTCGAGGCCGAGATCGTCGGTAGCGACGAGCGCACCGACCTTGCGGTTCTTCGTCTCGACGGGACAGGGGGCGAAGGGCTGCCTTCTTTGGAGTTCCGCGACTCCGACGATCTCGAGGTCGGCGACCTGGTGCTCGCCATTGGCAACCCGTTCGGCGTCGGCCAGACGGTAACCAGCGGCATCGTCTCCGCCTTGGCCCGCACCCAGGTCGGGGTCAGCGACCTCGGCTTCTTCATTCAGACCGATGCGGCCATCAACCCCGGCAATTCCGGCGGCGCGCTGATCGGCATGGATGGCCGCCTGGTCGGTGTGAATACGGCGATTTTCTCGAACAGTGGCGGCTCGCACGGCATCGGCTTTGCCATCCCCGCCAATATGGTGCGGGCGGTGATAGCCGGGATCGTTCAGGGTGGCCGCCTGGTGCGGCCCTGGCTCGGCGTCTCCGGCCAGGCGGTGACCGCGGAGATTGCGGCCTCGCTGCGGTTGGAGCGGCCGGGTGGGGTCCTGATCAGCGAGCTCCACCCCGGAAGCCCGGTGGCCGAGGCGGGCGTCCGGCCCGGGGACGTGGTTCTCGCCATCGGTGATCGGGAGGTGGCGAATGCGCAGGCGCTGCGCTACCGCGTCGCGACGCTCTCCATCGGCGAAACCGCGACGCTCAGGCTTTGGCGGAAGGGGCGGGAGCTCGAGATAGAGGTGTCGCTTATCGCGCCGCCCGAGGATCCGCCGCGCGATACGACGGAACTGCGCGGACAGAATCCGCTGGCCGGCGCCGTTGTCGTCAACGTGTCTCCCGCGCTTGCCGAGGAGCTCGGCCTCGACGATGACCGGCCGGGCGTGATGGTGCTCGAAACGCTCCGGGGCGGGACCGGGAGACGGCTCGGCTTCCGGCCCGGGGATCGCGTGCTCGAGGTGAACGGCGTTACCGTGCGTTCGGTGCGCGAGCTTCGTGAAACGCTGGCGGCGGAGAACCGGCGCTGGCGGATCGCCATCGAGCGCTCCGGTCGCGTCATCAACTGGGTGTTCGAGGGGTGACGACGCTTTTCGAGGCGCAGGCACCACGCCCTCTCGCCGACCGCCTTCGGCCCAGGGCGCTCGGCGAGGTCGTCGGCCAGGATCATCTGATCGGGCCCGAAGGTCCCATCGGGCGCATGGCGGCAACGGGACGCATGACCTCCGTCGTGCTATGGGGACCGCCGGGTAGCGGCAAGACGACGATCGCGCGCCTGCTGGCCGAACATACGGATCTGCATTTCGAGCCGCTCTCGGCCGTGTTCTCCGGCGTCGCCGATCTGCGCCGGGTCTTCGACGCGGCCCGCAAGCGCCGCCAGGACGGCAAGGGCACGCTGCTGTTCATCGACGAGATCCACCGATTCAACCGGGCCCAGCAGGACGGGTTCCTGCCCTATGTCGAGGACGGCACGGTAATTCTTGTCGGCGCGACCACCGAGAACCCTTCGTTTGAGCTCAACGCGCCGCTGCTTTCGCGTTGCCAGGTGCTGGTACTGCATCGCCTGAACGACGCCGCCCTCGAGGAGTTGCTGCGACGGGCCGAGGCCGAGGAGGGGAAACCCCTGCCCATCGACGCGGAGGCGCGGGCGGGGCTGGCGGCGATGGCCGATGGCGACGGCCGCTATCTCCTCAACATGGCCGAGGTGCTGCTCGACCGGCCGGCCGAGCCGGTCCTGAGCGCCGCCGCCATGGCGGACTTCGTGCAGCGGCGGCTGCCTCTTTACGACAAGCATCAGGACGGCCACTACAACCTGATCAGCGCCCTCCACAAAAGCCTGCGGGGGTCTGATACGGACGCCGCGCTATACTGGTTCGCGCGCATGATCGAGGGCGGCGAGGATCCCCGCTATATCGCCCGCCGGCTGACCCGCTTCGCGGTCGAGGATATCGGGCTCGCCGATCCCCAGGCTTTGCCGCAGGCGCTGGCCGCCTGGGACGCCTATGAGCGGCTGGGCTCGCCGGAGGGCGAGCTGGCCCTGGTGCAATGCGTCATCTATATGGGCAGCGCGCCCAAGTCGAACGCCGCCTATAAGGCCGAGAAGGCGTCCCGGCGGGCGGCCCGCGAGACCGGCTCGTTGACGCCGCCGATGCACATACTCAACGCCCCGACCCGGCTGATGAAGGATCTTGGCTATGGCCGGGGCTATGTCTACGACCACGACACCGAGGAAGGTTTCTCGGGCCAGAACTACTTTCCCGAGGGGATGCCCCGGCAACGGCTCTACACCCCCGGGCAACGGGGCTTCGAGCGCGAGGTCGCCAAGCGGCTCGACTATTGGGCGCGTCTCCGGCGCGGCGCGCGAACCGAGGACGGAGGATCGGAAGGGTGAGGTTCGACACCGTTCTCGCCATCGACTGGTCGGGGGCCAGAGGGAACTATCAAGGCATCGCCGTGGCGGAATGCAAGGTCGAGGCGGATGGGCCAAATTTGGTTCCGCCGCCAACCGGGCGCGCGTGGCGGCGCGCGGCGGTCGCCGACTGGCTTTCCGCGCGGATCGGTCGGGGCGAGCGATTGCTGGTCGGGTTCGACTTCGCCTTCGCGTTTCCTTGGCGGGACGGAGCCGGCTATCTGCCCGGTCTGTCGGACTCCCGGCCGAACTCGGCCTTCGAGCTTTGGGAGACGGTTGATCGTATTTGCGCGCGGGACGCGGACTTTTTCGGCGGCGCTTTGGTCGCCGACAGGAGGATCGCGCCGTTCTTCTGGACACGGGGCGGCCGGCCGGAAGGCTTCGCCGAGCGCGCCCGCGAGACCGAGCGACAATGCGCGGCGGAGGGGCGCGGCCGGCCGGAGAGCGTCTTCAAGCTGATCGGCCCGAAGCAGGTCGGCAAGGCGTCGCTGGCTGGAATGCGGCTGCTCGCCTGGCTCAGGCGCCGGCACGGGCCGCGCCTGAGGGCTTGGCCTTTCGAGCCCCTCGACGGGGCGAGGTTCGTCTGCGTCGAGATCTTTCCCCGCCTTTTCCTTTCGGCGGCGGGTATGGGCAGCAGCAAGCTCCGTGATCGGGTATCGGTTGCCCAGGCCGTGGCCCATTTCGGGGCCGCGGCTCCGGTGGACCTTCCGGGCCGCTTCACGGATCACGAGGCGGACGCGCTGGTTTCGGCCGCGGCTCTGTGTGCCTGGGCCAAGGAGCGGGCTCCCTGGCGGGCGCCCGATGCCTGTGATGGCGCGATTCGGGAGGGCTGGATCTTCGGAGTCGGCCGGTAATCGGCCGTCGCGGCACCATCGGGTCCTTGATTCGACGGGGGTAGATCGCTAGGTTTCCGGGCAATCGAGCTGGGTCCGAATTGTCCCGCCTTCGCGCGGGTTTTTTTTGGCCGGGGCACCGGGACGCCCCACGAATGATGGGTTGGTGCGTGCCATGACGCCAAAGATCCTTGCCTGCATCGCTGCCGGCGGCGCGGTCGGAGCCGTCGGGCGCTATGTGGTCTCGTCCCATGTCTCGGGGGTTTTCGGGACTCACTTCCCGTTCGGCACGCTGGCCGTCAATATCATTGGCACCCTGATTCTGGGCATTCTCGTCGCGATCGCGGGCGAGACCTGGTCGCAGGCGACGGCCCTGCGCGCCTTCCTCGTCGTCGGCGTGCTTGGCGCCTTCACGACCTTCTCCCTGTTCTCCCATGAGCTCTTTGTCTTCGTCGAACGCGGCGATTATGGGATCGCCGCTTTCTATGCCACGTCGTCTGTACTGTCCTGTCTGCTGGGGTTTTACGTCGGTCACGTGGTTTCGCGGCAGTTTCTGGGATGACGGGGGTTCAAACCCTCACCGTCGAAGGCGAGGAAGCGGGCCAAAGGCTCGATCGCTGGTTCAAGCGCCATTTCCCCGTCCTCACCCATGGGCGGTTGGAGAAGATGCTTCGCACCGGGCAGGTCCGGGTCGATGGCCGGCGCGCGCGGGCGAACACCCGGCTGGAGGCCGGACAATCGGTCCGCATTCCGCCCATCGAGCCGGAAGCACGCCCGGTGCCGTCCCCCGTTCCCTCGATATCTAAGGCCGAGGCGGATGCGCTCCGCGCGACGGTGCTGTTTCGCGACGATCTGCTGCTCGCGATCAACAAGCCGCCCGGGCTTGCGGTCCAGGGAGGGACGGGCACGCGGCGGCACCTCGATGCGATGCTGGACGCGCTGCGTTTCGACGCGGCGGAGCGTCCCCGGCTCGTGCACCGCCTGGACAAGGACACCTCGGGCGTGCTGCTGCTCGCCCGCAATCGAAAGGCGGCGGCTCAGTTGACGTCGGCGTTTCGCTCGCGGGCCGCGCGTAAGCTCTACTGGGCCGTTGTCGTCGGCGTTCCACGACCTCGGCAGGGACGTATCGACCGGCCCCTTGCCAAGGCGCCGGGACGCCAGGGCGAACGAATGGTCCTGGACCAGGAGGACGGCAAGCGGGCGGTCTCGCTCTACCGTGTGGTCGAACATGCCGGCAAGCGGGCCGCCTGGCTGGCGCTGGAACCGCTGACGGGCCGCACGCACCAGCTCAGGGTCCATGCGGCGGCGTTGGGGACACCCATTCTCGGGGATGGAAAGTATGGGGGGTCGGGTGCCTTCCTGACGGGCAGCCTGAGCCGCAAGCTGCATCTTCACGCGCGGGCGATCCGCATGCCGCGTCCCGGCGGAGACTGGCTCGAGGTCACCGCGCCGCTTCCCAGGCATATGCAGGCCACTTGGCGCTTCCTGGGGTTCGACGAGGGGGCCGGGGGCGCCGGTTTTCTCGATCCGGCGAAGTGAGCGACTAGAGACAGTGGGGGATACGAATGGGGCAGGCCGATACCGGCGTCTGGACCCCTGGCAATCCGGGCCGGACATAGCGGGTGATTGATGGCGAGTCACGCGACAATACTGATTATCGGTCTAGTGATTACACTCCTGGGCGCCGAGCTTTTGGTGCGGGGCGCGGTTTTCCTCGCGCGTCGGCTGAAGGTCTCGGAGATGGTCGTCGGCCTGACGGTCGTGGCCTATGGGACCACCGCGCCGGAAGCGGTCGTCAGCATCAAGGCCACGCTGCAGGGGGTGCCGGCGATCGCGGTCGGCAACGTGGTGGGCAGCAACATCGCCAACATCCTGCTGATCCTCGGGCTGGCGGCAACGATCTCGCCAATCCGGCTGGAGGGAAGAACCCCCAGCCGGGGGGCTTGGCTGGCCCTCGCGGCGGCGCTTTTGTTTATTGTCCTCGCCTTCACCGGTACCCTCACCTGGATGTCGGGTCTGGTATTGATCACGCTGGCCATCTCGACCACCATTTTCGGTTATATTGCGGACCGCAAGGATCAAGCCACGATTGCGCAGTACGCCGAGGAGGTCAGCGACTTCTCGGGCCAGATCCGTTCGCTGCCGGTCGCGTTTCTTTTCGTGATCGCGGGCGCTGCCGGGGTGATCATCGGTGCCCACTACCTGATCGAGAGCGCGGTCGCCATGGCCCGGATTCTGGGGGTGTCTGAGGTTGTTATCGGGCTGACCCTGGTGGCTGTCGGGACCTCCCTGCCCGAGCTTGCGACGGCCGTCGTCGCGGCGCTGCGCGGACATCCGCAGGTGGCCGCCGGAAACGTGCTCGGCGCCAATGTGTTCAACGTGCTCGTCATCCTTGGAATCGCCTCCATGCTCCGCCCCATCGCCATCGACCCGAAAATCGCCGCCTTCGACATGTGGGCCATGCTGGCGGCCACGGCGGTCCTGCTCGTTTGCGTGGCTTGGCGGCGAGGGATAAGCCGGGTCGTCGGGCTTTTGTTGCTGTTTTCCTATGGTGTCTACATCGCGGCGCAGTTTTTCGGCATGTCGGGGGTTGCCTGAGGCCCGTCTCCTGTGACATGTCCTGAGCACAAAGAAAACAAAACGATATGCTCAGGAATTTCCCATGGCCGCGCTTGACTCCCATAATACCGCAAAGACCATCGCCCCCGCTGCCTTGGCGCCGGCCGCAGCCATGGCGCGGCTGGGCACGGAGACCGCTTTCGATGTGCTTGCCAAGGCCAAGGCCATGGAGGAGGCGGGGCGCGACATCATCAACTTGGGCATCGGCCAGCCGGATTTTCACACGCCGCCTCATATCGTCGAGGCCGCGGTTCGGGCGCTGCGCGACGGGCATCACGGCTATACGCCCGCCAATGGCGCCCTGGCCCTGCGCGAGGCGGTGGCCGAGGACATCGCCACGCATCGGTGTGTGACAGTGCGTCCCGACAGCGTCCTTGTCGTGCCGGGCGGCAAGGTCACCATGTTCTTCGCGATCCTGATGTTCGGCGAGCCCGGCGCGGAGATTCTTTATCCGAACCCTGGCTTCCCGATCTACGAGTCGGTCATCAACTTCACCGGGGCCAAGGCCGTCCCTATCCCCTTGCATGAGGAGACGGGGTTCTCCTTCTCCGCCGAGGAGGTATTGTCGAAGATCGGGCCGGCGACGCGGCTGATCATCCTCAACAGCCCGGCCAACCCGACCGGCGGAGTCGTTCCGAGGGAGGAATTCGACCGCTTGGTCGAGGGGCTGGCGGCGCATCCGCAGGTCGCGATCCTGAGTGACGAGATCTACAGCCGCATGCTCTATGACGGCCAGGCGCATGTCAGCCTGCTGGAGTACCCCGCCATTCGCGATCGCCTTATTCTGCTCGACGGCTGGAGCAAGACCTACGCCATGACCGGCTGGCGGATGGGCTACAGCGTCTGGCCGGACTCCTTGATCGAGCGGGCGACGCGGCTGGCCATCAACTGTCATTCCTGCGTCAACGCGGCGGCCCAGCAGGCGGGAATCGAGGCCCTCAGGGGGCCGCAGGATGCGGTCGAGACCATGGTCGCGGCCTTCGACGAGCGGCGCGAGGTCGTGGTCGAGGAGTTGAACCGGATCCCGGGGTTCCGTTGCGCGGTTCCGGGCGGCGCGTTCTATGCCTTTCCCAATATCACGGGGACCGGATATACAGCGCGTGAGCTGCAGGACAAGCTCCTGGAGGAGGTCGGGGTGGCGACCGTCGCCGGCACCAGCTTCGGCGCCTATGGCGAGGGCTATCTCCGCTTTTCCTACGCCAACAGCGTCGCCAACATCCGAGAGGCGATGAACCGCATCCGAAGCTGTTTGACCTGACGCCGCTCGGCTAGACTGGAGTGAACGTCGAGCGGCCACAAAACCAAACGAGGAGGGGACTGTGAAGAAGATCCTGAACGAGGCCTATGCCTATGTCGACGAGATGCTCGTCGGTCTTTGCGCGGCGCATCCGGAGTTCTACGCGCAAGCGGGTGAGGGTGGCCGTGTCATTAAGCGGCCGGACGCGCCGGTGTCGGGCAAGGTGGGGCTGGTCACGGGCGGTGGCTCCGGCCATCTGCCGGTCTTTGCCGGCTATATCGGCCCCGGCCTTCTCGACGCGGCGGCGATCGGCGACGTGTTCGCCTCGCCATCGGCGGATCAGATGGCCGACGCGATGCGGGCCGCCAATGGCGGTGCCGGGGTGCTTCGCGTTTACGGCAACTATGGCGGCGATGTCATGAACTTCGACATGGCCGGCGACATCGTGGAGATGGAGGACATCCGCGCGACGAGCGTGGTTCTCGCCGACGACGTGGCCAGCGCCAAGCCCGAGGAGGCGGAGAAGCGGCGCGGCGTGGCCGGTATGGTCTACACGTTCAAGATCGCGGGCGCGGCGGCGGATGCCGGCAAGGACCTGGACGAGGTGACGCGGATCGCGCAGAAGGCGGCCGATTCCTGCCGGTCGATCGGGGCCGCGCTGACCCCTTGCACGGTTCCCCAGGCCGGCAAGCCGACTTTCGAGATCGCCGAGGACGAAATGGAAATGGGCATGGGTATCCACGGCGAGCCTGGGGTCTGGCGTGGCAAGCTCAAGAAGGCCGATGAGATCGCCGAGGAAATGGTGGACATGTTGCTCGCCGACATGCCGCTTGCCCGGGGCGACCGGATGTCGCCGCTGATCAACAGCCTCGGCGCGACGCCGCCGGAGGAGCTTTACATCCTCTATCGCGTCGTGAAACGTCGCCTCGACGAGTTGGGCGTGGAGATCGTCATGCCGCTGGTCGGGCGCTACGCGACCTCGATGGAGATGTCGGGCGTCTCCTTCACCTTCTGCCGCCTGGACGAGGAGCTGGAAGGGTACCTCAAGGCGCCTGCGGCCTGCGGCTTCTGGAGGGTCTGAGCGATGGCCCTCACAAGCGCGGCCCTGGCCGACGGGCTGGGGCGGATCGGGGATCGGCTGGAGGCCTCGGCGGACGAGCTCAATGCCCTGGACGCCAAGATCGGCGATGGCGATCTCGGCGTCACGATGACGCGGATCAGCCGCGAAATGCGGGGGGTCCTCCCGGACCTCCCGGACGACCTTGGCATGGCGTTCATGAAATGCGTGCAGTCGGTGACCAAGGCCTCGGGGTCGAGCTACGCGACCCTGGTGGCCACGGCGCTGATGAGCGTGGCCAAGGCGACGCGGGGCAAGACCGAGCTGCCGTGGGGCGAGCTGTCCCCGCTGCTCGGCGGGGCGCTGGAGGCGATGCGGGCGCGGGGCAAGTCCGAACTCGGCCAGAAGACCGTGCTCGACGCGGTCGAGGCGGCGCGGGCCGCGACCGAGGGGCTGGACGAGCCCGAGGCCATCCGGACGGCTGCTGCCAAGGCCGTCGATGACGCGCTCGAGGCCTTTCGCGAGAAGCCGAACCTCGCCGGGCGCGCCCGCATATGGTCGGAGAAGAGCGTCGGCCTGGACGATCCCGGCATGGTCGCCTTCCAGCGCATGATCGATGGACTCGCCAGCTGATCTTCAGGTGCCGGGTGGCGACCGGAAAAGGGGAGGGACCCGATGTACCGGGAGAACATCCTGCGGAAACGTCTGCGGTCGGGGCGGAAGCTGTTCGGCTGCTGGGTTCAGATCACCGACCCGGCGGTCACGGAGATCTTGAGCTATGTCGGCCTCGACTTCCTGCTCGTCGACAACGAGCATGGTCCGGGCGACGTCCTGACCGTCGTCAATCAGCTTCGCGCCGCCGCGGCCACGGAGACGACGCTGGTCATCCGGGTTCCCTGGAACGATTCCGTCTATCTCAAGAAGATCCTGGATATCGGGGCCGAGGCGGTCATGATCCCGATGATCGAGACGGCGGAGCAGGCGGCGGCGGCCGTGGCCGCCTGCCGCTACCCGCCACGCGGCATCCGCGGGATCGCCCATACGGACGCGCGGGCCTCGGACTATGGCCTGAAGGGTATGGAGTATCTCGACACCGCGTCGGACAACATCTTCGTCATCTGCCAGATCGAGAGCGTCGCCGGTGTCGAAAACGCCGACGCGATCGCGGCGGTTGACGGAGTCGACATGGTGCTTGTCGGCCCCTTCGATCTGTCGGCCAGCCTCGACCGCCCCGCCGACTTCGACAACCCACGCCACAAGGAGTTGATGGCGGAGGTCGAGGCGGCGGTGAAGAAGGCTGGGATCTATCTGGGGACGACACCCTATGGCGGTCACAGTCCCGACGTGCTGTTCGAACGGGGCTTTGATCTTGTTGTCGGCAAGGCCGATGTGGGAATGCTGCGCGACGCCGCGCTTGAGCAGGTCGCGGCCCACAAGCCATAGGCCGGGTCTTTATTGATCCATGGTGCCGGAGTGGATCCGGAGCCAAAACGGTTGACCGCGGCTCTTGGTTGCGGCTCTATGAACGATGCAAGAAAGAAGGCGATTGTGTTCGCCGGCAAGAGCTTCCGCCCCCCTTGGACGGAAACAACGCTCAACAGTGGAGGTCATCGATGAAAATACTGAGAACTGCAAAGACCCTCATGCTGGCCACGATAGGGGCCGCTCTGATGGCGGGAGCTGCCGCGGCCGCTTACCCGGAACGGCCGATCACGGTTGTCGTGCCGTGGGGGGCCGGGGGCGGTACCGACTTTACGGGTCGTCTGATCGCGACCGTGATGCAGAAGAAGCTCGGCGTGCCGGTGAACGTCGTCAACCGCACGGGTGGCCAGGGCGTGGTCGGCCATTCGGCGATCGCTAACGCCAAGCCGGATGGCTACACGCTGGGCGTCGCGACGGTGGAAATCGTCATGATGCATTGGGTCGGGCTGACCGACCTGACTTACAAAAACTACACGTCGATCGGTCTCTACAACGCCGATCCGGCGGGCGTGCAGGTGGCCGCCGACTCGCCGTGGCAGGACGTGAAGAGCCTGCTCGCGGACATCAAGGCCAATCCCGGCAAGTTCAAGGGGTCCGGCACCGCGCAGGGCGGCATCTGGCATCTGGCATTGGCCGGGATGCTGAAGACCGCCGGCATCGATCCCAACGCGGCGCCATGGGTGCCCAGCAAGGGCGCGGCCCCCGGCCTTAAGGAACTGGTCGCCGGCGGCGTCTCCATCGTGACCTGCTCGCCGACCGAGGCGGCCCCGTTGCGCGATGCCGGCAAGGTCCGGATCCTGGCGGTGATGGGGGACGAGCGCATGAAGGCCTTCCCCGATGTTCCGACGCTGAAGGAGGATGCCGGCGTCGACTGGGCCATTGGCGCTTGGCGTGGGCTCACGGGCCCGGCCGGTCTGCCCCAGGAGGTGACGGACAAGCTCGTCGCGACCTTCGCCGAGGTCGTCAAGGACCCCGACTTCGTGGACGGCATGAACAAGCGCGGGTTCCCGATCGTCTACAAGGCGCCCGCCGACCACATCGAGTTCATGAAGACCAGCGATGTCAATATGGGCGAGGTGATGAAGGCGATCGGCCTGGCGAAGTGACGCACGCTTAGGGCGTTAACACGACGAACGCGCCGAAGGTGTCATGCGCCTGAATGACGCTGTCCTCGGGGTGATCCTGCTGTTGTTCGCGGCGGCGGTCATCGTTCACGCGCAGACGTCGTTTCCTGGATTGCCGGGCCAGGACTATGGCCCGGCTTTCTTTCCCACGGTCATCGGCAGCGGCCTCGCCCTGTGCGGCATCATCTTCGTCATCCAGGGGGTTGCCCGGCTGCGCGAGGTTCCGCTTGTCCGATTGGGGTCATGGGCATCCTCCTCGCGCCACGTGGCCAACCTCCTCGTCGTCCTGGGCGCGCTTCTGTTCTATATCCTGCTCTCGGACATCCTCGGCTTCTTCATCACCTCGACGGTCCTGCTGACAGGGCTCCTGGTGCAGTTCCGCAACCGTTTCCTGCCGTCCCTCGGCATGGCGGTGGCCGCGACCTTCGTCGTCCACTTCTTCTTCTACAAGATGCTTCTGGTGCCCCTGCCATGGGGGTTCCTTGAGCCCTTCGCCTGGTAGCCCGCCTTGGACGTCTTCATCACCGCTCTCGGTCTCGTTTTCGATCCCTACGTGCTGATGGTGATCTTCCTGTCGGCGGTCTTCGGCCTGTTCGTCGGCTCGATTCCGGGATTGACGGCAACCATGGCGACGGCGCTTTTGGTCCCTGTCACCTTCTTCATGGAACCGGTGCCAGCCATCGCCGCCATCGGCACGGCGGTTGCCATGGCCATTTTCGCCGGCGACATCCCGGGGGCGCTGCTGCGTATCCCCGGCACGCCGGCCTCCGCCGCCTATGTGGACGAGGCCTATACCCTGACCCAGAAGGGGCAGGCGGAAAGGGCGTTGGGGACCAGCCTCGTCTGCGCCGCATTCGGCGGCCTGTTCGGCATCGTGGTCTTGACCACCTCGGCCCCGGCCCTGGCGGAGTTCGCCCTGAATTTCAGCTCCTTCGAGTATTTCTGGCTGGCCTGCCTGGGCCTGACCTGCGCCGCCGTGATCTCGACCGAGGCGCCGGTGCGTGGTCTGGTGTCCCTGCTCATCGGCCTGTTTATCTCCACGATCGGCATCGGCATCGTCGGTGGGTATCCCCGCTTCACCTTCAACATTACCGAACTTCTGGGTGGGGTGAGCTTCATTCCGGCCATGATCGGCATGTTCGCGGTGTCGGAGATCCTGCGATATGCGACCCAGACCGGCGAGCGCCCGGTGATTCCGCAGCAGCCCATCCGCAATCTGTTCAAGGGCCTGGGACCGATTCTCTGGCGCTACAAGGTCAACATGGTCCGCGGCAGCGTCATCGGTACCGGGATCGGCGCGCTGCCCGGCGCCGGGGCCGATATCGCGGCCTGGATCGCCTATGCCATCAGCAAGAAGTCCTCGAAGGAGCCGGAGAAATTCGGCACCGGCCATGTCGAGGGGCTGGTGGACAGCGGTTCGGCGAACAATGCCGGCCTGGGCGGAGCCTGGGTGCCGGCCATCGTGTTCGGCATTCCCGGCGATTCGGTAACCGCCATCGTCATCGGCGTGCTTTTCATGAAGGGTATGAACCCCGGCCCGACCGTGTTTCTTTACGAGCCGCAACTGATCTATGCGGTGTTCATCGCCTTCTTCCTGGCCAACATCGCGCTGATTCCGCTGGGCTTCATCGCCATCCGCTCGGCCCGGCAGGTGCTGCGCATCCCGCGCCGGGCGTTGATGCCGTTGATCCTGATCTTCTGCATCGTCGGGGCGTTCGCCATCAACAACACGGTCTTCGGCGTGATCATCATGCTGATTCTCGGCGTGCTCGCCTGGATCATGGAGGAGAACCACATCCCCGTTGCGCCGGCGATCCTCGGCATCGTGCTCGGTCCGCTTCTCGAGGACAACTTCCTGACCTCGATGATCAAGTCGGAAGGAAGCCTGCTCGGGTTCTTCGAACGGCCCATCTCCGCCGTTCTTGGAGTCATGACGCTGGCCGCCTGGCTTTTGCCTCTGGTCCTTTGGCTGCTGCGGAAACGGCGCTCGGCCGGCGCCTCGGCGGCGCCCTGATCCGCGATCCGACGCCGAAGGCGAAAGTTCCCTTGCCCCGTGGTCGGATAGTACTTTAGGTACCTTCGCCATGGGGACGAGTGATCGGACATCAGCGGCGGACGGGCCGCGGCTCGCGGTTTTCGACTGCGACGGCACGCTGGTCGACAGCCAGCGCCACATCGTCGGCGCCATGTATGCGTCCTGGGAGGCGCATGGCCTCCCCGCGCCGGAGGCGCAGGCCGTGCGGCGGGTGGTGGGGCTGCCGCTGCAGGAGGCGATCGCGCGGCTTGGGCCGGAACTGGAGCCCGCGCTGCTGGCCAGCTTGACACGGTGCTATGCCGAGCACTGGATGGGGATGCGGCAGCGCGGCGAATTGATCGAACACCTGTACCCAGGCGCCATCGACGCGCTCGATGCGATCGAGGGCGCCGGCTGGGTCTTGGGCGTAGCCACGGGCAAGTCCCGTCGTGGATTGCTCGCGACACTCGACAGCCATGGCCTGACCGATCGCTTCGTCTCGCTCCAGACCGCGGACACCGGCCGGGGAAAGCCGCATCCGGACATGCTATGGCAGGCCATGGCGGAGACCGGGGCAACCGCCGACTGTACGGTGATGATCGGAGACACCACATACGACGTGGAAATGGCCCGGCATGCCGGCGCCTACGCCATCGGGGTGGCCTGGGGGTATCATGAGTCGGCTGAGCTGCAGGCGTCGGGTGCCCATCGGCTTGTCAGCCATTTCAGTGAGTTACCAATTGTTTTGCAGGATTTGATCGAGGAGGCTCGGCCATGAGCCGTTTGACGAAATTCGTTACGGTGGCCGCCGTCCTGTCGGTCGGCAGCGTCGCCGCCGGCGTTGCCATACTAAAGTCCATGGATTTCAACGAGTACCGGACGACAATTGCGGAAAGACTTCAAGGAGCAACGGGCCGCCAGGTGGAGATCGCCGGCGACCTCAATCTGGACATCTCGCTGAATCCCACACTTTCGATACAGGGGATTTCCCTCGGCAACGCCGAATGGGGATCGCGGCCGGAGATGGCCAAGCTTGACCGCCTGGAGGCCGAGGTCGAGGTGCTGCCGCTGCTCTCCGGCGAGGTCCGCATCACGCGTGTCCTCATCGCCGGGCTGGATCTGCTGGCCGAAACCAATGCCGATGGTCAGGGCAACTGGGCCTTTGTCCCCGCCGATACGGAACAGCCGGCCGATACCACCGAGGGGGAGGGAAGCGGACTCCCGGTCACGCCGGTCGTGGATTCCCTGCGAATCGAGAACGTCCGGGCGACATATCGCGACGGCCAGACCGGCGAGGAAATGACGGTGAACCTCGCCGCTTTCGACGCAACGGCAGAGGGGCCCGACAGCCCCATCGGCTTCCGCGCCGAGGGCGACTACAACGGCGCTTCCTATGCGATGGAGGGTGAGGTTGGCGCCGTTGGGGCGCTGTTGCGGGGCTCGGCGCCCTATCCGATTGCCCTCAAGGCGAACGCCTTCGATGCCGAGATCCGCGTCGATGGGAACATCGCGCAGCCCCGTGAGGCAAAAGGTATCGACCTGGCGATCGCGGCCGGCATCGATGACCTGGCCGGAACCCTGAAGGCCGCGGCGGCTGCTCTGCCGGCGCTTGAGGGCGTGGCGGCCATGCCTGCGACCTCGCTCACCCTGGCCGCGAAGGCGCGGGACAACGAGACCGGTTATGCCATCGAGGAGATCGACCTCAAGCTTGGGGAAAGCGATCTCACCGGCCGCGTGGCCCTGGCGATGGCGGATGCCCGGCCAAAGGTCGAGGCGGCTTTTTCCTCCAATCTTCTCGACCTGACGGTCCTGGCGCCCGCCGGGGAAGGCGCGGCTGCCGATGCCGGCGGGACGCCACCGGCTACTCTGCCTGCGGCTGAGGAGGACGACGGACGCGTGTTTCCCGCCGATCCCCTGCCGCTGGAGGCCCTGCGCGCGGCCGATGCCGACGTCTCGCTGGAGATCGCGCGCCTCGTCCTGCCCAATGGTATGGATATGGGAGAGGTCGCGGTGAAGCTCGGGCTGGACGCCGGCCACCTCGATCTGAAGACGGCCGTCGCGGATCTTGGCGGCGGCAAGGTCGATCTCGATGTCGTCCTCGACGCGACCAACGATGTTGCCCTTAATCAAACGGGTATCGTGATGACCAAGGTCGTGGCCGGAGCCCTCCTCGATGAGATGGGACACAAGGACCTTATCAGCGAAGCGCCGATCGACGCGACGATCCGGTTGGATGGCCAAGGCGTGTCGATTCGGGAGCTGGCGGCCGGACTGAACGGTGAGATCCTTCTTCAGGTTGGAAAGGGACAGGTGAACCGTTCGGCCGTCGATCTGGTCGGCGCCGATGTCTTGTCTCAGATCGCCGGCGCGGTGAATCCCCTCAGGGAGAAGCGGCAATACACGCCGCTCTCCTGCGCCGTGGTGCGCTTTCTCGTCGAGGACGGCATGGCCACGGCCGACAAAGGGATCGCCATGGAGACGGACCAATTCGTCGTTGTCGGCAGTGGCGCCGTCAACCTCAAGACCGAGGAGCTGGATCTCGCCGTCAAGCCGGAGGCGCGCGAGGGCCTCGGGGTGAGCCTTGGGGGCGTGGCCGGGTTGGCCCGTGTGAGGGGCACCTTGGCCGAGCCGACCGTCGGCCTTGACGAAGCGGCGGCGGCCAAGCAGGCGGCGTCGATCGGCGCTGCCTTGGCGACGGGCGGACTGTCGATCCTCGGCGAAGCCCTGGTCAATCGCGCCACCCGCGACGCGCATCCCTGTCAGACCGCGCTCGGCATGGCTCCGGCCGAGCCGCAGCCGGCCGCGACCGGCAACGATACGGCGGGCACCGGCGGAGGCGGTAAGTCTTCGCCGGCGGAGAAGGCAGAGAAGGGGGTCAAGGACGCCGTCGAAGACATAGGCAACGCCCTGAAAGGCCTGTTCGGGGGTAGCAACTGACGGGATCGCAGGGTGGGGTGGCGGCTGAACAAGCGGTTCTATGAGGATGCGGCGACCGCCTGCGGCGAGGGGGGCTTTTCCGTTCTGCTCGACGACCGGCCGGTCAGGACGCCGGCCGGCGCGCCGCTGGTCCTTCCCTCCGAGGCTCTAGCCGTCGCCATCGCGCGGGAGTGGCGGGACCAACCCTCCGAGATCCATCCGGAAACCATGCCCCTGACCCGTCTGGCGGTGACCGCCATCGATCGCGTGCGGCCGGAACGCGAGGCCGTGGTCCGGGCCGTATCCGCCTATGCGGAGACCGATCTCCTTTGCTATCGGGCCGAAACTCCCCCCGATCTGGCCGCGCGTCAGGCCCAGCTATGGCAACCACTCCTCGACTGGTGCCGCGACTTCTATGGTGTGCGGTTGCGGGTGACAACCGGCGTCATTCCGGTGCGTCAGCCGCCCCAGGCCTTGCATGTCCTGAGGGGCGTGGTGGACGCGTGCGACGATCCGCATCTCGCCGCGCTCTCCACCTTGACCGCCGACAGCGGCTCGCTGATCCTCGCCCTCGCCTTGATGGCCGGGCGTATCGATGCGGCCGCGGCCTGGGAGGCCGCTCTGCTCGATGAACGCTACCAGGCGAGCAAGTGGGGCGAGGATGCCGAGGCCCTGGCCCTGCGCGAGGCCCTGCGCACCGATCTCCACGGGGTAGCCGAGTTTCTCACCCTTCTGGATCGTTGACCTCGGGACACAAAAAGGGGCGTGTGACGGGCTCTGCGTCAGGTATAAACGCCCAGCGCGTCCAACACGAAGATTCAACAGAGGGGGGACCGACGAGATGACGACCGATACCGCGACCCGAGCGGCGGAAATGCTGACCACGGCATGGCGCGACGGCAGCCAAATCGCCGAGCTTCCCGGGGATCTGCATCCGGCTTCCCGGGACGCGGCCTACAACATCCAGGACGAGATGGCCCGGCTGCTCGGCTGGGAGGTGGTTGGCTGGAAGATGGGCATGACGAGTGCTCCAACCCAGCGCCAGTTCGGCGCCGACGCGCCTCTTCCCGGACGGCTGTTTCGCGAGGTCATGTATGAGGCGCCGGCGACGGTCGCGGCCGGGGGGCTGACCAAGCCCATCGTCGAGCCGGAGTTCGCGGTCCGCCTGTCCGCCGGTCTGCCGCCCCGGGACGCCGCCTATACCAGGGATGAGGTGGCGGCAGCCACCGCCGCCATACATCTGGCCATCGAGATCGCAAGCTATCGCGTCGCCATGCCGGAGGTCGTGCCGCTCCGCATCGTTGCCGACAACGGCGGCAGCGCCGGTTGCGTGATCGGGCCGGAGGTTGCAGATTGGCGCTCGGTCGATTTTCTCACCGTGCCGGTGGCGCTGCATATCGACGGGGCGCTGGCCGCGCCGGGACTGACGGGCAATGCCCGCATCGACCCCGTCGACGTGACCGCCTGGCTAGCCAACGACCTTTCCGCGCGGGGTATTGGCCTGACCGCGGGGGCCTACGTGCTTACGGGCAGCGCCACGGCCCCGACCCGCATGGATGTGGGCTCCGAGGTCGTCGCCCGCTTCGAGGGCCTCGGCGAGGTAAGGCTTCGCTTCACGGAGTGATACCAGCGAGCGTTTGAAGCGACACACCGGTCAAGCGGCCCTCGTGCTTCGACGAAGCTCAGCATGAGGGCTTCATCCTGAGCAACGTCGAAGGAGAGGCCCGGTCCCTTCAAACGTTCGCTGATATGAGGTGTCTATTGCCGCTGGAGCTTGATCAGCCAGGTGCAGAAGCCGTCGGGTGAGCTGACGCCGGCGACGAGGGTCCGACCTTCGATCAGCCCCTCATATGCCGCCTCGCGCCCGTCGGCGAAGGTATAGCTGCCGGTGACGAAGCCCCTCCGGGTGACAATGCCGCGGATGACCTCGCCACCGGTGATCGATTCCGCGAGCAGTCCGCCGCCCGCGATGCTCCCGAAATAGCCCAGGCCGCCGGGACAGTTCGGGTCGCTGAGATGGGCCAGAAGCTCCCCCTGTCCCGCGTATGCGCCATCGAAGATGTCGGAGATGGGCTCCGCCGCCTCGCTCACGGCACAGGGAAGTGCCGCCGCTGCATAGAGCACGGCCGAAAGACACCAACCGGGCAAACGGAGTCTCATGCGAATCTCCCGGCGCCGATCATGGCATAGCATTCGATGATCCCCCAACACGAATGAGATGGGAGGAGGCGACCGGCCGCAGAGGTATCCATGCGCGGCCCGGAGACCCGCGCGCACCTCATGGCTGACCCCTGGAAACGGCATTTGTTCCACTTGGCGCGGTGACGTAAGGTTGGATTTGTTATATTATAACGAGTTCAGGAGCAGAAAATGGCCAACGACTATGTACGGGTTGCGAAGGATGTTGCGGCCGGAGCCGCCAAGCTCGGCCGATCGCACCCGGACGTCATGGCGGCTTTCTCGGATCTCGGCAAAGCCAACTATCGCGATGCCGCGTTGAGCGCCAAGATGAAGGAATTGATTGCCCTGTCTATCGGCGTCACGGTGCGCTGCGACGGTTGTCTGGGGCACCACGCCAAGGCCTGCCTGGAGCTCGGAGCCACGCGTGAAGAGGTCGTCGAGGCCATCGGCGTCGCCATCCATATGGGGGGTGGTCCCTCCATGGTTTACGGCGCCGAGGCGTTGGACGCCTATGACCAGCACGCCGCAAACGTCAAGGGTGCCGCGGAAGCCGCGTAACTCACCCCACACGGAGGATCGCCGGGCCACCTTTCGCCTCCCGGCGAAGAGACATCCCGGAAACTGCGCCGGCCGTCCGTTCGACGGCCGGCGTTTCCGTATGGCTGGCATAGCGCGCGGGTTACCGCCTATACTGCCGGCCGCGCGATTCTCGGTCTCTGAACGTCGCTGGGCATGAGCGGCGGTTCTGAGAGGCGGGAGACGCGATCGGGGGGATCGGCGGACGACGTATCACGCATGACGACATCGAAGAATTTGCTCGACGATCTGAACCGGCGCCGAGAGACGGCGGCGGCCGGCGGCGGCGCGGAACGCCTGGAGGCGCGCCGGGCTCGGGGCCTGATGACCGCCCGCGAGCGCCTTGAGACGCTGTTCGAGCCCGAGAGCTTCCAGGAGTTTGGGCTGCACGCCCATGGGGTGGTTCCCGAGAACACCGGCGGCACGAGGGTGCTGGCCGGCGATGGCGTGGTCACCGGATTGGGCTTCGTCGCGGGACAGACGGTGGCCGCGTTCAGCCAGGACTTCACGACCGCCGGGGGATCGCTCGGCACTGTTCATGCGGAGAAGATCTGCGCCGTCATGGACCATGCGGAGCGCACGGGCATACCGCTGGTGGGCTTCAACGATTCCGGCGGCGCCCGAATCCAGGACGGGGTGGAATCGCTCTCCGGCTACGGGCAGGTCTTCAACCGCAACGTCCGGCTGTCTGGTGTGGTGCCGCAGATCGCCGTGATCGCCGGCCCCTGCGCCGGGGGCGCCGCCTATTCGCCGGCGCTTATGGATTTCACGATCATGCTTCGCGACCAGGCCAACATGTTCATCTGCGGGCCGGACGTGATTCGCGCGGCGACCGGTCACGTCACCACCATGGAGGAGATCGGCGGCGCTGCCAGCCATGCAACGGCCAGCGGCAACATCCATTTCGTCGCCGAGAGCGATGGCGCGGCCGTCGCCCTGCTGCGGCGTCTGCTCTCCTACCTGCCGCCGAACAACACCACCGACCCGCCCCATGACCTCTCGGCCGAGATCGCCGTGAGCACGGACAAGGGCATGGACGCGCTCGTGCCGGACTCGCCGAAGGATCCGCTCGACGCCAAGCAGGTGATCGCCCGGCTGGTCGATCCCGGTTCCTTCCTGGAAGTCCAGGCCGAATTCGCGGCCAACATCGTCGTCGGGCTGGCGCGCATCGAGGGCTGCGTGGTCGGGCTGATCGCCAACCAGCCGATGGTCAAGGCGGGCACGCTCGACATCGACGCGTCGGACAAGGGCGCGCGCTTCATCCGCACCTGCAACGCCTTCAACATCCCGCTCGTCACCCTGGTCGACGTGCCGGGCTTTCTCCCGGGGGTTCAGCAGGAACGCGGCGGCATCATTCGCCATGGCGCCAAGATGCTCTATGCCTATGGCGGATCGACGGTGCCCAAGATCACCGTCATCATGCGCAAGGCGTATGGCGGGGCGTTTCTGGCCATGTGCAGCCGCGATATGGGCGCCGATATGGTCTACGCTTGGCCGACCGCGGAAATCGCGGTCATGGGGGCGGAGAGCGCCATCCAAATCCTCTATCGGCGGGAGCTGGAGGCGACACGCTTTCCCGATGAGATGGCGGCCGAGTTGGCCGAGGACTATCGCGAACGCTTCGCCTCGCCTTACTATTCGGCGGCGCGCGGCTTTGTCACCGATGTCATCGAGCCCGGACGAACCCGCGCCACGGTCGCCCTGGCGCTCAGGACGCTTCTATCCAAACGCGAGACGCGCCTGCCGAAGAAACACGGGAACATCCCGCTGTGAGGAGGAAACCCTGCATATCGGGGCGGCGCCGGAGGGGCCGCCGATGATCGCCGATCTGGAGGTTCTCGTCAGCGGTATCGGCGTCGTGCTCGCGGTCCTGGTGCTGCTCTGGGCTTTGACCGTCCTCATGGGGTTCCTGTACCGAACCGCGACGCGGCGACCGAGAAGGCCCGCCCCCGTGTCGGAGGGGATCGGCGATGAGAAGGGTGTGCCGCCGCACCATCTTGTCGCGATCGCGGCCGCCGTGGCGACAGTGCTTGACCGCCCCCACCGAATCCGCAGGATCGTGGCGCCCACGACTGGGAGGAGCGGTTGGGCTCGGGACGGCCGGGTGACGCCCTGGCCGATGGGCGGCCGGCGATGAATGGTGAGAATGGGGGGAGAGGGGGTATCGCGACGCGATGAAGAAGTTGAGAATCACCATCGAGGGGAAAACCTACGAGGTGACGGTCGAGGTCCTCGACGAGGGTACCGCCGGTCCCACCGGCCCTTCGGTAGCGGCCGTTCCGGTGCTTTCGCCGCCGGCCAGCAATAGTGGAGTTGAAGCCGGCGCGCCCGCGGCTGTCGCCACGTCGGGCTCCGCGCTGCGGCCGGTCGTCAGCCAGCTCGCCGGGACCGTCGTGCGTATCGAGGTCGGCGTCGGACAGACGGTTGCCCCGGGCGAGACGCTCCTGGTTCTCGAAGCGATGAAGATGAACACCTCGGTCGTCGCGCCAGGTGCGGGAACCGTGCAATCCATCTCGGTTGACGTCGGCGCCGTGGTCGAGGAAGGGCAGGTCCTGCTCACCCTGGGCTGAGGGACATGATGGAAACCCTGGCCCAACTGTGGGAAATGACCGCCGTGCCCGATCTCACATGGCGCATGCTCGTCATGTGGGTGGTCGTTTTCTTTCTTCTTTATCTCGGCGTGTACCGGCGGTTCGAGCCCCTGCTCTTGATTCCGATCGCCTTCGGAGCGTTGCTCGCCAATCTGCCGACGCAGGGCCTGATCAACCTCCCCACCGAGCATGAGGCTGGCGGACTGTTTCACTACATCTCGCAAGGGATTCACCTGGAGATTTTTCCCCCGTTGATCTTCCTCGGGGTCGGGGCGTTGACGGATTTCGGACCGTTGATCGCCAATCCGCGAACCCTGCTGTTGGGGGCGGCGGCGCAATTCGGCGTCTTCGCAACCTTCATGGGCGCCATCGCGCTCGGCTTCACGGCCGCCGAGGCGGGTGCGATCGGGATCATCGGCGGCGCCGACGGGCCGACCTCCATCTTCCTCGCCAACAAGCTGGCCCCGGATCTGCTGGGGCCGGTGGCCGTCGCCGCTTACAGCTATATGGCTTTGGTGCCGGTTATTCAGCCGCCGATCATGCGTGCCTTGACGACCGAGCGGGAACGCAAGATCCGCATGCGGACCCTGCGTACGGTCACGCGCACGGAGAAACTGCTTTTCGTCCTGCTGGTGACCATCGGCTGTATATTGATTGTGCCCGCCGCCTCGTCCCTGATCGGCATGCTGATGCTGGGAAACTTCCTGCGCGAGTGCGGGGTGACCGATCGCCTCTCCAAGGCGGCTCAGAACGAGGTGATCAACGTCGTCACCATCTTCCTGGGGACGAGCGTGGGCATCACGATGACCGGGGAGACCTTTCTCCAGCTTGAAACCCTGAAGATCATGGCGCTCGGCATCCTCGCCTTCGCCGTCGCCACCGCCTCCGGCGTGTTAATGGCCAAGCTGATGAACCTCGTGGCGCGCAAGAGGCCGATCAATCCGCTTATCGGATCGGCCGGGGTTTCGGCGGTGCCCATGGCCGCGCGGGTTTCCCAGGTCGAGGGCCAGAGGGCCGACCCCGGAAACTTCCTGCTCATGCATGCCATGGGGCCCAATGTCGCCGGGGTGATTGGAACCGCCGTCGTTGCCGGATATTTCATCGCCCGTCTGGGGGGATAGCTCGGCTCATTCTCTGATTTCGACTCTCACCGCCTCGCACCCAGCGGTGATGGGTTTTTTCTATCAACATTCGTTGTGAAATCGATTGGTTCGATCAGCGGCAGAGCCCCAACTGTCGGTCGCGAGGCAGGGTGTTCCGTCTGTTCCGAGTCGGCCATCCATCTCGCCGCGTTGGGAGGGGAACCAGCAATCGATGCGTGAAGCCAGTGACCACGTCGGGCGTGCCGAGCGCCGGCGCGTAGTGGACCGGGTGGCCGTCAGGGCACAACGCAGATGGGTGGACCTAAAGACATAGTGCTCTAGACCCGCTTTCGGAGGCAGGAATGATATCCACCATTAATATGTTGAAGGATAGTGGCTCCGGCCCGGGTGGTGGTGATGAACGCTCCCCCATGTCGATGGAAACGGATACCGAGCGTGAAGCTACGCCCGTTGTCGTTCTGCCCGGCGATGGCATCGGTCCGGAAATCGTAGCGGCCACTCTTCGCGTTGTTGAGGCGGCGTATCCGCATATCGACTGGACGTATTTTGAGGCCGGCGCGGAAGTGTTCCGCAAGGGATTGGCGTCGGGCGTGCCGCGCGAGACCATCGACGCCATCGCCAAAACCGGTGTGGTGCTGAAAGGGCCGCTGGAAACGCCGGTCGGATATGGCGAGAAAAGCGCCAATGTCACGCTGCGTAAGCTGTTCGAGCTGTACGGAAACTTGCGGCCGGTCCGTGAGCTGCCCGGACTTCGAACCCCCTATTCCGGTCGTGGGATCGACTTGGTCATTCTGAGGGAGAATGTAGAGGATCTGTACGCGGGCATCGAGCACATGCAGACCCCGGGCGTCGCGCAGTGCCTGAAGCTGATCTCCCGCAAGGGGAGCGAAAAGATCACCCGTCTGGCCTTTGAGCTCGCCCGCGCTGAGGGGCGCGGGTCGGTCCACTGCGCTACCAAGGCCAACATCATGAAGCTCACCGAGGGTCTTTTCAAAAAGACCTTCGAGGAGGTCGCCGAGGAGTACGAGGAGATCTCGGCCCGACACATCGTGATCGACAACTGCGCCCATCGGCTGGTGATGAATCCGGAGTCCTTCGATGTCATCGTTACTTCGAACATGAACGGTGACATTCTGAGCGATCTCGCGGCGGGTCTCGTCGGGGGGCTCGGTTTGGTGCCGAGCGCGAACATCGGCGAGCGGGTTGCCATGTTCGAGGCGGTTCATGGCTCGGCGCCGGATATCGCCGGGCGCGGTGTCGCCAATCCGACCGCGCTGATGTTGTCGGCGGTCATGATGCTACGCCATATCGGCGCGTTCGAGGCGGCAGAGAACATCGAGCACGCCCTTTTCGTCACGCTTGAGGAGGGGCGCTGCTTGACGGCTGATATCATGCGCAGCCACTCGCCGGTTACGACGGACCGCTTCAGCGATGAGGTGATCGCGAATCTTGGCCGACGCTCGGCTAGCCTCCGGCCGAGGACCTACGACGCCTTGGTCCTCCGTCCCGATCTGAACGGAGCCGATGTCTCGATAGACCGGCATCTGGACGGCGTGGATATCTTCATCGAGTGGGGTGCCGAGGCCGAGACCCTGGGGCATCGCCTGACGGATGTCGCCCGCGGAACCCCTTTCAAACTCGAGATGATATCGAATCGGGGGATGAAGGTCTTCCCGGCCAATGGAGGCCAAACGGACATGGTCGACCACTGGCGCTGCCGTTTCGTCGCGGTCAATGGCGGCGGAGTCGAAGACGACTCGATCCTCGAGCTGTTGCGGCGTATCGGCGCGGAATATCGCTGGATGCATGTCGAGAAGCTTCAACGGTTCGACGGCGGAGCCGGCTATTCGCGGGCCCAGGGGGAGGGCTGATCCCGACGTTCACGATCGACCGGGGGACTGCACAGAGGAGACAAGGCCAATGGGAATCGTACACCGCTATCAATCCTTGATCGAAGATCACCGCGGGCTGGAATCCGAAATCATGGACGAGCTCAAGCGGCCTATGCCGGATTCCATGCAGATACAGCGGCTGAAGCGCCGGAAGCTTCGCGTTAAGGACGAGCTTTCCGCGATCGAGCGACTGTTGGAGGCGATCGACGTCCGGCCCGAAGTGGCTCAAGCCTCCTCGAAGGGGCGCCGCCAGCCGACAGCCGGTGGCCTGGTGTCGAACCGGTCGCTGCGACATGGGGAGCGGGCCGGCTACGGGGGAGGCGCCGAGGCGGCATAAATACGCCGATGCCGCGGTAGCCGTGCGGCGCTTTCGGCCACGTCGGTCAGACGCCTCCGATGAGGGCTTGATCGCGACGGCGAATTGGGGTGGAGTGCGGCGCCATGAGCGCTACCTCCCCCGACCCATCTCATTCAAAATGCGTCCGCGTGGTCATCGAGGGCCGCGTTCAGGGGGTGTGGTTTCGAGCCTGGACAGCCGAGCAGGCACGGAGCCTCGGTCTGGAAGGTTGGGTTCGGAACCGTATGGATGGATCGGTGGAGGCCTTGTTCTCCGGTCCCAAGAGTGTGGTCAACGAAATGTTGGAGGCGTGCTGGGACGGGCCGCCCGCGGCTGCCGTGCGCTCGGTTACGCCACACCCGGCATCGCCTCCCGAGTCGTCGGGATTCCGGCAGTTGCCGACCCTTTGATCATCGGCGAGAACGCGTCGTCGAACGTCGCCCGCAACGTGTCGTCCAGTTCGGTCATGGAGGCGCGCACCCCCAAGGCTTCGAGGGACGTGACGCCGTGTTCCGATATCCCGCAGGGGACAATGCCTCGGAAATGGTCGAGATCGGGGCAAAGGTTGATCGAGGCGCCGTGAAATGTGACCCAGCGCCGGACGCGGACGCCGATGGCGGCGATCTTCTCATCCCCTTTTCCAGAATCGATCCAGATGCCGACGCGTCCTTCCCGCCGCTCACCATTGATGCCGAATCGGCCCAGGGCGGCGATCAGCCAGCTTTCGAGCGCGTGAACATAGGCACGGATGTCGCGCCCTCGGCGCTGAAGATCGAGCATCACATAGGCGACGCGCTGACCGGGCCCGTGATAGGTGAACTGCCCACCCCGCCCAGTGCGGTGTACGGGAAACCGACCCGGGTCCAGAAGCTCATCTGGGCGGGCGCTGGTACCGGCCGTGTAAAGCGGCGGATGCTCCAGCAGCCAGACGGTTTCCGGCGCCGTCCCCGCGCGGATCTCGCCGACCCGCTGCTCCATGAAGGATACAGCGTCCAGATAGTCCACGGGCTTGGTATCCCGGCGCCACTCGATCATGCCAGGGGCCATTGATCTCATTCCGTTTTCGATCCCTCGGGCGCTTGATCGCAGCCTGAGGATTTGCTATTTCCGGGCGTAATATTTTGGCAACGCGGCATGATGTCGCAAGGGAATTCGCGGTCGTGGCGGAATTGGTAGACGCGCAGCGTTGAGGTCGCTGTGGGGGAGACCCCGTGGAAGTTCGAGTCTTCTCGACCGCACCATATCTGCAAGGCCCGCCGCCATCGCGACGGGCCTTGACGCTTCGGAAAGGGTGATACGGTGCGGTTTGGCGTCCGTTGACGGCCGAACCGTCCGCTTCCAGCTCAAGCGGGATCTGGCGAGCCCGCCATAACGCCGCTGGTATTGCGGGGTTGGCGCGGCCCAGTCGGGACGGAAGGGTGCGGAGATGGTCGACGAACCGGCGCGTGACCCCATGCCCGAAGAGACGCTGACGGACGCGCAGCGCCTGGGACTCGACGCGGAGCTCGAGCATCGGATCGTCGACGCCTTGGAGGCCGACGATTCGGCTGGCGTACGTGAGCTTGTCGCGCCGCTTCACTATGCCGACATCGCCGATCTCCTCGAGCATCTCGCGGGCGACGACCGGCGCAAGCTCATTGCCATCATCGGCGAAGATTTTCATGCGGACGTGCTGTCCGAGCTGGACGAGGCCGTCCGTGACAACGTCATCGACGATCTGGAAGTCGAGGACCTGGCTGCGGTCGTCAGCGAGCTGGATACCGACGACGCCGTAGACATCATCGAGGAGCTGGACGAGGAGGAACAGCTACAGGTCCTCGAGGCCATCCCGGCCGGCGACCGGACCCTGATCGAGGAGGCGCTCACCTATCCAGAGGACAGTGCCGGCCGCCTCATGCAACGCGAGGTGGTCACCGTGCCCACCTTCTGGACGGTGGGCGAGGCCATCGATTTCCTGCGAGCCAGTGCCGATGAGGACTCGCTGCCCGAAGCGTTCTACGACATCTTCGTCGTCGATCCCATGCATCGGCCGGTGGGCGCGATCTCCCTCAGCGGGGTGCTGCGGACGCGGCGTCCCGTGCCGGTCTCGGAGATCATGGACCCGGAGATGAAGCTCATTCCCGTCGCCATGGACCAGGAGGAGGTGGCCTTCCTGTTCCGCCAGCGGGACCTCGTCTCCGCGCCGGTGGTTGGTGACGGTGGACGTCTGGTGGGGGCCATCACCATCGACGACGTGGTCGACGTCATCGACGAGGAGCACGAAGAGGACATCATGCGCATGGCGGGCGTACAGGAGGACGACCTCTATAGCGCCGTTCTGGCGACCACGCGCTCCCGCTTCACTTGGCTGCTCGTCAATCTGGGCACGGCGGTCCTGGCCTCCGTCGTGATCGGGCTGTTTCAAGGCACGATCGAGCAGATGGTCGCGCTTGCCGTGCTGATGCCGATCGTCGCGTCGATGGGCGGCAACGCCGGAACCCAAACGCTGACGGTGGCCGTGCGCGGCCTCGCGACACGCGAGATCACCCCGACCAACGCGCTTCGAGTGATGGGCAAGGAACTGCTGGTCGGCGGCATCAACGGGCTCCTTTTCGCCGTCATCACGGGCCTCGTGGCCTGGCTCTGGTTCTCCAGCCCTCTCCTCGGGGTGGTCATCGGGCTGGCGATGATCGCCAACCTCCTCGTCGCCGCGTTGTCCGGTAGCCTGACGCCGCTTGTCCTGGATCGCCTGCGCATTGATCCCGCCGTCGGCTCGAGCGTCATCCTGACCACGGTGACGGACGTGGTCGGCTTCTTCGTCTTCCTCGCGCTCGGGGCCTGGCTGCTCCTTTGACGGAAGATTCCCTTCGGGAGCGGGACCTATCCATGGTGAGAAGTCCGGGCTAAGCCTCGTGTCTTTGTTCGGTGGAGTGGCCACAGACGAACGCCGGGGAAAACGGCCTTAGCCGACCCTCGACCAAGGCCTGGGCGGCGTCCCGAACGAGCGCGGCTCCGCCGCCGTGCAGCACCTGAATTCCGGCCGACTCGGACGCCCGCAGCGGGCCGCGGCCCATGCCGTTGGCGACTAGAACCCGGACACCCCGTTGGGCCAGGCCGTTGACCAGGTCGTGGCAGTGTCCGTGGCCGTCGGACGGGTTGGGGAGCACGCGGGCCGATGCGATCCGGCCGTCCTCGACGGCGACAAGGGTGAACGCCTCGCAATGACCGAAATGGTCGGACAGGGGAGCATCGAGCCCGCCCGGGCCGTCGCATGGAAAGCCGACGATCATGTTCATGGATTCGTTTCCTCCGGTTCGGACGAGTTTTTCGTGCGACCGACGGCCGAGTCGCCGCCGGTCGGTCGGACTTCATAATGGCCGCCGAGGATTCTCAGCGCCATGCCGTGGACGAGGGCACGCGCGATGGTGCGGCGGGCCGAAGCGAGGATGCGCCCGAAGGTCTGACGGGAGATCCCCATCCGCCGGGCGGCCTCGCCCTGTTCCAGACCTGCCAGATCGGTAAGCCGGACGGCCTCGAACCCGTCCACGGGCAGATAGACCTCCTGGAGATCCCGCATGGGGATGCCGCGAGGCTTGAAGTCGACGGCGTCGGGGATCGCGCTGACGACTCGGCACTTGGACGGCCTGGGCATGGGCCACAAAAGTCTGTTATAGTCGCAAGACTATAACAGACTTTTGGACTGAGATGCCAGAACAAACCCTCTACGATGGAATTTACGGTCTAGTGCTCAAAACGTCGGCCACGACCGTGGGCATCCATGGCGGATGGTGCTCAGGTCTCCTCATGATGTGATGGCGAGTCGGCGCCGGGTATCTTTTCCCCGGCATCGCCGTCGGGGCGCCACGTCCTCTCGCTTTCCATGGGCGACATCGCGGCTCCTCCCCGAACGCGGCACCGATTCCGCCGCCTGCGCGGCGAGCCGTTCGACGTGCCGGCCCCGGGGCGACACAGCCCCATGGCCCGGCCGGTTCTCGGTCCGGCTCCTTTGGGGCCGGTTCTGTCATGGTTAGGCATCATTCTTGTCCTTCTTCATGTTTTCTGTGACGACCGCGTCTGCGGCGACCGCGTCCGAACGCATGGCCATCCTCGTGGGGCGAGGGGGCCGCGAAGCGGAAACTGCCGCCGTCGATGCGCAGGGCCCAGCCATTGGCGAGAGCGGTCGCCACCGTGGTTCGAGCCTGGGCGAGGAGCCGTGAGAATGTCGGCCGCGAAACGCCCATGAGGGCGGCAGCCGTCTCATGATCGAAGCGTTTGGCGTCGGCCAGGCGCAGGGCCTCGAACCCGTCCGTGGACAGCACGACGCCCTGCAACTCTTCCCAAGGCACGCCGTCCGGCCGATAGAACGGAGCGGGCGGCGGTGCCTGCACCCAGCGTGATTTACAAGGTCTGGGCATCCAATGATCCATAAGGTTATGAACGTATATTCATAATGTGATATATGAGAACTTCGTCTGTCAAGCTATATTATGAACTTATGTGCAAAATAATGCGAATCGGCATGGCTTTTTGAGACGGGGGTGGGGGAAACCGGCTTTACAGGCGAGGCGAATGGCACCAGCATCCGCGGCGGATTCGCCGGCGGCCTGAGCGAATGGCCGGCGATGGGCTGGTGCCGGCAGCGGCGATGCGGGGGGAGATGGCGCGCAGACATATCAGTTCGGGGTCGTCTTTCGAGACCCTCGCCGGCTATGCGCGAGCTGTGGTCGATGGCCCCTGGGTTTTTGTCTCCGGCACGACGGGGTTCGACTATGCGGCGGGAACGATTTCCGAGGATGTCGTCGAACAGACGGAACAGATCTTTCGCAATATCACCGCGGCGCTGGGCGACGCCGGCGCGAATCTCGGAGATGTCGTTCGGGTTCGCGTCTATTTGTCCGATCAGGCGGATTTCGAACGGGTCGCGCCAATCCTCGGCAAGCATTTCCGCGACGTCCGTCCGGCCAATACCACGGTGGTCTGTACCCTTTGCGACCCGCGTATGAAGGTGGAGATCGAGGTCACCGCGCGCCGAAACGAATAGATTCGCATGGCCGTTCATCTGCTCAAGCTCTGTGTCGGCGTCGACAGCGTCGCGCGTCTCGCCGAGTTCCAGGCCGCAAGATTGGAGAGGCTGCGGGCGGCCGGCGAGCGGCCCGTGCTCTGCCATGTTACCCGCCATATGCCGAGGCGCGCGGCCGAGTTGCGTGAGGGCGGCTCGCTTTATTGGGTCGTTCGGGGCTTCATCGCCGTGCGCCAGCGCCTTTTGGATTGCGAGGCTCGGACCAATGCCGAGGGGCGTCCATCATGCGCCCTGGTTCTTGACCCAGAGCTTGTACGGGTAGCCCCGCGGGCCTGTCGGCCCTTTCAGGGGTGGCGTTATCTGGATGCCCGGAAGGCACCGCCGGACGCCGAGTCGGGTCCTGCTGGAACCGAGGATCTGCCGGAAGAGATGGCGGCAGAGCTGCGGACGCTTGGCCTTCTCTAGAGAATGTCTCGCCCGCCGCTTTCAACTTGCTTTGGTTACACAGTAACTTGTAGCTTGTCGAATGGGGGCCGCGGAAGGGGCCGGGGCCGGCCCTCGGTGACGAATTTACAGTCCCGGGTGAGGTCCTTTTTGGGGGAGGAGGACAAACCGCGCCATGGTCGAACAACAACGGGACGAACGTACGCGCTCGGCCGGTACAAAAACGCCTCGTAGCCAGCCGCCGGTGCCGGAAGTCATCGACCCGCCCGATCTTCTCAAGCCAAAGGTCACGCCTGGCGGGCCAACCGAGGCGGATTTTCGCGCGCTGGAGAGGGCGGAATCGATCATTGCCGAACTCGCCGACCGCTATCTCGAAGTGGTCGATGCCGATCTATCGAACATTCAGGGTGCAACCAGCCAGCTCCAGGGCGAGGCGGCCAACGCGTCGGAACATGTGGATCGCATCTATCACATCGCGCATGACATGAAGGGCCAGGGCGGAAGCTTTGGCTATCCGCTGGTTACGACCATCAGCAAGCAGCTCTGCCAGTTCATCGAGGACCTCGACAAGACCCAACTCGCCGAAGATCAGATCCAAGCCATCGCGCTCCATGTGGACGCGCTGAACGTCGTCATCCGCGAGAAGCTCAAGGAGGCGGAGGGCGAGCAGGCGAAAGCGCTGCTGGCCGGATTGCGGCAAGTGGTGGAAAAGGTGTCAAACGCCTCGTAGCGGGCACAGCTGTTGAGTTGATCGTGAAAAAGTCCCTCGCCTTTGGCTCGGTATACTTTTCCCCGGTTTTGAGTGGCCAAATCCGCCCTTGAGGCGGCTCTACGGGCGGATTTGAAGATGTTGGCCGACTGATCCGGCACGATTAGCCGGATCAGTCGGATCTCAAATCGCAAGCTTGCGGCCTGATCGGTCCGAAAGCTTGCGATTTGGCAACACCTGAAATGGGCGCGCCGGGCCGCCCCAAGCCCCCATTTCGCCTTGCAACCATTGAAAAAAAGTACAGTGAGCAAAGCGAACGACTTTTTTCACGGAAAACTGAGTCGTCAATGCCTGGTAGCGACATCGAGGGGCGTGATCAGGGCCAGAAAACCTGGACTCCCGAATCCGTCAAAACCTTGAAATGGTCCTCGGGCGGACGGCGATCCGTGACGAGGATATCGACCTCCGCATGTGTCAAGGCCCGGAGGTCGGCGCGGGCGCCAAACTTCGTGTGATCGGCGACGACCATCACTTGCCTGCTATGCCTGCGTAAAGTGCGGTTGAGAAACGCGTGCCATTCGGTGGGTTCAAGAAAACCGTGTCGCGAATCGATGGCGGCAACGCCAATAACGGCGAAATCAAACAGATAGCGCTCGAGCGCCTCCAGCATTTCCGGCCCGATCAGTGTTTGAGCGCTTGGCCGCAACGTGCCGCCAAGCACATACACGTCGTCCCGGTCCTGCGGCGCCAGGTGATGGACGACCCGAACGGAATGGGTGACAATCCGCGCCGAGGGGACGGCGGCCATTTGATCGGCGAATGCGGCGGTTGTCGATCCGCCGCCGATGAAGACGAGCGAGTCCGCCTGAACACATTCGATCGCTTTGGCGGCGAGTTGACATTTTTCATTGCTCAGGTGTTTCCCCCGCCGGTCGACGGTTTCCCAATGTTGTTCCGGTGCGTAGACCGCGCCTCCAAAAACACGCTTGAGCTTTCCTTGTTGCTCGAGGAGCTTCAGGTCGCGCCGAATGGTCATCTCGGAGACCTGTAGCTGCTCGGAAAGACGAGATACGTACACTTCTCGACTTTCTTCAAGTATACTTAATATTTTCTCTTGTCTTATTTCACATAAATGCATCTCATTCAGCTCTTCCCTTCATATTTTATTTTATAATGAATAAATACTCTTAAGGATGCTTATATCGCCGATGGACGTCAAACCTCAATTGCGCAAAATTAATGTTCTAATATGTTCTTCTTTACTCATAATTGCAAGATAACCATCAAACTGTCACATAAAATAAACTTAATCGAACATCAAGCGTCATATTCGCCCCCTATGATCGCCGGTGATTGGGAGACGGGTGACCGTTCCTGCCCGAAAAAGGCGGGCAGTGGCACGGGCCATTTCCTGAGGGACCCCTGCGGCCCGATTTTGCAGCGTTCATGATATCCAGCGGAGATGAAGTAAGATGGACTCAAAAGCGCGCCTGGCCAGCCTCGCCATTTTAGGAGGCATGGTCGCTACCCTGACCGGATCCCCGGCGCTTGCCGCCGAACCACGCGATCTGGTGATCGCAACACCTCAGATTCCTTTCCATTTGGACCCGCTGGACCTGAATCGCAACGTCAACTGGCGTTTCACCCATAACGTGCTAGAGAGCCTCGTTTACTACAATGCCGAAACGGGTGCGTTCGAACCAGGACTTGCCACCGAATGGAAAGAGGTTTCGCCGACGGTTCTGGAACTGAAGATCCGTGAGGGCGTCACGTGCCATGATGGCGAGCCGTTTAACGCCGAGGACGTCGCCATCGCATTCGGCCCCAAGCGTCTGTTGAACGAGGACGCCCCCGGCTACAAGGTCGGCAAACGGCAGTTTTTCCCCTATCTGTCGAAGGTCGAGGCGATTGACGATCGGACGGTCCGGATGACGACGGACAGGCCGGACCCGCTCTTGAAGCTGCGCCTTTCGACACCCCTTGGCGGAGTTCCCTGCGGCGATGCCTTTCTTGCGGCCGAGAGCTGGGAGCAATGGGGCATGGCCGTCGTCGGGACCGGGCCGTATGGGGTCGAGTCGCTCAAGCCGGGCGAGGTGAACGGCTTCAAGGTTTTCGCCAACTATTGGGGCCCCAAGGCGCGCTACGACTCGTTCACGTTTAAGGTGGTTCCGGAGATCGGCACGCGGATTGCCGGTCTTCTCGCCGGTGATTTCCAGATCATCACGGAAGTCACCCCCGATCAGTTCGAGACGATCAGCAAGAGTGGCACGGCCAGAATCGAGGGCG
The DNA here is from genome assembly GCA_028281785.1 of Rhodospirillales bacterium. Lineage (GTDB taxonomy): Bacteria > Pseudomonadota > Alphaproteobacteria > Rhodospirillales > Shumkoniaceae > JANQJG01. The sequence goes on from JANQJG010000143.1 coordinate 48,579, forward strand.
GCCCGATCAACAACATCCGCATGATCGTGTACGATCAGAACCATCCCGCCCTGCGCGACCCGCGTGTCCGCCGCGCCATGAACCTGGCGATCGACCGGCAGCTGATCATCGATTCCATATTCGATGGCCGTACATCGATCCCAAACGGCCTGCAGATGGAGTCCTTTGGCCCCATGTATGTCGAGAACCACGTGACCACCGGCTACGATCCGGATTTAGCGCGCAAACTTCTTAAGGAAGCGGGCTACGACGGCCAGGAAATCTCCTATCGCTATATGACCGACTACTACACGGGCGAGGTGACCACTGCACAGGTCCTGCAGCAGATGTGGAACGACGTCGGTCTGAATATCAGACTCGAGTTGAAGGAAAACTGGCAGCAGGTGAAAGCGCCTGGCCGTGGCGTCATGAACTATTCGGCGACCGCCATCTATCCCGATCCCGAAGGTCAGCTCTATCGTCTCTTTGGACCGAGAGGGCCGTTCCAAAGCGGCGGCATCTGGGCGAACAGCCGCTTCAACAAATGGGGCGCCGACCTCGCCAGCACGGATACCGGCAAACGGCGCGGCGCGCTGATCCGCATGTTGGAGATCTACGAATCCGACGCCCCCTCAACCTATCTTCATGTCCTTCCGACATTCCTGGGCGTCAGCAATTCCGTCACCTGGAAGGCCGGAAGCACCCATTTCATGGATTTCCGGGGGAGCCGCTCCGCAAACTAGTTGACGGTGTCATTCCGCGCGCGGGGCGGGACCTATTCCCGCCCGCGCGCCTCAACGACCAGCTCGTCCCGCGAGAAGCTCATGGGTTGATCGTGAAAAAGTCCCTCGCCTTCGGCTCGGTTTACTTTTCCCCGGTTTTGAGTGGCCAAATCCGCCCTTGAGGCGGCTCGGCGGGCGGATTTGAAGATGTTTCCCGTCCGATCCGGCAACAACGCCGGATCGGACGGATCTCA
>JANQJG010000226.1 GCA_028281785.1 Rhodospirillales bacterium
GCAGGATGGGAGCGAGCGGACGACCACGGGGCATGGGCACTCTCCTGGTGAAGGGATGCCCATATTTATATCAGTTACTTATGGGACAGAACACTAGGACTGTTCGAACGCGACGCCGCCGTCGCCTCTTCCCCGCGGGTTGATCCTCACGCGCCATGCCTTGACGGCCCCCCGCGCGCGCCGTACCCTCGGCGCATCTTGGCAACGGAGGTCATCATGAGCATTCGGAAGTTTGCCCCAGCCCGGCTCTCTTCCCGTGTTCAGGTGACCCATGTCCGCCCTCCTCATTCTCGATACCGTTTCGCTCTCCGCTCCTGACGGACGGCCCCTCCTCTCGAACTTGAATCTGACCATCGGCCGCGAACGGGTCGGCCTCGTCGGCCGGAACGGCTCCGGCAAATCGACCTTGCTTCGCGCCATCAAGGGCGAGATCGAGCCGCTTTCGGGCGGCATCCATCGTGCCGTAGGCGCGGGGCTCATGCGGCAGCTGTCGCCCGACGATTTCGCGACGGTCGCGGACGCCCTGGCGCTGTCGGATCAGCTCGCCCGGCTGGCGCGCATCGAGTCCGGTTCGATGATGCCGGACGACGTGATGTTGGCGGATTGGACGGTGGAGGCGCGGGCATACGCGGCGCTGTCCGACATGGGCTTGCCGACGCTTCGGATCGATCGCGCCTTCCCGTCCCTCAGCGGCGGCGAACGCACGCGGGTGGAAATCGCGCGGCTGATCATCGCAGGCCCCGAGCTGCTCCTGCTCGACGAGCCCACCAACAATCTCGACGAGGACGGGTGCCGGGCCGTCATCGACCTGATTGCGGGGTGGCGGGGCGGCGTGGTGGTCGCCAGCCATGACCGCGAATTGCTCGAACACATGGACCGGATCGTCGAGCTGTCCTCCGTCGGCACGACCATCGTGGGCGGCGGCTGGTCGAGCTTTGTCGCCATGCGTGACGCGGCGCGGGTCCGCGCAGAGGCCGAGCTTGAGCATGCCGAGGAGGCTATGCGCCAGGCAAAACGCTCGGTGCAGCGCCAACGGGAGAAAAAGGCGCGGCGCGACAAGGCGGGTCGCACGGCGCGGGCCCGGGGCGCCGACAGCAAGCTGTTCCTTGACGCGCAACAGGAACGCGCGGAGCAAAGTGCCGGCCGCGAGCGCCATCTCGCCGCGCGGCTGCTGGACGATGCCGCCGAGAGGCTTGAAACGGCGCGCCAGCGGGTCGAAGTCTTGACGCCCCTCCGGGTCGATCTGCCGTCGACCGGTCTGCCCGCTAGCCGCGAGCTGCTCGCCTTCGACAAGGTCGTTTTCGCGCCGGACTCATTCAAGCTTTTCGGCCCGCTGACCTTCAGCATCCGGGGGCCGGAGCGTGTGGCGCTCACGGGTCCGAACGGCGCGGGCAAGACCACCGTCATCCGGCTTGCCATGGCCCGCCTTCAACCGACCCGGGGAACGGTCAGGCGGGCGGAGGGCTGCGCGGTGATGCTGGACCAGCATGTCGCCTTGCTTCGCCCGGGTCTGAGCATTCTCGACAATCTTCGGCGCCTGAACCCGGATCTGACGGAGAACGGGGCCTGCGCGGCCCTCGCCCGTTTCGCCTTCCGCAACCGGGCGGCGTGCCGACGGGTCTCGACGCTGAGCGGCGGCGAACTCCTGCGCGCCGGCCTCGCCTGCGCCCTGTCGACGCCGAAACCGCCGCAATTGCTGATCCTGGACGAGCCGACCAACCATCTCGATCTGGCCTCGATCGAAGTGCTGGAGTCCGCGCTGGCAAGCTTCGATGGGGCCCTGCTCATCGCGAGTCACGACCGAAGGTTTCTGGAGGCGGTCGGGATCGAGCGGGAGATCGATCTGCCGGTCTGAGCGGCACCGGCGAGCTGCTCGGTACCCGGCAGGGCGGCCTGCCCGCCCTTTCGTCCCGCGGCTAACGCCCAACCATTTCCAGCCTGTGTTTATCGACGGCTAACGACTTGTACATGTCGGACACGTAATCGCCGAAGGGATATCCGCTTCTCTGATAGAAATCGATCAATTCCGACAGTTTGTTTTTCGCAATTTCTAAATAAATAAT
>JANQJG010000020.1 GCA_028281785.1 Rhodospirillales bacterium
TCGCCCAGCCCCTCCGGGGTTCGGCCAAAATCGCCGCGGACCGTGTCGAGAATGCTCGAAAGTGGTCCACACTTCCTTGCGCTTCTCTCCTTGTCCGCGACGATTTTGGTCTCGAACCAGATCGATGCGGTAACTGTCCACAGGCCCTAGGGGTCGGCCGCCGTGGCGTGACAAAAACAGGCCGCAAGGTCAAGGAACCGCTTTATCCCGGGTCGTGACAAACGGCCTCGATATTGTGGCCGTCCGGATCGAAGACGAAAGCCCCGAAATAGTCGGGATGATAATGCCCTCGGAGGCCTGGGGCGCCGTTGTCCCGGCCGCCGGCGCCGATCGCGGCGTCATAGAAGGCTTGGACCTGGGCACGATCCGCGGCCGCGAAGGCGATATGGATCGGCTTTGGCGCATCGCCGTACTCGCCGATCCAGAACTCGCCCTTGCCGTCCTTGCCGAACAGCGCCCAGCCCTCGCCATCCTTGACCACCTCGATGCCGAGGGGGGCCAGGGTGCGGGTATAGAAAGCCTTGCTCCCGCTGAAGTTCGAAACCGTGATACCGATGTGATCGATGATCATCCCCGCCCCCTGCATCGACGCCTTTACGAGCAATGATGTAGTGCGTCGGGGACGGGATTGCTCCCGAACACGCGCCAGCGTGCTTGCCGCGGCCTCTGGCCGCAACGAGCCTCGCTGAAAATCGGAGCGGCGACGGGCGTTAGCCGGCCATCCTGGAGGATCGGTCCTGATCCTCTTTCGCCTGGGCCTCCGCGCAGGCGGCCTCCTTGTGCTTGTGGTAAGCGATCACAAGGCCAGCCGCCTTGCTGTCCACCACCGCCCATTTGGCGACCAGATCGTCATACATGACTTTGTACCGCATGGCTTCCGGGTTCTGCCTCGACACCAAGCCTTCAAGCTTCTGATATGAACGGGCCACAGACGCGTTCTCGCTTCGTGGTCCCCGCCCACCACCGATGGTCACCGGACCAAGGGTGTCAAAGACGAACGTGCCATGTACGGAGCTCACAAAGAATTGGATCAACGGGGTAGTGCCGTGATCTAAAGAAGGCCCCCTATGCGAACGGGGTAGGGCCGTGGGGAGGGCCGGGGCGGAAAAGCCACCCCGGCTCCCCCGGTGTTGTCTCAGTAAAGCCCGAGTTGGCGCAGGGTCGCGGGGCCTGCCACACCATCGATGGCCAGCCCGTTCTCCTTCTGATAGGCCTCGACGGCACGCCTGAGCTCCGGCCCGAAGTCGCCATCCACAGGACCGGCATAGTGCCCGGACCGGGTCAGCGCCTGCTGCAAATCCTCGACCTCGAAGCCGGCGTCGCCCTCGCGCAGGAGATAGCCGCCGCGCTGCCCCTTGCCGGCCTGGTAGAGGCGCTGCTTCGAGGATTTCATGAAGCCAGAGGCGAGGTCCATCGCCGCGGCGGGTGGCGCCGCCGCGATCTCCGCCACATCCTTCTGCTCGACCTCGAGAGCCTCGACCTTGGCGGCCAGCCGCGGGTCATTCAGGCGGTCGTTCTGCCTTTCAAGATCCTCGGCAAGGGTCTGGAGCTGCTGCCGCGCCGCGTCATGCTGGCCGCTCTGGAGAAGCTGGACGGCCTCGGCGTGACGCCGCTCGGCCTCGACCAGGGCCACCTCGACCTCCACCTCGCCGTTGCGGGCCTCGTCCACCTCCGCGCCGTTCGAGGAAACACGCACGGAAAGCGGGCTCGTGACGGTTTGGCGCTGCTCCGCTGCCACGTCCAGATAATCGAGCCTCAGCGAGCCCAGGCCGAGGGCACCCGGATCGCCCGCCGCCACGTCGAGGCGCAGGAGCAGGGAGCGCTCCTCCCCGGCGTAGAAGTCCTCGAGACGAACCACGGTTTCGCCGATCGCCGTCTCCGCCTCGTAGCCGAACACCTCGACGCTGCGCACGGCCTTCCCGGGCTCGAAGTGGAGCGTGACGTCCCGGGCCGCGGTACGGAACAGCATGCGCATCTCGCGCCCGAAGATACCCGCCATCTGCCGAGGGTTCTCGATGTAGTAGTAGTTGCCGCCGCCGTAGCGGGCGATGTCCTGCATCAGATCCTCGTTGTAATCGAGGCCGAGTCCCAGGGCCGTGATGCGCGCGCCCCCATGGCGCGCCTCGCGGACCAGACGGCGAATCGCCCGGGGGTCGGTGACGCCGCGATTGGCCAGCCCGTCGGAAAGCAGCAGCACGCGGCTGACGCGCTCCTGGCCGACCCGCTCCTCCCGCAGATATCGTTGCACCTCCTCGACGCCCCGCACCATGCCGCCGGAGAGATCGGTGGCGCCGCGCGGATGAAGCCCGTCGATGAGGCGCTTCATCATCGATTTCGCCTCTACCGGCGAGGACGGCCACATGACCGTCACCCGGTCGTCGTATTCGACGATGGCCAAGCGGTCGCCCGGGGTCAGGCTGTCCACCACCATCTTGGCCGCGGTCTTCAGGTATTCGAGCTTGCCCTTGCTCTCCATCGAGCCCGAGCGGTCCAGCACCAGCGCCAGGTTGAGGCTCGGCCGGTCGGCCTCGGCCGCCGGCCCGGTTTCCGGCACCGCGAATCGCACCAACACATAGACGGCCGCGTCGCTGTCGGCGCTGATGACCGGGCTGTCGATCTCGATCTCCGGCGACAGCACACCCCCTTCCGGCGGAACCGCGGCGGACGCCGCGCTCGATACCAGGGCGACGAACATCAGGGCGGCGCCCGACGCCGCCTTCATTCCATGGATCATGTGGGCCCTCCTCCCGATCCGGTTTCTCGGCAACGACAGTCTCATGCCGGACTATGGCCGGATTGGGCCGGGAATCGGTCGATTTCGGGGCAGGAGGGAATCTTGCGAGGGCCGCGAGCGCCCTACCGCAAACAGGACGTCATCGCGCCGATACCATCGGCCTTCGTCAGGCAGGAGAGGCCGTCCGGCCCCATCGAGAGCGCGAGATAGACGCCGGCCGCGATGCCCAGCACCGCTTGCGCGAGATAGAAGATCACGGCCCAGCGCGCGGCGATTCGGATTGCCTTCCCCATGCGTCGCACCCTTCATCCGGCTCCGCCGGACCCCCCGCGCGTTCACCTCGGGTCCTTGGGGGCTTGAAAACCGATTATCGACAGGGCCAAGCCTGCCAGACCGGCGCCGCGTCCTTGAGGGGGCGATGGGGGTGATTCGAGAATCTTTCGGGGTAGGGTTAGACGAAAATAGGGGAGCTTCGCCGCCCTTGTCGCAAGACACCGAGGGATCAGGCTCGATGCCTTACCCATTGGCAGACTGTTGGAGAAGGCGAACTGATGATTGGCCCCGTGCTTCGACAAAGCTCAGCATGAGGCCAATCATTTCAACGTCCGCCTCATCCTGAGCAGCCGCCGAAGGCGGCGTGTCGAAGGATGGGAAGGTGGGAAGCACCATATCGGAAGGCAAGGCGCCTCGCTGGCATGCCCGCTAATCCTGGAGGGAGAACTGGACGGTCGAGACGACGCGCACGGTCTTCAGGGCCTGCCGCTGCTCGACCACGCCCGGCGCCTTGTCGCGGGCGAGGATCTGAAACAGGCCCTGGGAGGCGCGTCGGATCGATCCGACGCGGCTGCCGGCGTCGGCGGCGAATTGCTCGGCGCTGGCGCGGGCGTTCCCCGTGGCCTCGGCGATCATCTCCGGCTTGATGTCGTTGAGCCGGGTGAAAAGGTAGTACGGGCCCGGAAAGGGCAGCCCCTCATTGCCGAGAACCACGCCCTTTCCCGCCAGCTCGCTGAGTTTCTGGCTCACCGCCTGGATGACATCCACCTCAGCCGAACGCACCATGAACCGCTGGGAGATGATGTATCGGCTCTCGACGGGTCCGGAGCGGTAGGGCTGGGCCAGGACGTCGGTCATCTCGAAGCCCTCGACGCTCACCGCCGCAGCGGGAATCCCCTGCTCGGAGAGAAACGCGCGCACGGCGGCCGCATCCTGCTCGCTCTCCGCCTGCACGGCGCCGAGGTCATTGCCGGTGGCCACGAACCGCAGGGGCCACAGCGCGAGATCGGCGGTGACCTCGCGCTCGGCGAGGCCCTTGACCGTGACGTATCGGTCGGGCAGGCGCCCCTGCCGGAAGCCGTCGCCGACGAACCAGCCCGCCAGCGCGACGCCGATGGCCACCAGCACCGCGCCGAAGGAAATCCACCTGCCATCCATCATGCCCGGTCCCTGTCTTGCCGTGATGAAGGCGGAATGTCGCAGGCAAAAATGTCGTTTCCAAGGCCTGTTTGGGGCGCGGGAACGGCGGGGCCGGGGCCATCAAGGAAGTGCAAACAAGGGATTTCTGGTGCGGGCGGCGGGACTCGAACCCGCAAGCCTTGCGGCGAGGGATTTTAAGTCCCTTGCGTTTACCAGTTTCGCCACGCCCGCAATGCCCGTGAGCGTATCGGGGCGCGGGGTGGCGCGCAAGCACCGAGCGGGCGGCGGCGCCGGCGCATTCCCGCTTGAACAGAACCGGGACTTCCCATGATAATATTCCTGCAACTCCCTATGACGGATTTTCCGTCCAAGCCGGACCGGCAATAACAACTCCGATATTCTTGGTTGAACAAAGACCCGGAGAGGTCTGGGAAGGGATGGGGAAGATGCCAGAAATCATTCATCTTTTCGTCACGGTGTACTCCGTGCTTCGCGAGGCGCTGATTATCCTGGCGATCCTTGGGGCCTGCTTCGGCGCTTGGTCGTTTTACCAACTCTACCATTGGAAGAAGAAAGGGAAGTACGCGGCCGAGCTGGGAGACATTTCCGCCTATATCGGACGGCCGTCCTATACAATGGGCGAGATCGTTCCGCTGCACGTCCATACGACCCGGGACGCCACGGCGCGGATCTACCGGCTGGGGCGGGAGCTGGAGGATACCGGCATCCAAATCCCCGTGCCGCGCACGCTCCAGAGCAACCGCTACAGCACGCTGGAGGGGGTCGACTGGCATCCGACGGCGGAGGCCAATTCGGATGCCCTGCGCCCCGGCATGTACGCCATCGCCCTGCGCCAGAACGGGAACGAGGCGGCCGCCTTCTGGGTGCTGCTCATCGTCAAGCCGCGCGAGCCGAAGCCGGTCGCCGTCATCGCCAGCACCAACACCTTCGATGCCTATAACGAGTTCGGCGGCATCTCGCGTTATGAGAACCGGCGGTTGAACCGGGTGACGCGCGCCCTGGGGCGAATGCTGATGATGGTGTTCGAAATCGAGCTTCCGCCCGTCGATCTGCCGATGACCCGCCCCAACACGGCAATCTCCGAGGAACTCGCCCGGTGGCAGAGCCCGCTCAAGCCGGCCTTTTCGAAGCTGATCAAGAACGAATGGTCGCTGATCGCCTTCCTGGAACGGGAAGGCATCGACTATGCCGTCTATGGCGACGAGGACTTCGCCTTTTCGGAGATGCCGCGGGAATCCAACGTCATCATCTTCCACGGCCACGCCGAATACTGGTCGGACGAGATGTTTTTCAACCTCGAATCCTATCTGCGATCGGGTGGCCGGCTCATCGTCAGCGCCGGCAATCCGCTGTTCCGGCCGGTCGAATACGCCGGGCCCCATCGCAAGTACCGCATTCGGGACTATGACCGCTATTTCGTCTCCCGGCTGATCGGCACCTTCCTCACATTCTACTGGAAGAAACCGCCGACCCCCTATCGTGTGCAGATGGCGGACCACTGGGTGTTCAACGGCACGGGGTTGGAGAACGGGGATCTGCTCGGAAAGCAAAGCACGGCCCTTCACCGACCCTATCGGGGCGATGGCGAACCGGGCCTCACCGGGGGCGCGAGCGGGATGTACACGCAGAAGATATCCACCGGCGGCGGAGCCTTCAGCGTTCTCGCGAAGGGCCTGGACGAAATCGAGGGCGCGCATATGGTCTATCGCGACACCGAGCATGGCGGCTGGGTGTTCAATACGTCCTCGGGCGCGTTTACCGGCTCGCTGCTTGTCGATGGCCAGAGCGCGACCCTCTTTCGAAACCTCATCGAAGAGGCGGTCGCGCGGCAGCGGAAGCCCCCCGCGGCCAAGTCCCCGAAAGCGGCCGAGACCGTCACGGCCGCCGAGGGTTGAGCGGCATCATTCTCGATCCGCTCTGGAGCTTTTCAGGATTGATCTCAATCATGTGAAAAGCTCTAACATATTAATTTTAAGCAAATACGTCGTCGCGGATTGACTCAATCCGCTCGGGATTTGCTTTAGCGGACGTCGCAGACGAGGAGGCCGGGCGCCGCGACCGCGCCCAGGACCAGCAGGCCGTCCCAGTGGGCGGCCACGGTGGCCGCAGGGAAGGCCTCGCCGCTCTCGTCGGCGTATAGGCTTCGGGTGGCGCCGCTCGCGGGGTCGAGGGCGACGACGGTGGACGGCGCGTGCCCGACCCCGAACCAGCGGTGCCGGTAAAGGCCCAGCCGGAAAAGAGAGGGATGAAGCGCCGCGATCAGCCGGCCGTCGGCCGCCCAGGTCAAGTTGTCCGGGCCGCCCTCGACGGGATAGACAGCGACCGGCTCAGTCGGCAGCCCGGCATCGAGATCGCCCAGGCGGTAGACGCGGATGGCCTGCTCGCGCGTGGCCGCGACATAGAGCCGGGGGTCGTCCCCGCCACCGAGCGCCAGCCCGTTGGCAAAGCCGATGCCCCCGGCGGCGAGCGAGACTCGCGCCGCCTCCCCTTCCCCGTCGCCAAACACCACCTGCCAGACCTGGGCCCCGCGCCGGCCCGTTACGTTCTCCCAAAACCGTCCCCAGCCGCCGCAGGCGCCATGGTCGTTGCTGACGAGCACGCGGCTCGGAGAGGCGGCGACGAGGTCGTTGGGGGTGCAGAGGCTTGCATCCTCCCCGCTGCCAAGGTGACTGAGCGCGCCGTCCGCCAGCCGGAAACGCTCGATACGCGGACGCATGACCCAATCGCCGTCGGCGGCCCGCCGGTAAACCCGGTTGACCGCGAAAAGATACCGGGCGCCCGCGGCCTCCACGAACAGCGCGATGCCATGGGGACGGAAATCGCGGGACAGCTTGAAGTCGCGCGCAAGGTCGCGAACGGCCAAACTCGCGCCGGCCGAGCGCAGGTCGCCCAGGGGAACCGCGTAGAGGCCGCCCTGGGGGATCGCTTCCGCCCCGTCCGAGAGGGCGTCCTCGACGGCCCAGCGGTCATAGGCGGAGACGTAGGCGACGCCGGCTTCGCGATCGAGGGCGATGTCCTCGGCGCCGACGATCTCGGCCCCGGTCGAAGCGTCGGTCAGCGCGAGCGGACGGCATGTCTGCGCCGAGGCGACGGATATGGAAAGGCCGGCGCCGAGCAGGATTGCGGCCGCGAGGATGGCGGGAAGGGCCTGGGCCAGCGAGGTTCTCACTCCCGCCCGCGGCGCTCGCTTTCCAGGTAGTAGAGCTTCTTGGTGCCGAAGCCCTTGATCTCGAACTCGCCGCGTTCCGAGAACGCGAAGTCGTCCTTGATGAGTTCGTAGGTCTCCTCGCACAGGGTGATCTGCATGGGTTCCGACATGCTCTCCATGCGCGCGGCCAGATTCACGCCGGGACCGAAGAGGTCGTAAACGTATTTCTGGATGCCCACCAGCGAGCCGATCACGGGACCGGTGTTGATGCCGATGCGGCCGCGCCACTGCTGGGGATGGGCGGCATTGCGCCGCTCCAGATAGCGCCGCATGCGGAGCGCAACCTTGGCCACGTTGTGGGTATGGTCGGGATTCGCCTCGGGCAGGCCGGACACGGCCATATAGGCATCGCCGATGGTGCGAATGCGCTCGCAGCCGAACATCTCGACGATGCGGTCGAAGGCCGAGAAGATATCGTTGAGCTCGGTGACCAGAGCGCTGGGATCGCGTGAGATCGCCATATCGGTGAACCGTACGAAATCCAGCATGACGATGGAGGCGGAATCGAACCGCTGCGGCGTGGTCGTGCCGTAGTCCTTCATCTCCTCGTAGACGGATCTCGGCATGATGTTGAGAAGGAGCTTCTCGACGCGGTCCTTCTCCTTCTGCAGTTCGCGGCTGTGGCGTTCCGACATCTTGGAGTAGGAGTCGAGCATGTACTGCGTCTCCTTCTCCTTGGAGATATCGACGCACTGGACGAGGACGAGGGGCGGCTCGCGATCAGGCAAGTTCTGCAGGGTGACACGCACCGGCACCGGCCGCGACCCGGCCTTGGCCTCGCTCTCGAAGGTGAAGCGGCGATTGTCCTCCAGGCGGGCGGCGGCGCGCTCGGCCCGAAGGCCGGAGAGACGCTCGGGCAGCGGTTCGTCGCCGTCACCGTCGCTGTCGGGCGGGAACCATTGGAAGAACTTGGCGTTCTCGAAGACGATGTCCCAGCCTCCGGGCTTGACGAGGGCGACGCCACCGTCGAGCGACTGGATAAGCTGCTTGTAGTCGAGACCTTCGCTCATGCCCGCGAGATCCTTCCCGGCCGCGTCCTGACGCTGCAAAGAGGTTACGCCTTGGTGACGATGAGATGTTTCTTGCTGAGGATATCACGATGGACGATGGCGATGTCGCTTTCCTCCATATCGAAATCCTCCATCGTCTCCTTGAAAAGGCTCGTCATCTCCAGGAACGCCTTCTCGGTGATGCCGAGATTGGCGTGCACGCGTTCCAGCATCTCGTCAGAGAAACTCGCCGGCCCGCCCATCATCGAGGCGATGAACTTGGTCTGATGATCGATCAGCCGGCGCATGTCCACCCCCTCGAAATACGGCTCGAGCACCGGCGACTCGACAGCCTTGTCATAAAAGGAGGACACGACGCGACTGATAACGGCGAAGCCGCCGTAGCGCTCGAACAGTGTTCGTGCCATGGAACGCCCCCAACGCTCTGATCGCGGCGCGGCCTCCCTGGCGGCGCCATCTAAGCCCCAGTTGCCTCAGGCTGCGGCAAAGGGCAAGGATATCCCAGGGCGGTGTCACGGAACAATCCCGCAGGCTGTGTGGACATCCGGGGCGCCGATACGAGCGAGCGGTGCCTAGAGCGGATCGCGATCAATCGGAAACGCCGCATGTTTCCAATTGATCGCGTGAATCCGCTCTATTTCAATGAGTTAGATCAGATTCACGCGATTAA
>JANQJG010000069.1 GCA_028281785.1 Rhodospirillales bacterium
TGCCCATGTCTGAACCTCTATATCTGCCAGGTAAATACAGAGAATCACATCCCCCACCCTCAGGGAACCATGAATCTAGTTAGCCAAGACATGCTCTAGCAGTCTACCAAATGATCAAAACCGTGCCTCGATGAGGTGCGGGCCGGGCTCGGCGACGGCCCGTCCGATCTCCCGCATCAGATCCTCGGCCGTCTCGACCCGGACGCCCGGCACGCCATGCCCTTGGGCAAGAGAGACCCAGTCGAGTGGCCGGTCGCGGAAGTCGGCCAGAGACGAGGTCTGCGGTCCCGGGTTGTCGATACCGGCGCGGGCCAGTTCGACCTTGATGATCTCATAGGTGTTGTTGGCGTAGACGACGGTCGTGACGTTGAGCCCCTCGCGCGCCTGGGTCCATAGGGACTGGAGGGTGTACATGCCGCTGCCGTCGGCCTGGAGCGCGATCACCGGCCGCTCGGGGCAGGCGATGGCGGCGCCAGTGGCGCCGGGGAATCCCCATCCGATGGCACCGCCCGAGACGATCAGGTGGGAATGCGGCCGCGCCCCTGCCGTCGCGGCATAGGCGGTCGCGCTGCAGGTGATCGCCTCGTCCGCGATGATCGCGTTTTCGGGAAGCGCATGCGCGACCGCCGCCCCGATAGCTTCGGCGCTGAGCGCCCCGCTCGGTCGTGGCGGCAAAGCGGCCGGAGTCGGCGCAGGCGGTTCCTTCGACGCGCCGAGCTCGTCGGCCAGGGCGTCGAGCGCCGCGCGCCCGTCCTCCTCGGGGCGGGCCAGAAGATGCTGGCGGCAAGTCTTTGGCGCGAAGGTACTGGGCTGCCCGGGGTAGCCGAAGAAGGCGACGGGATCGGAGGTTCCGATGAGCACGAGATCCTGAAGCTCGGCGAGTGCCGCGACCCCGTCTTCCGGAAAGTAGGGAACACGTTCGACTCGGGGAAGTCCCGCGCCCTTGTCGATGCGTGGCACGAAGGTATCGCAGAGCAGGCGGCAACCGGTCGCCGCCTGGACGCGCGCCGCCGCCCGCAGCCCCGCTTCCTGGAGCGCCGCGCCGCGCAGCAACAGGGCCGAGGCGCCCGATGCGTGCAAGGCCTTCGCTGTCTTCACAACGGCGTCCCGGGACACCCCATCCGGCCGCCGCGGCTCCCTGGCGTTGGCGGGCCCCGCCGCCTCCGCCCACAGGGCGTCGAGGGGCAGGATCAGGGTCGCGATTCGGCCCGGCGGCTCGCTCGCGACCTCCGCCGCCTGCGCGAAATCCGTTGCGACTTCATCGGGAGAGCCCGTGCGTCGCAGCCAAGCCGACGACCAACCGGCGATCGCCTCGATGTCCGAATTCAGCAGCGGATCGAAGGGGCGGTGCCAGCTCGGCTGGTCGCCGATGAGATTGATCATGGCGGAACGTGCCCGCCTCGCATTGTGGAGATTGGCGCTGGCATTGGCGAAGCCGGGACCGCCGTGGAGCAGGGTCATGGCGGGTCGCCCGGTCATCCGCGCGTAGCCGTCCGCGGCGCCCGTGCATCCACCCTCGAACAGGCAGAGGATCGGGCGTATCCCAGGCACCGCGTCGAAGGCCGTGACCAGCGGCATCTCCGAGGTTCCGGCGTTGGCAAAGCAGACGTCGACCCCCGACGCCAGCGCCGTGCGAAGCAGACTCTCCGCGCAATCCATGGCTTCCTCCCTTATTTGTTACGAACACCTTCTAAAGTGCGCGGCGGGCCGGGGCAAGGCCACAAGGCCAAGTCTCGCCGCCTGGTCACTGTCCGAGGCGGCCTGTCAAATATGGGAGAAAAGCGGTCGTCCCGGAACGTCCATCCTGGCCGTGAGAACACAGCCCGAATCGGCCTCGGTGATAAACAGGGTTCGCCGATCCGGTCCGCCATAGGCAATGTTGGTGATTTTCTTGCCCCGGCAGGAGCGGATGCGCAGTATCGGCTCTCCGTCCGGGCTGAACAGCCAGACCGTTCCCAGCCCCACATGCGCCACGGCCAGATTGCCGGCCTCGTCCAGGGCCAGACCGTCGGGGCCCTGGCCGCCGGACATCTGCACGAACACCCCCACCTTGGCGACCCCGCCATCCGGCATCAGCGGTACCCGCCAGACGCAGTTGCCCCGGGTCGCGGCCACGAAAAGCTCCGTCTCGTCGAGATTCAGAACCAGCCCATTGGGACTCGGCACATTGTCGAGCAGGCGATCGAGCCGGCCATCGGCCCGCAACCGGTAGACGCACCCGGTGGGATCATGCAGGCCGGTGAGCCCCTGATCGGTGAAATAGAGATCGCCGTTGCTTGCGAAGACCAGGTCATTGACGGCCTTGAAGCGTTCCACCCTGTGTCGATGGCACGCGCGCGTCACGGACCCCGTATCCGGATCGAGCGTCATGATCCCGTTCTTGAAGTCGGCGAGGAAGAATCGCCCGTCCTTGTGAATACGAAGGCCGTTGGGCTCCCCGTCATACTCGGCAATCACCCGAAACTCGCCATCCGAGGAAATCTCGAAGACGCGGCCGAACGGAACATCGACGCAGAAAAACCGCCCACCACGGTCGAAGCATGGCCCCTCCAGAAGCGAGTGCGCCCCTGCCAAGCCGCCGGGCTGACCATCGAGCCATTCCGAAGGCGTTCCCAACTTCCGAAGCTCTTTCGGCAGTTCGGCAAACACCTCCGTCGATCGCTCTGGCGGTGCCGGAAACATATGTGCCTCCCTCCTTTTGGGCCGGCTAATCCAGTCTGAATCAACGCAACCTTTTAGTTTCAAGAGATTCGCCAAGGCAAGCATGGCATGGCTTGGCGGACGCGCCGAACTGGCCCACGCACGGCAAATATGCGATCCTAAGCTGGCCTAACCCAGCATCAAGCTCCATATTCCTCAACCATTGGCCGGGCGTTGCGGATCGCGAAGAAGCGCCACCCATGACGACACCCCCACTTCCCATCTACGCGCCCGACTCGCTCCGTGGTTGGGTTCTGGATGTTTTCCGCGCTCTTGGCCTTGAGGACGCCGACGCCGCGATCGTCGCGGACGGGCTCATCGAAGCCGACCTGCGCGGCGTCGAGTCCCACGGCGTTTCCCGCATTCCGATCTATGCCGAGCGGCTGCGACGCAATCTGATCAAAGCCCGGCCCGATATCCGGATCGCGCATCCAGCTCCGGTGGCGGCGCATGTGGATGGCGATCACGGCATCGGCTTCGTTGTGGCCCGCAGGGCCATGGACGAGGCGGTCAGGCTGGCCGAGGAAAGCGGAATCGGATTGGTCGGCGTGACCAACAGCAACCATTTCGGGATGGCCGCCCTCTATCTCGAGCAGGCGATCGACGCGGGTTTCCTCGCGTTTGCCTTCACGAACTCTTCTCCGGCCCTTCCGGTCTGGGGGGGACGGACCGCGTTCCTCGGAACAGCTCCCTTCGCGGCGGGCGCGCCGGGAGGGGAGCAGGGCCCCTTCATCGTGGATATGGCCATGTCGGTGATCGCCCGCGGGAAGATACGCCTCGCGGCTCTCTACGGCGAACCGCTGCCCGAAGGTGTCGCCCTGGACGCCGATGGCCAACCGACGCGCGACGCACAAAAAGGCTATGAAGGGGTTTACCTGCCCTTCGGTGGGCACAAGGGGGCGGCGCTCGCCATGCTCATCGACATTCTTTCCGGGGTTCTCACGGGCGCCGGCTATGCCGGCGGGGTCCGAAATCAATCCAGGGACTTCACAGGCCCGACGGAAGTCGGTCATTTCTTCCTCGCCATTCGGGCCGACCTTTTCATGCCGATGGAGGAGTATCGGGCCCGCATGGACACACTCATCGAAAGGGCGAGGTCCTGCCCCACCGCCGACGGATTCGAGGAAATCCTGATCCCCGGCGAGCCCGAGCAGCGGCGGCGGGAGGAGCGCCTTCGAACCGGCATCCCGATCTCCGCGAGCATTTTGGAAGACCTCGAGCGCGAGGCCGAAACCCTTGGCGTCGCGATGCCCGATCCCCTGCCGGCCGCTGCCGGCCCGACAAGGTAACAAAAGACATTTCCGACCTTTCCGGTTCGCCGCCCGAGTCCCAGAAACCAGAGTGAGCCTTTCCCGGGGCGTCCTCGATGGGCATTGACAGGCAGATTTCTGTCGTTATTAATGTATACACACTGAGATACAGATCGGTATGCGGCTCTCAATGACGGAGGATCGCGACGAACCG
Source organism: Rhodospirillales bacterium (assembly GCA_028281785.1). Lineage (GTDB taxonomy): Bacteria > Pseudomonadota > Alphaproteobacteria > Rhodospirillales > Shumkoniaceae > JANQJG01. The sequence continues at coordinate 4,165 of JANQJG010000069.1, forward strand.
GTCGATTCGAAGACGCCGGTCTGTCCACAAGACAGGAGGTATTCCGCCACTCAGGCGGAGGGGCTGGGCAGCGCCGGTCCAACCAAGGGAGACGAAGAGCCATGACCTACCGTACACGACTGTTCGCCACCACGGCCGCCTTCGCGGCGACCGCGTTCATGGCGGCAGGCCTGTTCGCCACGGCGACGGGACCCGCGCAGGCGCGCGAGGTGAAGCTCGCCCATCTCGCGCCGGTCGACGATCCCCGGCACGAGTCGCTGGAGCAGTTCGCGAAGCTGATCGAGGAGCGGACGAACGGTGAGATCACCGTCAAGATCTTTCCCAAGTCCCAGCTCGGCAAGGACCGCGAGGTCTTCGAACAGCTTCAGGGGGGACTCACCGAGCTGGCCCTGAACGGAGAGATCATCAGCAATTTCTATCCCAAGTGGTCGATCATCAACATGCCCTATCTGTGGCGGGATCAGGACCACCTTCGCGCCTTTCTGAGCAGCGATATCGCGAAGAAATGGCAGGAGGAGACCCTGACCGAGACGGGCGTTCAGATTCTCGGCTTCTTCGAGCGCAATCCGCGAATTCTGACGACTCGCGACAAGCCCGTCCGGTCCATCGACGACATCCAGGGCCTCAAGGTCCGGGTTCCGCGCATCGATGTCTACATGGACACCTGGCGGGCGTTCGGCGTGCAGCCGACACCGATGTCGGCCGCGGAGTTCTTCATGGGCCTCAAGCTGGGCACGGTCGATGGGATGGAGAACCCGATCGAGGTCATGTACCACTGGAAGATCTATGAGGTGTCCAAGTACATCTCCTTCACCAACCACATGCTGACCCGCCTGTTCCTGACGGCCAGCAACAAGTTCCTCGAAAGCCTCCCGGCTGAGCAGCGGGACGCAGTCCTGGCCGCCGGCAAGGAAGCCGAACAGATCCATGCCGCCAAGATGGAGAAGATGATCGAGGATCTGAGCGGAAAGCTGAAGGAACAGGGCATGGAGATTGTCGAGAATCCCGACGTCTCCGGTTTCCAGGAAAAAGCGAAGCAGGTCCATGAGAAGTACAAGGGCGTGATCGGCGCCGACGTTCTCGAAACCGTTCAAAAGATGTAGCTCGCCCTCGCGGAGTTGGCGGCGCGCGACGCGCCGTCAGCCCCGCCTTCGCTTTCGTCCCGACCGCCCCCTTTGGCCCGTTGACGTCGGCCGGGTTTGGGCGGGTGGATCGCTTCGAGTGCCGAATTCGTCCAGGTGACCCATGAATCAAAGCTCTCAGTCCGCCGGCTCCATCTGGCAGCGCCTGTCCACAGAGCGTGGGGATCCGCTCTTTCACGTCTTGCGCTGGAGCATCATCGTCGCGTTCACGGTCATGGTCGTCGCGGCCATCCTTCAGGTGATCTTCCGGTACTTCATCGGATACCCGCTGGGCTGGACCGGCGAGCTGGCCCAGATCATGATGATTTGGTTCGTCTTCCTTTCCATTCCCATCCTCGCCCGCCGCGTCCGCCTCATGCGCGTGGACGCCGTTCTGGTTCAACTGGCCCCGCGCAAGCGCGCCGCCCTTAACGCCGCCATCAACCTGATCTGTGCCGGGTTCATCGGGTGGATGGCGTTTCTCAGCGTGCGTTTGCTGGATTTGGCGGGGAACCAGATCTCCACGGCCCTGAAGATCCCCTACCCCTACATCTACCTCAGCATTCTTCTGGGCCTTGGATTTGCCACGCTTTATTTCCTGGCCGTCGCCATCGCGGGTTTCAGAGTCGCGTGTTCCCGAGACACGACCGATTCCGGCGTCCAACGGCAGGTGGAGGACTGACGCCGTGACCTATGTCCTGCTCCTGTTCGGGCTTCTGCTCATCGGCGTGCCGATCGCGGTCGGCCTGATTATCGTCGGCCTCGCCTATGTCATCTTCGGGATCGGCATGGATCCGCTGATCGCCGCCCAGCGCGTCGCCAACGGAATCGACAACTTCCCGCTGCTCGCCATTCCCTTTTTCATGCTGGCCGCCGAACTCATGAACGCGGCCGGCATCACCGACCGCATCTTCCGCCTCGCCAAGGCCATGGTCGGCGCCATTCCCGGCGGCCTTGCCCATGTCAACGTGCTGGCAAGCATGCTGTTCGCCGGCATGTCCGGCTCCGCCGTCGCCGATGCCGCCGGGCTCGGCCGCATCGAGATCAAGGCGATGCGCGACGACGGCTACGACAGGGAGTTCGCGGCCGCCGTGACCGCCGCGTCCTCAACCATCGGGCCGATCATCCCGCCCAGCATCTCGGCGGTGATCTATGGTTTGACGGCCGGCGTCTCGATCGGCGGCCTGTTCGCCGCCGGTTTCGTCCCCGGGGTTATGATGGGCGCGGCCATGATGGTCCTCATCGCGATTTATGCGAGCCGCCGCAATTACGGCCGCGGGCAACCCTTCCGCTGGCGCGAACTCGGTATCGCTTTCCTCCACTCCCTGCTTGCCATCATGACCCCGGTGATTATCGTCGGCGGCATTCTGGGGGGTATCTTCACACCCACCGAGGCGGGCGCCTTCGCCGTCCTCTACGCCTTCCTCCTCGGCAAGTTCGTCTATGGCACGATCGCCTGGGGGGACATTCCCGACCTGATTTTCGAAACCGCGTTGAGTGCCGGCAACATCCTGTTCATCATCGCCGCGACAGCCTTGATCGGCTGGATCTTGACGGCCGAGCAGGTTCCGCAGCATATGGCGGTTTGGGTGGTCGAGTGGTCCCCCTCGCCCTGGGTCTTCCTGCTTCTGCTCAACGGTCTGCTTCTGGTCCTCGGATGCTTCATGGCGGCGCACCCGGTCATCATCATGCTGACACCCATCCTGGTCCCCGTGGCCGGGGCCATGGGCATCGACCCAATCCATCTCGGCGTCATCATGATCCTCAATCTGATGATCGGACTGATTACACCGCCGGTGGGCCTCTGCCTCTATGTGGTGGCGGAGATCGTCGATCTGCCGGTGCTTCGGGTCGTGCGGGCGCTTGTGCCCTTCCTGCTGCCGCTCGTGGCGGTGCTGCTTCTCATCACCTTGTGGGCAGACCTTGTCATGTGGCTGCCCAGAATGTTCGGATTTGCCTGAGAGGTTTCGCCCCTTGACCAATGTCGCGACCCTATGCCCGCCCCGCGAAGCCCGCCCCTCCCTGACCGAGGAGGCGTATGAGAGGCTGAAGGCGGAGATTCTCGACAACCGGATGCCGCCCGGCTTCCAGGCCCTCGAACACGAACTGGCGCAGCGCCTGGATATGAGCCGCACACCGGTGCGCGAAGCCGTGATCCGGCTCCAAAAAGAGGGCCTCGTCGAGGTCGTTCCACGGCGCGGCATGAGGGTCCTGCCGCTCTCGCCCTCCGACATGCAGGAGATTTACCAGATCCTGGCCTGCGTGGAGACGGAAGCGGCGGCCCTGCTGACCGCGCGCAAGCCTACCCGCGAGGAGCTGGCGCCGCTCGAATCGGCCACCACGGCGATGGAAGACGCGCTTGAAAGGGACGACCTGGAGGCGTGGGCCGCCGCCGATACCGCCTATCATCGGGCGCTGGTCGACCTCTGCGGCAACAGCCGACTGGCGGGTGTCGCCGCGACCTTTCAGGACCAGGCCTACCGCGTGCGGATGTTCACGCTGACGCTTCGTGACAAGCCGGTACGCTCCACCAACGAGCATCGTGAGCATCTCGCGGCCATGCTCCGGGGGGATACCGAGACCGTCCGAAGGCTCTATCGCGCCCACCGGGAACGGGCCGGCACCGAGCTTCTGAGCATCCTGCAACGCTTCCGACTGCACAATCTGTGAGTTCGAACGACCGATGAGCCGCCGTTCGACTGACCAAGGGAAACGCCAAGGAGTCTAACACAATGAGCGCGAATGACGTCTTTCGTATCGCCGTGTTTCCCGGAGACGGGATCGGCCGTGAGATCATGGCCGCCTGTGTGAGGGTGTTGGATGTCCTCGAGGGTCGTGTCGGCGGCTTCAAGCTCGACAAGAACTTCCTGGAGGGCGGCGCCGAGTATTTCCGCAAGACCGGTGTCGACATCACCGACGAGGCGTTCAAGGCCGCCGGCGATGCCGACGCCATTCTGTTCGGCGCCATGGGGCTTCCCGATGTGCGCTTCCCCGATGGGACCGAGATCGCCCCGCATCTGAACATGCGCGTGGAGTTCGGGCTTTATGCCGGCGTCCGACCGGTCAAGGCCTATCCCAACTGTCCCAGCCCCCTGGCCGATCCGCGGGCGACCGAGATCGACCTCATCGTCCTCCGCGAGTCCACGGAGGGATTGTTCGCCTCCCGCGGCAAGGGTGAGGTCATCGATGATCGCGAGGCGCGGGACACGATGGTCATCACCCGCGCCACGTCCGAACGGCTGTTCGACTATGCCTTCAAGCTGGCGAGGCGCCGCAAGGAGAAGGGCGGGAAGGGGATGGTCACCTGCGTCGACAAGTCCAACGTCTTTCGCTCGATGGCCTTCTTCCGCAAGATCTTCGACGAACGCGCACCAAAGTTCCCCGACGTGACGGCCAACTACCAGTATGTTGACGCGATGGCGCTGAACATGGTCCGCAATCCCTGGGAATTCGACGTCCTGGTGTCGGAGAACATGTTCGCCGACATCCTCTCGGACCTGGGGGGCGGCATCATCGGCGGCATGGGTATGGCGTCTTGTGCCGAGATCGGGGAGAATCACGCGCTCTTCCAGCCCTCGCACGGCAGCGCGCCCGACATCGCGGGTACCGGCGTGGCCAACCCGACGGCGATGCTGCTGTCGGCGGCCATGATGCTGGAGTGGCTTGGCGACCGGGCCGAGTCCTCCTCCTGCCTCGAGGCCGGGAAAACCCTGGAGAACGCCATCGAAAAGGGTTTCTCAAGCGGGCGGATCCGGCCATGCGAGTTCGGCGGCACCGACGGAACGGAGGCCTACGCCGATAAGATCATCGAGATCATATCGAGCTGATTCGTCGGGGCGCCATCGGTGATTGACCTCGTGCTTCGAGACGCTTCGCTCCTCAGCATGAGGTCAATTCTCTCAACCACTTGCCTCATCCTGAGCTCGTCGAAGGATGAGCCTTGATCGAAAGCGGCGAGTCGAAAGACGGGCTATCCGCGGCTTGTTATCGTCCGTTGCCCGTTTCCGACGCCACGACTTCCCAGTAGCGCCGCGCGACTTCTTCCAGGTGCGTCCGCATGGCCCGTTCCGCCTGGTCCGGGTCTCGGGCCGCGATGGCCTTGTAGATCCGAGTGTGGGCCCGAACGGCCGCCTTCGCCGACCCCGGACTGCGCATCGAGATATGGCGCTGTTCCGAGAGCCACTCGGAGAGACCTTCATTGAGGGCCGAAAAAATGGGATTTCGCGCCATCACCGATATTCCGTAGTGGAAAGCCACATCGGTCCGCGCGAACTCCTTCGGGTCGTCGATGGCCTTTCGGTTGGCATCCAGGCTCGCCTTCAAGGATTGCAGCTCCTCTTCGGTCGCCTGTTCGGCGGCGCGGCGCGCCAGCGCCATTTCGAACAACAGCCGCGCATCCTGAAAAGTCCGCACGCCCTCGGGATCGGTGAGCAGCAAGCGGGCCGCGCCGGAGAGCTCGTTGATGAGGATGTGCGGCGTCGGTTTCGTCACCCGCGCGGGTCCGCCGCTCTGCACCGAAACCAGCCCCATCTTCTGAAGCGCGAACAAGGCCTCGCGGACGGCGGGACGGCCGACGCCGAACTCCTCCATGATCTTGCGTTCCGAGGGCAGCTGATCACCGGGGGCATATTCCCCGGAGAGGATCATCGCTTCCAGCTCGGCCGCCACCTCTTCATAGAGCTTGCGCCGCTTGATGGTCCGGCGTGGCTGTTCAGAAGCTGGGTCACCCAAGCCGTTTCTCCTCGCTGCCACGGACCGACGGAGCGGTGTGGGGCGGCGGCTGCCGCCCCGGTCCCGCCGTTGGTCAGGAGCTCACCTCGTGGTCGGCCATCAGCTCGAGCGCCTTGACCATGCCCGAATGGTCCCAACCGCCGCCGCCCCGGGCTGCGCAGGAGTTGAAAAGCTCCTGGCAGGTGGCTGTGTTCGGCAGCGAGAGGCCCAGCATGCGGGCGTTCGAAAGCGCGAGGTTGAGGTCCTTCTGATGCAGCTCGATCCGGAAGCCGGGCTCGAAGGTGCGCTTGATCATGCGCTCGCCATGGAGCTCGAGAATCCGCGACTGCGCGAAGCCGCCCATCAGCGCCTCGCGCACCTTGGCCGGGTCCGCGCCCGCCTTGGACGCAAACAGCAGCGCCTCGCCGACCGCCTCGATGGTCAGCGCGACGATGATCTGATTGGCGACCTTGGCCGTCTGGCCGTCGCCATTGCCGCCGACCAGCGTGATGTTCTTACCCATCAGGTCGAACAGGGGCTTCACCTTGTCGAAGGCCGCCTGCGGTCCGCCGATCATAATGGTCAGGGTCGCCTGCTTGGCGCCAACCTCGCCGCCTGAGACGGGCGCGTCGAGATAGTCGCAGCCCAACTCGTTGATCTTCTTGGCGAACTCCTTGGTGTCGACCGGCGAGATCGAGCTCATGTCGACCACGGTCTTGCCGGCGCTGAGGCCCTCGGCGGCACCGTTCTCGCCGAACAGCGCCGCGGCCACATGCGGCGTGTCGGGCACCATGACGATGATGACCTCGCCCTGCTCCGCCGCCTCCTTCGACGACCCCACGGCGACGGCGCCCTTGTCGGTCAACTCCTGCGGAACCGCCTTGATGTCATAGGCGAATACCTCATGGCCGCCGTCCAGCAGGTGGCCCGCCATCGGCGCGCCCATGATTCCCACCCCAATGAACCCGATCTTCATCTTGCCTTCTCCTCTTTCAGAATTGCGGGATTTGTCACAAACGGTTCTTCGCACCCCTTACTTGTAGGGGGCGAACCAACCTAGTCCGTCCTCGGTCGCGCCTGCCGGAACATACTCGCAGCCGATCCAGCCCGTGTAGCCGATGTCGTCGAGAAAACCGAACAAAAAGCCGTAATTGATCTCGCCCGTCCCAGGCTCATGCCGGCCGGGATTGTCGGCCAGCTGCAGATGCGCGATGCGGGGCAGATGGGCCTTGATCGTGTTGGCCAGTTCGCCCTCCATGCGCTGCATGTGATAGATATCATATTGGTAGGCGATATTGTCGGAGCCGACATCGTCGAGAATCGCGAGCGCCTGTTCCGTGCCGCTGACGAAGAAGCCCGGGATGTCGCGGGTATTGATGGCCTCCAGCAGCAGCTTGATCCCGGCCTCGCCCAGCTTCTCCGCCGCGAATTTGAGATTCCCGACCAGGGTTTCCCGGGCCTTTTCCGTGGCCACGCCTTCCGGAGCCTTGCCGGCCAAACAGTTGATCTGGCGGCAGCCAAGGGTGGTGGCATAGTCGATGGCGCGGCCGACGCCGTCCTGAAATTCGCCGACGCGATCGGGGAGACAGCCGATGCCCCGCTCGCCCGCGGCCCAGTCCCCGGCCGGCAGATTGTGGAGGACCTGGGTCAGGCCGTTCGCCGACAGTTTCTCGGCCAACGCGTTCTTGTCGAAATCATAGGGAAAGAGATATTCGACGCCCTTGAAACCGGCCTTCGCGGCGGCGTCGAACCGGTCGAGAAAGTCGATCTCGGTGAACATCATGGACAGGTTTGCTGCGAACTTGGGCATTTCCGATTTCCCTTGCTGAACAAAAGCGGATTAACATCGCCGCGCGGACAGCCGTTAGCAGAGACAGGGGGGCAGATCAACGGCCGTCGCGCCGAGACTGAACGGCACGGATTTGTACCTTGCGTGAAATTGGTATCAAAGGTATACCAAGAGCCATGTCGGAGGTCAAACGGTGTCGCAAGCCTAAGCCATCCGGTCCGGGCCGACCACAGGCAAGGTTATGTCATCGCGCGTTCCGCCGGTCGCCCCAATCCTCATTCGAAAGGGAAATCGTCCAATGGCTTCCACGAGCACGCATGAAGTGACCCATACCCGGATGGCCAACGTCATCCGGGCCTTGTCCATGGACGCGGTCCAGAAGGTCAATTCCGGTCATCCGGGGCTGCCCATGGGGGCGGCGGATATCGCGACCGTCCTGTTCACACGGTTTCTGAAGTTCGATCCCCAGAATCCGGAATGGCCGGACCGCGATCGCTTCGTGATGTCGGCCGGGCACGGGTCGATGCTCATGTATTCGCTCGGCTATCTGAGCGGCTACCCGGCGATGAGCCTGGACGAGGTCAAGCGCTTCCGCCGCATCGGCGGTAAGACGCCGGGCCATCCGGAGCTCGACCTGGCGGCCGGCGTGGAAGCGACCACCGGCCCCCTCGGCCAGGGCTTGGGAATGGCCGTCGGCATGGCGTTGGCCGAGCGCATGCTGCGGGAGAAGTTCGGCGCCGGCCTCGTGGATCACCACACCTATGTGCTCGCCAGCGACGGCGATCTGATGGAGGGGATCAGCTACGAGGCCACGGCCTTTGCCGGTCATCTCGGTCTCGATCGCCTGATCGTCCTGTTCGACGACAATCAGATCACGATCGACGGCCCGACCAGCCTCGCCACCTCCGAGGACCAGGAGGTTCGCTTCAAGGGGATCGGCTGGCAGTTCCTGAGGGCCGATGGCCACGACCCCGAGTCGATCGCCGCAGCCATTGAACAGGCGAAACAGTCGGACCAGCCTTCGATCATCGCCTGCCGCACGACCATCGGTTTTGGCGCCCCGACCCGGGCCGGCAAGGCGGCGGCCCACGGCATGCCCCTGGGCGAGGAGGAGATTGCCGGCGCGCGCAAGAATCTGGACTGGCCGCATGGCCCCTTCGAGGTTCCGGAGGACATTCTCGCGGCCTGGCGGCAGGCCGGCGGACGCGGCGGGGCCGACTTCGCGGCGTGGCAGAAGCGGCTGAATGCCGCCGATGGCGCCGTCCGCGCCGAGTTTCAGGATTGGCTGGCGCGCAAGCCGCCCGAAGGCTGGGAAGCGGCCTTGCGTGCGCGCAAGAAGGAGCTTTGCGCGGCGCAGGCGGCGGAACCGACACGGATGTCCTCGAAGAAGGTGGTGGAGACCCTGGTCCCCGCCATCCCCAATCTCGTCGGGGGTTCGGGTGACCTGACGCCAAGCAATCTCAGCCGACCCGACGGGATCGATACCCTGGACCGCGACAACTTCGACGGCCGCTACATCCATTACGGCATCCGCGAACACGCCATGGCGGCCATCACCAACGGCCTCGTGCTGCATGGCGGATATGTGCCCTATTGCGCGACCTTCCTGTGCTTCAGCGATTATTGCCGGCCGGCGCTCAGGCTTTCGGCCTTAATGCGGCAGCCGGTCATCTATCTCCTCACCCATGACACCATCACCATGGGACCGGACGGGCCGACCCATCAATCGGTCGAGCATTTCGCGACCCTTCGCGCGACGCCGAACTTCCTGTTCTGCCGGCCGGCGGACGCGGTCGAGGTCGCCGAGTGCTGGGAAATCGCGCTCAGGACCGAGACACAACCCGTCGGTCTAGTCATGACCCGGGAGGGGGTGCCGCCGGTCCGCAAGGAGCATACCGACGAGAACCTGAGCGCGCGGGGCGCCTATGTTCTCGCGGAGGCCGAGGGGACGGCGCGGGTCACGATCCTGGCCACCGGGTCGGAAGTGTGGGTCGCGCTCGGTGCGCGCGACATCCTCCACGCCGAGGGCGTACCCACGCGCGTCGTCTCGATGCCCTGTTGGGAGCTGTTCGAGCGGCAGCCCGAGGACTATCGCGACATGATCCTGGACGAAAGCACGCTGAAGGTTTCCGTGGAAGCCGCGACCGTGCTCGGCTGGGACCGGTATGTGGGCCCGGACGGCGTGATCATCGGCATGACGACCTTCGGTGAATCGGGCATGCCCGACGAGGTCATGGAGCATTTCGGCATCACGCCGAAGCAGGTGGCGGCGACGATCAAGGCCCGGCTCGGGAGCTGAACGGGACTCGCGTCACCAACGAGGGTTGGACATCGCCACCGCGACGGGCAGTTCGGCGAGGGCGTCGGCGACGGCGATTGAGCCCGGCTCGTCCCCGGTCGAAGCCGAGGCCAATGCCTTGCCCGTCAGGATGTTGCGGAAACCTCGTGCCGTCACGGTGTCGGGAAGGATGATCCGCGTATCGGTCCATGCCGACTGTCCCAACGGCGGTCGGCCCTCCGTCGACGTCCACCCGCCCATCAGCCGCGGAACGATGACGAGAAGCGTGCAATCGGGCGCGGTGCGCAAGAAGGCGCAGACGTTTTCGGCACGCTCGCCGTCGACGGCGAGCGGGGCGTAATCCCCGCCCTCGAAAACCTGAGGGTACCGCCGCCGCACTCGCAGGATCCCCGCAACCACCAAGAGCTTGATCCGGCCGTCCGGCCAGGAGTCCAGCAGATCGCCAAATCGTCTCGGATCGCCTTCGCCGCCGTCTTCAAGGAAGCTCTCCACCACCTCCAACAGCCGTGCGCGATGGGCGAAGTCGACGGGCCGCCGATTGTCCGGATCGACCAGGGACAGATCCCAAAGCTCGGTCCCTTGATAAATGTCCGGCACCCCTGGCACGGTCAGCTTGAGGACCGTCTGGGCGAGGCTGTTGACCATGCCGGCCAGAGCGACCCGTGATACGAAAGGAACAAAACTCGCCAGGAACGGGTTGGTATGAGCGGTATCGAGAATGGCGGAAACAAATCTCTCTACCCCGCTCTCATAGGGAAGATTGGGCAGGCTCCAACTCGAGTGCAGCTTGGCTTCGCGCATGGCTTTCGTGAGA
>JANQJG010000110.1 GCA_028281785.1 Rhodospirillales bacterium
GGTGATGGGCCCGGTCAGCGCCACCACGCCCTCGCCGCGGATCAGCTTGGTCGCCTTCTCCACCGAGGTCTTGGGGTCGGTCTTGTTGTCCTCGTAGAGGACTTCGAGGGGCCGGCCCATCACCCCGCCGGCGGCGTTGATCTCCTTCACCGCCAGGTCGATGCCCAGCTTCGCCTGGTTGCCGAAGAGCTCCAGCCCGCCGCTGAACGGCAGCACGGCGCCCACCTTCACCGGGTCGGCGGCCCTGAGCGGCCGCGCGAAGCCGGCGGCTGCGGCCAGGCCCACGGCGGCCGTGCCGGCGGCCAGAACGCTACGCCTGCTGATGTGTTGATGCTGTGGACGGCTCTTCTTGCCCATGATCGCTCTCCCCTGCTGCCGTTTTCGACGGTCTCCAAGCCCGGAAGTGTGCCGCGAGATGCAAAGCGCCGCAACCGGCCTGGGGTTGCAGGCCCACGGACTTGATTTTGGGGGGGACTCCCCGGGCCCCGTCCCGCCGCTTGCCTTTCGATCCGGGCCTGCCTAGAACCGGTGTCGGATGGCAGGCGGGCCCGAAGGACGCTCAATCAAGAGCTGAGGGCCGGGGCTTAGGGCAGGCCCTGCTTGCGGATGGGTGGCCGAGCGGTTGAAGGCACCGGTCTTGAAAACCGGCAGGCGTGAAAGCGTCTCGTGGGTTCGAATCCCACCCCATCCGCCACCCTACGCCTTGGGCTTCGGGTGGCAGGCCACCCTGGTGGTCGGGCGCGCGAGGGCGCTTAGGCGTAGGGAGACTGGCGCCATGTGGTACGTTTATTTCCTCGCCTTGAGCAACGGCGTTATCTGCGTTGGATCGACCGGCGATCTTTGGCGAAGACTTACATCGCACGAGCGGGGTCAAGTGATTTCAACTGCCAAATTCTTGCCGTTCACCCTTGAACCATACGTAGCCGTTCAGACCGCCGCGAAAGCACGTCAACTCGAGAAGTATTTCAAGACTGGTTCCGGCAAGGCCCTCGCCAAAAAGCGATTCTGGTAGTTTCTTTCATACACAAAAAAACATCACCATGCGCGGGACAGGAGTGAGGCACCGTGACGACGGCACCATCGAAGACATCGCCAGACCAATTCCTGCCAAAATGGCTCTGGATCGTCGTCGGCCTTCAGGTCGTGATCGTTTCGGGCTTTGCCCTGGCGACGCTGTTCAACCCACCGCCGGATTTCAACTATACGACCATGGCCTATGTCACTCGCAACTTGGCGGCCGTACTTGTCATCGTCGTCGCCGTATTACTTCGCAGTCACGCAGCCCTGTTTGCGGCTTTGGCCGCGCGCGGCATAACCGACGTCGTCGACGCGACGACCGTGTTCACAATGAACGCGACGGAATTGGAGTCTGTTGTTCCGATGGTGGTGGCCTTGTTGATCCTGCCGGCGCTGGCCGGTCTGATATATCTATGGAGACGCATGAAAAGGGCGTAGGCGCTTTCGGCCGCTTTTTCCCACCAAAGCTCCCACGCAGGAAAGGTGCCTCATGATGTCGAACAAAGACCTGGTAATGAAGCTTCTCAAGGGGCTTGAGACCGGAGACCCGGAGGCCGCGACCGTTGTCAACGAGGCCAAGTACATTCAACACAATCCGCGCACAGCCGAGGGGAGCCCCGGCCTTGCCGAGCTGTTCGCGCGTTTGGCCAGGACCGACCCCCGGGTTACCTTCATGCGCGTTTTCGAGGATGGGGATTTTGTGTTCGCTCATGTCGAGTACGACTTCACCGAAGTGGAAGCGGCGTTCGAGGTCTTTCGCTTCGAGGACGGAAAAGCCGTTGAGCATTGGGACAACCTCCAGCCGCTGCAGCCGCCAAATCTCTCAGGCCGCACGATGCTGGACGGTGAAACGGCGATCACGGATCTGGACAAGACAGAGGCCAACAAGGACCTGGCTGGCGGCTTCGCTCAACAGGTGTTGGTGGAACGGCGCCTGGACCTGATCGATACCTATATGGCCGATGACTTGATCCAGCACGACCCGGAACTCGCGGACGGCGCTGCGGCGTTTCGGGCGGCTCTCGAAGCCGAGAAGCATGGCGAAGCCAGATTGGCGTATCGGCAGGCTCATCGGGTCCTTGGAGAAGGGAACTTTGCGCTTTGCATGATCGAAGGACACAAGGACGGGAGGCACTCCGGCTTGTATCATCTCTTCCGTATCGCAGACGGCCGGATCGTGGAGCACTGGAACACCGTGACGCCGATCGCGCCCCGGAGCGAATGGAGAAACGAGAACGGGAAATTCTGAAGCCTGATGTTGGCTAAAGCGCCATGCGGAGCCGGCGCCTTTAGTAAACGATCGCAATCAACCGCTCAATTCGGGCCGGGCTCCAAGATGCTCACGTTGCTCATTCCAATGGCCTAACCGCTCGCGTCATGGGGGAGGCCGGCCTGTGCGGCGCGCGAAATCAGCGTGTCGAGAAGGGTTTGGTCCTGATACAGTTCCTGGCTCCGTATATAGTCCGCGGAGAGACTTGGGTCTTCGGTCAGACCCCTGCGGATCTCTTCCTGCGCCTCGGCTAAGTTGCCAAGTGCGACAAGGCTTGCAGCAACATAGACCCGGGTACGGCGTGTCTGGAATGGAAGCTCCCGCGCCGCGCTCAGCACGTCCTCATACCGCCCGAGGGCATAGTTGGCGGCGACCCGTTCCTCCATAACCCAGACGGGAAGAAAGGGATCGAGCGTTTCGGCCTGTTCCAGGAGCGCCAGCGCCTTGTCGCTTTCTCCGGCGAAGACATAGAATGCCGCGCAGCGACCCATGAGATAGGCGTCATTGGGCGCCAGTTCCAAGGCGCGCTCATGGTACTGCCGGCTGGCCGCGTAGTCCCCGTTCAACTTGATCCGAACGATCCCCATGATCCGGTTTGCCTCCGGATCGCTGGGGTCCAGCGAAAGGGCTTTTGCCAGCTTCTTCTCGGCCACGGCGATATCGAAGTCCTGCAAGTAGGACCAGGCGCAAACCTGCATGGCGTAAGGGCGGGCATAATTCGGGTCGACTTGCTGGGCTTTTTCAAACCATTGAATAGCTTTGTGAATGTGATCGTCGGTGACGCCGCCGAGCCGGTGGTGGTCGACGCCGCGCAGATAGTGCTCATATGCGGTCATGTCGTTTGGCCGCTTCAAACGGGCGCGGGCAATGGTCTGTTGCTCGATCCGTCCCGAAACGGTCGCCGCGATGCGCGCGGTAATTTCGTCGAGGACATCCATGATCTCATCGAACGGGCGCTGAATGCGGTCCGACCAGACCACGGTCCCATCGCCGGTGGACGACAACGTGATGTTCACGCGAATACGGTCACCCGCCTTGCGGATCGAACCTGAGACCAAGTACCGAACGCCAAGCACCCGGCCCAGCTCCACAGGGTCGCCGGGTCCTGAGGACGCAGCCGCCGTTCTCGAACTCACAAAGATCGATTTCAGGCGGCTCAGTTCCAGTGTCAGATCATCGGTCAGTCCTTCCGCAAGGAATTCCTGGTCGCCATCGGCTGAGGACGCGACCTTGAAGGGCATGACGGCGACCGAACTGGGATGAATCTCGGGCGCGGTAACCTCAACTTCGCGTGTCGGGCTCACCTGGAAGCGGTGACGGTCGATCGGCGCCCTCACCTTCAGGATTCGCAGCGGCTCTTCGATGCCCTTAAACGCAACCTCTCCGAGATCGTCGAATGTGCAGGGCGATTTGCGGCGAACGTGCTGATAAAGGTCGCTGGTCACGACGATGTCGCCCGGCTCGGCGGCCGATTGCAAGCGGGCGGCAATATTGACACCATCGCCGCGCAGATCGTCCTCGACGATCATGACGTCATCGACATGCAAGCCGAAGCGGAACAGATCGCCGGAGGGAAGACCGCTACGCGCTTCCATAGCGGCACGCAGAGCGTTGATGGCGCTGGGAAATTCGGCAAGTATGGCATCGCCGGCGGTATTGAACACGCGGCCGCCTTGCGCAACGACGCGCGCCCTTACCGTGTCCAGCCAATCGATGAAGCTCGACACCGCGCCTTCTTCATCGCGCGCCATGGCCCCCGATGAATCGACGATGTCCGCAAACATGATCGCGGCGATATGCCTGTCGATCACGGCGCCTCCACAGCGATCGGTTGACTCAAGAGGCGAAACTTCATGGCGGCCCCTCCCACGACAGAGGGAGACTACCAAATGCCTGCGGAGGTTTCCAGAAAGCGCCAAGGTACGATTCCGGATAGGGCTGCCAGCCAGCGGACCTCCGTTGGGTCCGCAACGGGATCGCTCTGCGCTCGCTGTCGTAGCAGACGTCGGCTCTACTATGTGCGGCTTGGGTCGGGCCCCCAAAGCTCCGGCGATGCCGACGATGGTTTGTTGAGGCAGAGCAGCAGTCGCGTTTGGCCGGAGCCCTCAATCGGCGGTGAGCGGTGCACGATTCCGCTGCCCGGTCCGGCGCAGCTTCCCTTGAAGATCGCCACATCGTGAAGCCGCAGGCGCTCCAACGGTCCTTCGTATGCGGTTTGCTCCTGCAGGGCGCGTTCGGCGTGAAGCGGATGCACCCACTCGGTCGAGGGACCGCGGTAGGTCGTCAGCAATCGCGCATCGACACAGTCGCGGTGGAATTTCCAACAGGCATCGTCGCGGACGCGCTCCAGCCGCACGTCGACCAGATCGCTCCCGGTGATCTCGGAGAATGCCAGGACAAGCTCTTCGACGTCCGCGACCAGCAGGTCTCGCATGTCCCCCGGAGGCATGCCGCAGTCGTCCAGATGCGGTTCCACCGCATGTCGAAAGCTGCCGGGCCGCACAAGAAGCCGAAGACCAGGCAGACGTGAAGCATCCATGTCTTCGAGCCAGGTCTGCAGGCCCGAGGGGAGCGCCCGCCGCCAGATCACGAGCTCCATGCCGGGATTGTCGATGGCGGCGAGCCCCTCCGCCTCATCGCAGGTCCCGATGCCTGCAGCAAGCGGGGCGGGAGCCGTGTCGGCCTCCCTACCCTTCATGGCCAGTGGACCGGTCATGCCGATTCGGCCCGCTTCCAGACCGGAAAGGGGTCCTTTAGCCTGCTCCAAACAGCCGGCTCCATGCTCATGGCGTTGTCGTTGCCGACAAGGCAGGCATCGAGCCGGCGCCGGATCGCGGCCTCGTCCATGTCGGTGCCGATGAAGACGATTTCCTGGCGGCGGTCTCCGTAGACCGGATCCCAGGCATCGGCAATGTGCCGGCGCCATTCCGGATGGTCGGGCCAGCGCTCCTTCGGCACGCTGGACCACCAGAAGCCCATGGCCTCGTGACGCACCAGCGCGCCGGCCTGGCTCAACTCGCCGACCCAGTCCGGGCGGGTGGCGAGCCAGAAATGCCCTTTGGCACGAATGACACCCGGCCAGGCGGCGTTGAGGAAGGCGTGGAACTTCTCGGGATGAAAAGGGCGGCGGGCCCGATACACGAAACTGCGCACGCCATACTCCTCGGTCTCGGGCTTGTGCTCCGCGAAGTCATACAGCTCCTTGAACCACAGCGGATGCTCCTGGGCCTTTTCGTGATCGAAGCGGCCGGTGTTCAGGACCGCGTCCAGCGGCACACGCGACATGCTGGTTTCGATCAGCTCCGCATCGGCGTTCAGCGAGCGGATGATCTTGCGCGCGGCGTCGAGCTGTTCCGGCGCCGCGGCGTCGATCTTGTTCAGGATGACGACATCGGCGAATTCGATCTGATCGACGAGCAGGTTGACCAGCGTGCGGTCGTCCTCCTCGCCGAGCGCCTCTCCCCGGTCCCGGAGGAAATCGGTCGAGGCGTAATCGCGCAGCAGGTTCGCGGCATCGACCACGGTCACCATGGTATCGAGGCGCGAGACGTCCTCGAGGCTCTCGCCGTCTTCGGTTCGGAAGCTGAAGGTGGCTGCCACCGGCAGTGGCTCCGAAATGCCGGTCGATTCGATCAACAGGTAGTCGAAACGGCCGTCCTGCGCGAGACGCCGGACTTCCTTGAGAAGGTCGTCGCGCAGGGTGCAGCAGATGCAGCCGTTGGTCATTTCAACCAGCGTCTCTTCCGTGCGGCTCAGATCGGCGCCGCCGTCCCGGATGAGGTCGGCGTCGATGTTCACCTCGCTCATGTCGTTGACGATGACCGCGACCCGCTTGCCCTCCCGGTTGTTCAGGATGTGGTTCATCAAGGTCGTTTTGCCGGCCCCAAGGAAGCCTGAGAGTACCGTGACCGGAAGGGAACGGGCGACCGTCATGATGTGTAACCCTTTGTTCTATAATAATTTGTGGCACGGGCGGGAGTGCGCGCTCGCCAGGACTGTAATAATATAACGTTACAAGCTTGCGGCGCAACTCTGCTCGCCTGCGTGGCTCGCATTTTGTTTCGCTGTGGCCGCTTAAAGAGTCTCGGAGGTCCTGTGGCTAGCCCCGCAGATCGAAAACGTAGAGCCGGGCCTCCTCGTCGCTGACGACGTAGAGGCGGTTGGCGGCCGGGTCGACGGCGACGCCTTCGGCCTTTTCCACCTCCTTGTAGTCGCCGTCGACGCTGTAGCCGAGGGGGGCGCTG
Organism: Rhodospirillales bacterium; assembly: GCA_028281785.1. Classification (GTDB taxonomy): domain Bacteria; phylum Pseudomonadota; class Alphaproteobacteria; order Rhodospirillales; family Shumkoniaceae; genus JANQJG01. The sequence goes on from JANQJG010000110.1 coordinate 6,532, forward strand.
TAGATCACCCGGTCGGCGTTCCAGTCGTAGAGGAACAGCCGGCGCGCCTTGTCGCTGACGATCCAGATCGCCTTGCGCTCGCTGTCGTAGCAGAGGCCCGAGTAGTCGATCTCATGGACGGGCCGGGCATTGTCGCGAAAGCCGTTATCCTCGTTCAGCAGCCTGTAGCCGAGGATGCTCCCGAGATCCGACGACACCTCGATCAGCACGCCGGGCTTGCCTTCCTTGACGACGAAAACGGTGTCGTCGTGGGCGTTCCAGGTGATGCCCTCCAAGCCCTTGTTCTCTTCCGAACCGTCGAAGTAGGATTTCAGCGTGGCGTCAAAGCCCGCCATCTTGGCGAGTTCCTTGCGATGAGCGACCTTGCCCTCGGCAACTTCCAGCTTGAAGACCTCGTTGGTGTCTTCCAGGACGGTCATCAGGAACTCGCCCGCCGGGTCCAGGGTAATCCCTTCCATCCCCTTCTCGGGAATTTCGAAGGTTTCACGGCGGTCCACGCGGCCTTTCAAATCCAGCTTGAAGACCTTTCTGGTGTCGTCGCTGACGGTCCAGAAGCCGTTGTGATCCCCTGCGAGGGCAAGCCCCGAGGGCTCCTTCAGCCCCGCGTCTTTGTCCTTGATGCTGTAACGCGCGAGAAACGTCAGATTGAAGCTCATCGGACCCTCCTGAGTTCTTTCCAAGCAAACTCCCTCTTCAGTTGAGTATAGCGGAAATTCGACCAATCTGCGGCAGTGGTTCGGGTCTGCCCTTGCGTCTGGCCCGGCGGTCCCGAAGTCACCCCTTCTTCACAGCAGGCATAGGGCGGCGCTGCGTAGGATCAGCCCCCGTATTACGGTTATTACATTACGGTGACAGTGCATTCAATAGATGGTTTCACGTTTCCGGTTTCTTCGTCTGTTGCGGCTTGGGCCCGCGTTTGGCGGGCCGCAGGCTGCGGCCGGTTTG
>JANQJG010000173.1 GCA_028281785.1 Rhodospirillales bacterium
GTGCTTCGCCGAGCGCCCCACGCAGTCGAGAGGCTGGCGTGATAACGCATTTGTTGCGATCCTTGTCGAAGCATTCTGCCAGAACGGACTCCTCTTCGATCAAACGGACAACCCCACCGACCGATATGTTCGATGGGTCTCGCGCCAGACGCAGGCCACCACCGCGACCGTGGAGGAGGTCACGAACCTCATCGTCAATGCCACCTCGCCCCAGGCCTCGGCGACCACCGGCACCGCCCTTCGCGTCGATGGCGGCGTTGTCGAAACCATCGCCTGCATTCGCGCCCATCGTTTCCCGATCTACAACTTTCGGGTATGATTGATGGCGGTCAGAGACTCAAAATGTTGGCGCGCGCAAGAACGCCTTTGCAACTGGGATGGAAATCATGGACAAGATCTTACGAATCGACGTGGGCGCCAGCGGCGGCCCACGCGTCACCATCGCGGACATGGGAGACTATGCCGGTCTTGGGGGGAGAGGCTTGACCTCGGCGATCGTCAACGCCGAGGTGCCGGCCGACTGCCACCCGCTCGGGCCGGAAAACAAGCTTGTGATCGCGCCGGGCCTGCTGTCAGGCACCAGCGCGGCCATGGCCGGCCGCATCTCGGTGGGCTGCAAAAGCCCGCTCACCAACGGCATCAAGGAAGCAAATTCGGGCGGACAGGGCGGACAGGTTCTGGCCCGGCTCGGCTATGCCGCCATCGTTATCGAGGGCGGCCGCCAAGGCGACGAGCTTTATGTGCTCCGCGTGAGCAAGGACGGAGCGACCGTCACCGCCGACGAAAGCGTCCGCATGGCCACCAACTATCAGCTTATGGAGAAATTCCAGCCCGAATACGGGTCCAAGGGGGCCATGATCTCGATCGGCACGGCCGGCGAGATGCGTCTCTCCGCCGCCTCGATTGCCGTCTCGGATGTTGAGGGCCGGCCGACTCGCCATGCCGGCCGCGGCGGCGTCGGCGCGGTGATGGGGTCCAAGGGAATCAAAGCCATCGTCCTCGACGGCACCGGCGCCGAAGTTCACAAACCCGCGCATCCCGAAGCCTTCAAAGCGGCGAGAAAGGAATGGGCCAAAGGCTTGGCCAAGCATCCGGTTACGGGCCAGGGGCTGCCCGCCTATGGCACCAATGTGCTGACCAATGTGATCAACGAGGCCGGGGCCTATCCGACGCGAAACTTCTCGACCGGCCAGTTCGAGGGCGCCTCGAAAATCAGCGGCGAGACCCAGGCGGCCTTGGAGGTCGAACGGGGCGGCACCGCCACCCATGGCTGCCAGCGCGGTTGCGTGATCAAGTGCTCTGGCAGTTTCAACAGCAAGGAAGGCCTGTTTGTCACCAAGCAGCCAGAATACGAGACCGTGTGGTCCCATGGCGGCAACTGCGCCATCGACGATCTGGACATCATCGCAGAGATCGACCGGCTGGACGATGATTACGGCCTCGACACCATCGAGATGGGCGCCACTATTGCCGTTGCCATGGAAGCGGGCGTCATACCCTTCGGTGACGGGCAGGGAGCCATCAACCTCATGCACGAGGTCGGCAAGGGCACGCCTTTGGGGCGCATCCTCGGGTCGGGGGCGGCGGTCACGGCCCGCGCCTTCGGGCTCGAGCACGCGCCGGTGGTCAAGGGTCAGGCCATGCCCGCCTACGATCCGCGGGCCATCAAGGGCATCGGCGTCACCTACGCGACTTCGACGATGGGCGCCGACCACACGGCCGGCTACGCGGTCGCGACAAACATCATGAAGGTGGGCGGCGATGTTGATCCGCTGGCCGTCGAGGGCCAAGCCGAACTGTCGAAGAACCTGCAGATCGCGACGGCGGCCGTGGATTCCACCGGCATGTGCCTGTTCGTCGCCTTCGCGGTCTTGGATCAGCCGGAGACCTTTCAGGCGCTCGTCGACCTGTTGAACGCCTGCTATGACTGGGATCTCGACGCCGACGGGGTGGCCGCGTTCGGCAAGAAGGTGCTGTCGTTCGAGCGGGACTTCAATGCTCGGGCCGGGTTCACGCCCGCCGACGACCGGTTGCCCAGCTACTTCAAGCGCGAACCGCTGGCGCCGCACAATGTCGTGTTCGACATTTCCGACGAAGAACTCGACACGGTGTTCGCCTGATTTGAGTGAGGGCAGGCGCCGGACCCGGACGTTCAGGGCCGGCGCCCTCCTCGCCGCTTAAAGCCATGGCTGATCCGCCCGCCCCAAAGCCGGTCGACATGGCTCGGTCCCAGTTTTTCACGCTGCTGCAACAGGGTGTCGGTGTCCCCGGCAAAGTCGGCGCCAGCGTGCGCGAGTTTCTCGTCCAGGATCTGGGACTCGATCCGGGCTATGTGGACGGCGATCTTCAAACGGTGTTTCTCGACAGTCAGCCGGTCGATGATTTCGACAGCACCCACATTCGCGACGGCTGCGTTTTGGCGCTGTCCGGGGCCATGCCGGGCTTGGCCGGGACAACCCTGAGGCGAGGCGGCTATTATGCCCGCATGCGGGACGGTATCACCCATGCAAGTGACCTTCCGAGCACGCCAGGGTCCGATCGGTGCCTAGTGCAGTTGAAGCTGTTCAACAAGCCGCTGGCCGACCTCGCCGATTTGCTGGCGGTTCGGCCGCTCAGGATTCCCGATGTCGAAGGCGCGATCTGGGTTGCCGTGCGTCTAAACCGAGAGTGAGCACAATGCCCATAACCGTGAAGTGTTTCGCGAACCTGACTCAGTTTCAGCCCGAAAATTCGGAGGCTTTCGATATTTCCGATAACGAAACGGCTGGTTCCGTATTGGATCGTCTGGGTGTGCCGACCGGTCAAGTCGCCCTGGTTTTCGTCAACAATGTGATCACCGGCCGCGACACCGTTCTGAAGGACGGCGACAGCATGGGCATCTTCCCGCCGATCGGCGGTGGATGACGCGCCGAGGGGCGAGCTTCGCTTTAGGACTTTCTTGGTCATTGGCCAGGGGTCCGGTCAATCCCATGTGGAGTATGGACGTGGGAAGTACAGCCGTTTAGGGTCCCGGTTCCCTGTTCAACGAGAAGACGACCGCACGGAGGACGAGGGTGAAGGTCGAACTGAACTACGGCAAGGGCATGCTGCCCGTCGAGCTCGACGACGCCTGGCGGATCGAGGTGATCCGCAAGCCCGAGATGCCCCTGGCTCCCGACCCCAAGGCCGCCGTCGCCGACGCCCTGGCCGAACCGATCACGGCCGCGCCGCTGGCCGAGATCGCACGTGGAAAACGCTCCGCCTGCATCCTGATTTGCGACCTGACGCGGCCGGTCCCCAACGGTACCGTCCTCCCCGTGCTCCTTCGAACCCTGCTTGACGCCGGCATGGCCGCCGATCAGATCCGCGTTCTTGTTGCCACCGGTCTGCATCGCCCAAACGAGGGCGACGAGCTGGCCGAACTCGTGGGCGACCCCTGGGTGCTGGACACCGTGCGGGTTGAAAACCACTTCGCCCGCCGCGACGAGGATCATGTCGACCTCGGCACGACCAGCAAAGGTACCCGGGTTCGCCTTGACCGCCGTTTCGTCGAGGCCGATCTGCGCATCGCCACGGGCCTTATCGAGCCCCATTTCATGGCCGGCTGGTCGGGCGGCCGCAAGGTCATCGCCCCCGGCGTGGCCCACGCCGAGACCATCACGCGCTTCCATAGCGCCGCCTTCATGGAGCATCCCAACGCGGCCAATCTGGTGCTAGAGGGCAATCCGCTGCACGAGGAACAGCTGGAGATCGTGCACAAGCTCGGCGAGGTCTACGCGGTCAACGCCGTGATCGACGATCGCCGCCGGCTCGCCTTCGTGAATTTCGGAGAAATCGAGAGGAGTCATCTGGCCGCCGTCGACTTCGTCCGCGACTACGCGGTCGTCCAGGTTCCGGAGCGCTTCTCGACCATTCTCACCAGCAGTGCCGGCTACCCCCTTGATCGGACCTACTATCAGACGGTCAAGGGCATGGTGTCTCCCATCGATATCCTCAACCCCGGCGGCGATATCGTGGTGGTCTCCCAAGTTTCGGAGGGCTTCGGCTCGCCGGAGTACGTTGACGCGCAACGCCGCCTCGTGGCCCTGGGGCGCGAGGCTTTCATCGACAGCCTGCTTGAGAAGCGTCACGCCGCCGTCGACGAGTGGCAGACGGAATATCAGATCAAGGCCGAACGGGTCGGCGCCATCCACCTCTACACGGAGAATCTAAGCGCCGAGGAGCGGGCGATCACGGGCGTCAACATGGTGCCTTGCCCCGCCCAGGCGGTACGCGAAAGCGTGGCCCGGCACGGGGACCCGCGTGTCGCCGTGATTCCTGAGGGCCCTTACGTGGTGCCCATGCACCATCCCGCCCAGACGAGCTGAGCCATAGGTCCGCGAAGTTCTACGAAGCGCCTAGCCAGACCTCGCTCGCGCGCCCAGAATTCTCAGCGCCGCGCAGGCGGCGCCATAGCCGTTGTCGATGTTGACGACGAGGACGCCCGGCGCGCAGCTCGACAAGGCCGACCGCAGCGCCGTCTCGCCCTTCTGGGCGGCGCCATAACCTGTCGATTTCGGGACCGCGATAACAGCGCTGGACACCAGGCCGCCGACCACCGACGGCAGCGCGCCGTCCATCCCCGCGACGACGATAACGACCGGATGGGCCCGCAAATCGTCGACCCGCTTCAGAATGCGCCACAGCCCGGCAACCCCGACATCCGCGATCTCCGTCACCGCCTCGCCATAGCAGGCGAGGGTCCGCGCCGCCTCGCGAGCGGCCTCGAGATCGGAGGTGCCGGCCGTCACGATGGCAATCCGTGCTGGTCCTTTGGCCGGCGGAAGCTTGCCGAGGATGGCGGTCGCAGACAAATCATCGTAGTCGAGCGAGGCCCGCAGATCCTTGGGCAGAGCCTCGAAGGCCTCGGGGCTCAGGCGGGTGAGCAATAAGGGCTGCCGCTCCGTGTTCACGCTGGCGCAGATATCGGTGATCTGTTTGGTCGTTTTGCCCGGACAGAGGATAGCCTCCGTCAGACCGATCCGCTCCCGCCGCTCAAGGTCGAGTACCGCGTCCACGGTCATGACGCGGCATCCTTCAGGAACGCGCTGCCCATGCGATAGGGCTCGAAGGGAACCGGGCTGACGTAGCCGCGCGACGCCGCCATTTGGTCGACCTCCTCGTGCAAGCCCCGGGCTTGCTCCTGCGAGAGAAGTTCGAGGCTGGCGGTGTCCAACTCGACGGCCGCGCCCTCACGGCGAATACGGCAACGGACGGCGCCCGGGAAACCGCCCCGCTCGGCGAGCCAAGCCGCGACCCGGGACTCCACCGCATGAACGAACTCCAAAGCCTCCGAGGTAACCGTTATTCCGGTCTCGATGCGGCTGGAGAGGCAGGGCGAGGCCGGGAGATCGGCCAAGCTGCCGAGTCCCAAGACCCTGCCAATGGCGCGCACGCCGCGCTTATCGATGCCGGCCTCGATAAAGGGATGGCGGACGCCGTTGTTCGATGCAGCCTCCATGCCGGGCCGGTAGTCGCCGAGATCATCGGTGTTGGCACCGGAGACAACGGCCCGGTCGGTCAGGCGGCTGAGCGACCCATAGAGGGCGGACTTGCAGAAGAAACACCGGTTGACCGGATTTGCGAGATAGTTGGGGTCGTCGAACTCACCGGCATCCACCAGACGCAACGCCCAACCCTCGCGCTCGGCGAGGGTCCGCGTGCGCGCCGTGGCCTCCACCGGCACTGCCGGGGAGACGGCGTGGATCATTTCGGCATCCGCTCCCAGGCGCCGATGCGCGGCCTGGGCGAGGGTCAGGCTATCGACGCCGCCGCTGACAGCGACCGCCAAATGGCCAATATCGCCGAGCACGGCGTTCAGCCCTTCCAACTCCCCGGGAATTGCTTCCATCATGTCTCTTCGACCTCTCTCCTCTGTTGGGCCAAGGCCTTCGTCTCTACGTCCCGGCGGGCCGCATGTCGGCCGGAATGGCCGCCCGCATGCGTCTTGAGATCGTCCATCTCGGCCTTGGCCGTGCGCCCCCCCGGACGCTCGATCACCTTGACCCCGATACCTTCGATCTCCTCAACCCGCCGGCGCAGCACGATCCGTCGGACCCGGTACCAACGCAGGCCGATCGTGGTTGTTTCGGCGAAACATGCCGCAGCCACGGCAGCCACGGCCTCGGGACGGCAGAGAACCTGAACCGCCGCCGCCATGCGACCCTTTTTGGCGAACGCCGCGAATTGCAGCACGTCCAAAACGTCGTTCCGGGCCCGCAGCTTGTCAAGGGCGACCGCCAGGTCCTCGGACGTCTGATCGTCGATCTCGAAGGCGATGACGGCAACCTCCTCCGGCGTCTCCTGGCCCTCGGACGCGGCCTCACCGAAAACGAGCACGCGCAGGACGTTGGGCACGCCCGGCAGGTGCCGCCCGCCGAAACCGTTCCCCGTACCGGACAAAGGGAGGGGCGTCGCAGGTCCTCCTTGCCGCGGTCCGAGATGTTTGAGGATGGCGGCGCCGGTCGGCGTGATCCGCTCGCCCGGAACGCCGTCGTCGAACAGCTCGAACCCTTTCAGAAGTTCGGCCGTGGCCGGCGCCGGAACGGGCAGCGATCCGTGGGCCGTCTCCACCCGCCCGGAACCCATAGGCAGGGACGAAGCCGACCAGCCGGCGCCGCGCAAGGCGTCGATCACATAGGCCGCGCCAACGGCATCGGCCAGCGTGTCCCAGTCGCCGATCTCGTGGAACACGACGTCGTCCACCGGCTTTCCGTGGACCCGCGACTCCGCCTCGGCGAGGAGGCGAAGGATGTCGATCGCACGCGTTCTAACGCGCGGCTCGAGGGCAGCGCCTTCCACCATCTTTCGAAAGTCGGCGAAGCTGCGGGGCGCGCGCTCTTCCTCGGCGGGGATCTCGAGAACGAAGCGGTTGCCGACAAGCCCGTGGTGGCCGTACTCCGACACGACCGGGCGGCAGCCGTCGGGAAGTCCCGCCGCCCGCATCGCCGCCAACGCCCCCTCCGTGAGATCGGGGCGCGCCGACAGCATGGCGGCGACGAACATATCGCCCGCCAGCCCTCCAACGACATCGAGATGGATATGCACCCGTTTCGGTTCCTTGTTCATTCCGCGCGCCCTCTCGTACCCGCGCCCCTCGGTCTGAGCAAGGATTATCGACCCGAGCCACCAGCC
>JANQJG010000155.1 GCA_028281785.1 Rhodospirillales bacterium
GGTACCCATCCGTTTCGGCGGAAGCACCACGGGGTTCATAGATTCTGTGGTTCGATTCACGTGACGCTCGGGTACCAAGCGTCACGATCGAACCACTAGTATACCGCGCGGCCGCCGGAGGTGTCGTACACGGCGCCGGTGGAAAACGAGCACTCCTCCGAGGCCAGCCAGGCGATCTGCGCGGCCACTTCCTCGGCGGTCCCCAGCCGGCCGATGGGCATCTTCGAGGTCACCGTTTCCATGTACTCCGGCGTTATGTCGCCGAGCAGCGGCGTGTCGATTCCCGAGGGCGCGGAGCAGTTGACCATGACCCCGGTCTTGGCCAGCTCCTTGCCCAGCGTCTTGGCGTAGGTGATGGCGCCGCCCTTGGCCGCGGCATAGGCGCCGTTGCCGGGCGCTCCTTCCATCCCGGCGATCGAGGAGACGATCACGATCCGCCCGTAGCCGCGTTCGATCATGCCCGGCACCACCGCGCGGCAGCACAGGAAGACGCTGGTCAGGTCGTTCCGCATCAGATGGTGCCAGTCATCCATTGTGTATTCCCAGGCCGGCTTCACGATCCCGGCGACGCCGGCATTGGCGATCAAAATGTCGATGGCCGGGAACCGGTCCGCGGTTTCCCGCATCGCCGCCGCGACCGCGTCCTCGTCGCCGCAGTCGACATGGACGGCCTGGACCTCGCCCTTGGCGGCCAGTCGCTCGGCTGCGTTATCCAGCGCCTCGCGGTTGAAATCCCAAAGACTGACCTTGGCGCCCGAGTCCAGGAAGCGCTCGGCCGCGGCATAGCCAATGCCCTTGGCCGCGCCGGTGACGATGGCGTTGCGGCCGTCGAGATCGATCCGGTTCATCTTCTCCTCCCCCCTGACGGGCCGGCCGGCGCGCGGGATCCTTGCGGCTTAGCCCAGGTTAGTCGGCAAAGGGATCGTGGACCAGAATGGTGTCCTTGCGTTCGGGGCTCGTCGACAGCAGGGCCACGGGCGCCTCGATCAGCTCCTCGATGCGGCGCACATACTTCACCGCCGTCGCCGGAAGATCCGCCCAGGAGCGCGCGCCCTGCGTGCTTTCGCTCCAGCCCTCCATGACCTCGTAGACGGGCTCCACCCGCGCCTGCTTGACCGAGGACGCGGGGAAATGGTCGAGCGTCTCCCCGTCCAGCCGGTACCCCGTGCAGACCTTCAGCTCGGGCAGGCCGTCCAGCACGTCCATCTTGGTCAGGGCGATGCCGTCGATGCCGTTGACCTTGACCGACTGGCGAACCAGCACGGCGTCGAACCAGCCACAGCGCCGCCGCCGTCCCGTCACCGTGCCGAACTCCCGTCCGCGCTCGCCGAGCGTGATCCCGATCTGATCCTCGAGCTCGGTCGGGAATGGCCCGGCGCCGACCCGCGTCGTGTAGGCCTTGGCGATTCCCAGCACGTATTCGATGGCGCCCGGGCCCTGGCCGGAACCGGTCGCGGCCTGGCCGGCCACCGTGTTCGAGGAGGTGACGAAGGGGTAGGTGCCGTGATCGATGTCCAGCAGGGCGCCCTGCGCGCCCTCATAGAGGATGCGCCGGCCGGCGCGCCGGGCCTCGTCGAGCGTCCGCCAGGCCACTCCCACGAAGGGGAGGATCTTGGGCGCGATGCCTTCGAGCTCGGCAATCACCTCGTCGCGGTCGAGTTCGGGCATCCCGAAACCGCGCAGCAGCGCGTTGTGGTGGAGCAGCAGAACCGCGACCTTGTCGGCCAGCACGTCCGGTTCGGAGAGGTCGCCGGCGCGGATCGCCCGACGCCCCGCCTTGTCCTCGTAGGCCGGGCCGATGCCGCGCCCCGTGGTGCCGATGCGGGCGTTGCCCAGCGCCCGTTCCCGCGCCTGATCGAGATTGCGGTGAACGGGCAGGATGAGGGGGGTGTTCTCGGCGATCAGCAGATTCTCCGGCGTGATCGCCACGCCCAGCGCCTTCATTTCCTCGATCTCGCCGATCAATGCCCAGGGATCGAGCACGACCCCGTTGCCGATGATGGCCAGCTTGCCCGGCCGCACGATGCCCGAGGGCAGGGCACTGCATTTATAGGTCACGCCATCGATGACCAGCGTGTGTCCGGCATTGTGTCCGCCCTGGAACCGAACCACCACGTCGGCGCGTTCGGACAGCCAGTCGACGATCTTGCCTTTTCCCTCATCGCCCCATTGGGCGCCCACGACGGCGGCATTGGCCATGACGCGTCTGCTCCCATTCTCATGCGTTGGTGTCGAGACCCCTGATCGTGGGGTCGATGGAAACCGGCGCTCGAACGCCCGGCCCACGGCCGCACCGTTTAGAGCATTATCGAACCAAATGGAACCGTCCTGACTGGGACTGCTCTACGGAAGCTGGAAGGTCTTCTGCCGAACCGTCTGCCCGATATGCTCGGCCAGCACCGGCACCATGCCTCGGGTCACGGAAAGGCTTTCGGCCTCCGCGGCCCTCGTCACCGCCCAACCGTGCCAAAGTCTCCGTCGCTCGGCGCGATCCTCGATGGTGACGTCAAGACGGTTCTGGCTTGGCGTGACGATGCTGGTATCCCCGCCGCGCCCCCTGTTGATCAGCCCGCCGCGATCGCTGTCGAAAATGTTGACGCGCGCCCGGGCAACATCGTCATCGCCGGTGGCGTTGCGCCCCTGGAATTCGAGCACGTATCGCGACTCGTTGCTCGCATAGGATCCGGGCACGTCTTGGACTTCGAAGGTGAGGACGATATCGGCGTCTTCCGAGACGGGATGTCCGCGCGCCTCCAACGCGCGCTCGAATTCCTCCACGAGGATCAGATTGCTCTCCACATTGTCGAGGGTTCGAACGGCCACCGGGGCATCGGCGGGTATGATCCGATAGGAAACGGCGTTGAGCAGTCCTTCCCCGGCGTCCTGAGCGGCGGCCGGATTTCCGCAAAGCAGAAAAAGGACCGAAAGGAGCAGTCCGAGAGAACGCATGTCAGGGCTCCGCCAGCGGTTAGGGTCGTATAGGGCCGGAGGTCTGCGGTCGCGAATGGGATCGCTGTTTCCCTAGAGGATGGGCCGGGGGGTCGCCAGTGTCAATAAAGGGTCTGTTTCACGTTCGGGTCATCTTTCGCGCGAATGGGGCGAGGGGCCCGGCATGGGCGGGTGCGGCCGCGCCGGAAACTTGGCGATGATTTCCATCTCACCACCCGAACGTGCGACCGTGAGCGGCAGCCAGGTACCCGGCGCCTGCCGCCGCACGATCGCGGCAAGCTCGCCCGGCCGGCGAATCGCTTCACTGGCCGCTTCGATGACGATATCGCCCACCTCCAGCCCGGCGGCCTCGGCGATGCTGCCCTCGAGAACCGAATCGATCCGCACGCCCTTGTCCATCGAGCTCAGCGTCACGCCCAGCCGGGGGCCGCGGGGCGCGGCTTCTGCGGCCTCGGGGTCGAGGCCGAAAACCAGGTCGGCCACGGGTGTTCCGTCCGCGCCGACAAGATCCGAACACGGGCGGTCGCTGGTCCATGTCAACAGGACGGCTACCTCCGTCGTTCCGAGATCGGCGAGCTGATGGGGCACACCGTATCCGTATTCGAGATGACCGCGGCCCATGATTCCAACGATCAGATTCCCCGGGTTGCGTTCGCCGGCGGTCGCGATCGCCTCGGCCATGGCCCGGTCCCAGGTCAGCTGCGCCTCGACGAACCGCCGAAAAACGTCGTCCTGGAGCGTCGGCGGAGTCTCCGCCGGCTCCTCCCGGTGCTGGGCATAGACCTCCGCGAGCCGGCTCACATACGCGGCCGGCGCCGGGGCCGGGTCGGTCAGACCCTCGCGGTCACCGGCGGGGATCGCGGACCAGCCCTCGTCGCCGACCCGGGAGACCAGACGGCGCTCGACATTGAGGGCGGCCATGGGAAGCCGGTTCATGCGGGCGAAGTGGAAGAGCGGCATGTACAGGCCCACGTCGTATCCCCAGACCTCCGCCCATCGGGAGTCGATCATGAACCGGTGGGGCGTGGAATCCCCGGCCACCCAGCGATCGAGCGCCGGCTGCACGCTCCGTGGAAACGACTCGAAACCGATGGTCATCCCCGGGCGTCGGCCCTGCAGCGCGGCGAGGAGCTGAAGCTGCCAGCGGTGGTCGGCCGCGCTCGTATGCGACTCCCCGATCAGGACCGCAGCTTTTTCCGAAAGGCGGGCGATCGCCGTGTCGGCGGAAATTTGCGTCCGCGAGGCGGGGTCCATCCAGACGCCGGGAGGGACGCAACTCGCGGAAACGGCCTCGGCGTCGGTCTGCGACACGGGGAAGAGGGTGCTCATCAGGCACAGAATGGGCAATAGGCGGATTCTCATCCTCCGATGAATATGGCGCTTCCGGGCCCGGTATGAAGACATGGGCCTGAAATTCCGTGGGAAACACCGCCTGTCACCCTGTGAACCGCGCGGGAAACCAGTATAAAGGGGCCATGAAGCAAAGGGGGGTCATCGCCGCGGGGCATCCCGAAACCGCTCGTGCCGCCGCGCAAATCCTGGAGGATGGGGGCAACGCCTTCGATGCCGTTCTGGCCGGCTTGTGCACGGCCTGCATCGCCGAACCCGTGCTTGCCTCGCTCGGCGGCGGCGGGTTCCTCATGGCCCGGCCGGCCGGCCGTGATCCCGTGGTCTATGACTTCTTTCCGCAGACGCCGCTCAAACCGCTCGGCGCGGCCGAGATCGACCTTCACCCGGTGCTCGCCGATTTCGGCACCGCGCAGCAGGAGTTCCATGTCGGCATGGGCGCCATCGCCACGCCGGGCATGGTCAAGGGGCTGTTCCGCGTCCACCGGGATCTGGCCTCCCTGCCGATGACGCGGATCGTCGAGCACGCCGCCGGCCTCGCGCGGGAGGGCTGTCCCGTCAACGCCATGCAGGCCTCGATCCTGGAGATCGTGGCCCCGATCTTCACGGCAAACGCGGCCTGCCGCGCCGCCTTCGGCAGCTCGGTCCGGTCCGGGCGGCCGATGACCGCCGACGAAGACCTCGTCCTTCCCGACTTCGCCGATACGTTGGAGGCCCTGTGCCGCGAGGGCGAGGTTCTGTTCTATCGGGGTGGGCTGGCGGAGAAGCTGGTCGCGGACTGCCGCTCGGGGGGCGGCCAGCTCACCCGCGCCGATCTGGAGCGTTACGAGGTGGCGCTGCGTACGCCCTTGAACGTCGCGGTCAACGGCGCGCGGGTCATGACCAACCCGCCCCCCTCGGCCGGCGGGATTCTTATCGCATTCGGCCTGCAGCTCTTGCGCGGCACCGGCCTCGCCAAGCTCGGCTTCGGCAGCGCCGCCTATCTCGAACGGCTGGCGACGGCCATGGCCCTCACCAACAAGGCGCGCGTCGAGAGCGAGTTGCGGATGGCGGCGGCCGGCGCCTCCCAGGCTATCCTGAGCCCGGAATTCGTTGCCGCCTACCGCGCGCAGATCCTCGGCAAGCCAACGGCGATGCGCGGCACCACGCAGATCAGCGTCATCGACGGCGGCGGCAATGCCGCCAGCCTCACCGTCACCAACGGCGAGGGCGCCACCTATATCCTTCCCGGAACCGGGATCATGATGAACAACATGCTCGGCGAGGAAGACATCAATCCCCAGGGGTTCTATCGGTGGCCCTCCGATACGCGGCTCTGCTCGATGATGGCGCCGAGTCTCGTGCTGCATGGCTCGGGGGGTGTCGAGGCGCTGGGCTCGGGCGGCTCGAAGCGCATCCGCACGGCCCTCCTTCAGGTTCTTCTGCACCGGCTGGAGGAAGGCGTGCCGCTGGAGGACTCGGTGAACCGCCCGCGCATTCATCTCGAAGACCAACTCCTCAGCGTCGAGCCCGGCTTCGCCGAAGCCGAGCTGGCCGGCCTCGCCGAACACTTTCCGGAGATCGAGCGCTGGGAGGCGCCCAACATGTTCTTCGGCGGCACCCACTGCGTTCTGTTCGATCCCGCGACCGGGCGTTTCGAGGGCGCGGGCGACCCACGGCGCGGCGGCGTGGCGGTCGTCGTCTGACGGATGTCCTCGGCGCCCTCGGCATGGAACCGTCGAAATTCCGGCGAGGCGTATGAATCTTGCGTGGCGCTCTCGCCATGCGGCGCGCATCGATGTAGAATGCGCCGACATCTGACGGGGGCCGGTTCGTCGAACCGGCGTGGCGGACTTGACTGAAGCTCGAACGGCAGGGGCCTCGGCCGAGCCAAGGCTGCTGAAAAACGTCGAACTGATGAGCGATCTTTCGCCCGAGGACTTGGCGGAGGTCGAAGAGGTGTGCCGGTACAAAACCTTTGCCGCCGGCACGCAGATCATCGACCGGCATTCCGAGACGCGGGACATCTTCTTCGTCGTGCGCGGCAGGGTTCGGGTCGTCAATTTCTCGCTGTCCGGCCGCGAGGTGACGTTGGACGATGTCGCCGCGGGCGGCCATTTCGGGGAGCTGGCGACCATCGACGGGGAACCCCGGTCGGCGGCCGTCATGGCGATCGAGGACAGCCTGGTGGTAGCGCTTCCCTACCGTCATTTCCTCGATGTCGTCCAGCGCCATCCCTCGATCGCCCTCAAGCTGATGACGCGGCTGGCCCGTATTGTCCGCGCCTCGACCGAGCGCATCATGGATCTCAGCACGCTCGCCGCGAACAACCGCGTACAGGCCGAAATCCTGCGTCAGGCGCGTGAGCAGGCGGGCGACGAGAACATCGCCTCGATTACGCCCATTCCCCTCCATTCGGAAATCGCGAGCCGCGTCAGCACCACCCGGGAGACGGTGGCCCGCGTGCTCAACGACCTCGCGCGCCAGGGCATTCTCGAGCGCACAAAGGAAGCGCTCGTCGTCCACGATGTCGAACGCTTGAGCGACATGGTGGAGGAGGTTCGCGGCCTCTGACGGCCCCTTTGCGGCACTTACGCGAATAATTTTAAGAAAAATGCGTTCCTGTGACTGTCGTCACATGCAACCCCTTGAAAAAGGGACAAACTCCCCATTGTTGACGGCCCGCCCATTGGGCCGAGCAACATTCCGGAGGGTGTAGCATGATGGTGGTGACGGTAGGACAAACGCGAATGACCTCCGGTTTGCTTGGGCAAATGGTTGTGGCCTTTGGCAATTCGACGGGTCTGGCGTTTCCGGGCTCTCAGTCTGAAATGCGAGAGTACGTCATCCTCATGTGATGCTTGTTACCCCCCTATCCGATCTTCCCTCAAGAGCAGACTTGGGGCCGCTTCGGCGGCCCCCTTTTTTTGTCCGGCGCAGCTCTGTTGCGGAAGAAGTGCTAGGGCCTGTGGACAGTTACCGCATCGATCTGGTTCGAGACCAAAATCGTCGCGGACAAGGAGAGAAGCGCAAGGAAGTGCCGGCCACTTTCGAGCATCCTCGACACCGTCCGCGGCGATTTTGGCCGAACCCCGGAGGGGCTGGGCGAAACCCCGCCATTTCGGCGTCGCTCGTCCTCGAATATGCCCGGCATGTCCTTCGTCCTCGCTTCTGGAACTGGCGGGTTTTCGACGCCAGCCAGACCGATGTGCTGAAGGTCAACAGGCCCTAGGTTCGATTCCGTCTCTGTGTTACCTAGCGGTATGACCGCTGTCCCCGGCCTCATCCTTGCCGCCCCCGCCTCCCATTCCGGGAAAACGGTTCTCACAGCCTCGCTGCTCAGGTTGCTGCGGCGGCGCTGCCGGCGCGTGGCCGCCTTCAAGACCGGCCCGGACTATATCGATCCCGTCTTCCACACCGTTGCCGCTGGGCGTCCCTGCTTCAGCCTCGACGGCTGGGCCATGGGCCGGGAGAGTTTCGAGGCGATCACGACCTGGCTGGCCGAGGACGCGGATTTTGTCCTCGGGGAGGGCGTCATGGGCCTGTTCGACGGCGCCCCCGACGGCACGGCGTCCACCGCCGACATCTCCGAGCGCACGGGCTGGCCCGTCCTGTTCGTCGTCGACGTCCGCGGGCAGGCGGCGAGCGTCGCCGCCCTGATCCACGGCTTTGCCACCTACCGCCCGAGCGTCCGCGTCGCCGGGCTGATCCTCAACGGCGTCGCCAGCCCCCGCCACGCGCGGGCTCTGGAGCGGGCCGTTGCTCCTATAGATCTTCCGCTCCTGGGCCTAGTGCCGAGAAACGCGGCGTTCGAGCTGCCGAGCCGTCACCTCGGCCTCGTGCAGGCGGTCGAGCATCCCGATCTCGACGGTTTTCTCGATCGCGCCGCCGACCTTTTGGCCGAGCATCTTGATGTTAACGCCCTTATCCGGCTCGCCACCGCGCCCGACCGCGCCGCCGCGCCGGCTCCACCGCCCCTCCTTGCGGGCCGCCGCCTTGCCATCGCCGAGGACGCCGCCTTCGCTTTCGTCTACCCCCATCTCCTTCGCGCCTGGCGCGAGGCCGGCGTGAGCCTCCTGCCCTTCTCGCCACTCGCGAACGAGGCGCCGGACGCGGCGGCCGGCGCGATCTTCCTTCCCGGCGGCTATCCCGAGCTGCATGCCGCCCGCCTCGCCGCCAACACAGGCTTCCTCGACGGCCTGCGCAGCGCGGCCCAGGCCGGCACCCCCATCCATGGCGAATGCGGTGGCTACATGGTCCTCGGCGAAACCCTCACCGACGCCGAGGGCGTCACCCATGCCATGGCCGGCCTGCTGCCCCTGGCCACCTCCTTCGCCGTCCGCCGCCTCCATCTCGGCTATCGCGAGGTGACGCTCGCGGAGTCCGGCCCCCTGGGCGCGGCGGGAAACCGCCTCCGAGGTCACGAGTTCCACTACGCCACGATCCAGCGCGAAGGCGGGGCCGAGCCCTTCTTCCACGCCCGCGACGGTCTCGGCGCGGATCTCGGTCCCGTCGGCCTGCGCCGTGGATCGGTCGCCGGCTCCTTCATCCACCTCATCGATCGGATCTGAACAATGCAAGAAATCGCCGCCGTTGCCTGGGACATCGATGGCACCCTCGTCGACTCCGAACCCCTGCACACGCAGTCGCTGCTCGCTACCCTCCGCGAACATGGCCCCGACATCGAAGACATCGACGAGACCACCTTTCTCGGCATGGGTCTTCCGGCCGTGTGGGATTTCCTCACCCAGCGGGCTGAGATGCCGCTTTCCCGGGAGACTTGGAGTGCGGCGATCCGCGACCACTACCAGCGTCACGCGGAACGCCTCGTTCCCCGGGACGGCACGGTCGAGGCGGTCGATCGCCTGCACCGCCTCGGCACCCGCCAGATCTGCGTCTCAGGCGGCGCAAGACAGACCGTCGAGACCAACCTCTCGCGGTTTCCCCTCCGCGACCGCTTCGAGTTCGCCATCAGCCGCGACGATGTCGCCCGCTCCAAGCCCGATCCCGAGCCCTATATCCTGGCCTGCCGGCGGCTCGGGCTCCATCCGTCCGCCTGCCTCGCCATCGAGGACTCTCCGCCGGGGGTCCAATCGGCAAAGGCCGCGGGGCTCCAGGTTGTCGCTTGGCCGCAATACGAAGAGCTCTGGTTCCCCGAGGCCGACCGCGTCGTCACCTCCCTGACCGACCTCTTCGACACCCTCCTCGAAGCCCAATCCTCGGAATAGGGCGCGCTGTCCCCGAACCGTCATGATTGTCTGCTAGGGTCGGCCGCTTCAACGCGTCATGAGAACCGAGGACAACGAGGGGGTGGGGAGTGACACGACTTGAACCGGGTACGCTTTCGGATCGCCTGCCGGTCACGCTGTCCGTCACCGTGGCGCCAGAGGGGCGCGCCGGCAGCCGCCTCCTCGCGCCGGTCGGGCTGGCGACGCCGCACTCCAGCCCGGTGAGCTTCGCGGTCGAGGGCGCACCGTTCACCCTGATCGGCGAGTCCGGGACCGGTCAGGCCGCCGCGCTGGCCTCGCCGCTCGACGATTCTCCCGTGACCTTTCGTTATGGCTTCGTCGCGGGCGGCCCGGACTATCCGCAGTCCCTTTTCGTGCACCGCGCCAACCGCTACACCCGCGCGGCACACGCCCTCATCGAGGACGCGCGTTGCGTCGCCGCGGCAGCGGGCGGCGGCGGCGCCGGCCTGACGGCCGTGGTCAACGACGTGGCCGCGAAGTTCACCTATGGCCACCCCGAGACCCGTTTCTACGACGGCGCGGACAACGTCCCCGCGCTCTGCGGCATGACCGAAGGGTCCTGCATCGACATCAACACCTATCTGATCGCGTCTCTGCGCGCGGCCGGATACGAGGCCGGCTATGTGACGGGCTATTTCTTTCCGGCCGAGAAGGCCGGACGCTGCGACGACATGCATTGCTGGGTGGTCACCCGCCAAGACGGCGTCCTCCAGGAATGGGATATCGCGCACCACCTCAAGCTCGGCGAGCGGGAGATCCGGCCCGCACTCAACCCGAAACCGGGCGCGCGGGTGGCGGTGGCGCACTCCATGGGGCTCGACTTCCCCGCGCTCGGCATTCGCGAGATGAAGCTGCTGGGCGAGCCCGTATGGATTGACGCCGAAGGCCGCGCCTCACCCTCCGACGTTACCATCCGTTTGGAGAACTGGGAGAAAGTCGCGGTCGATCCACGCTGATCTATTTTTTCACCTCGATCAGAAAGACCGACCACACCCATCGAGCTTCTTCCTCTTCCGTGACCGCACCGTCGCCAGTGTCATGGAGCAGCCAGGCCGGTCCCCGCCCGCCGACGCCCAGCGGCTTCCCGTCGACCTCGATCGCCAGCACCCACTCCTTGCCGGCGCGGTCGGCGCTCTCCAGCTCGGCCACATAGCCGTCGAGGGCCATCAGCGCGATTTGCGCTGTGGGCGGAACCCCGGCGGCGTCCATGAGGTCCTTCAGCAGCGGTCCCTTGGCAACGACGCTTTTCGGCCATCCCTCTGCCCGGGCCGTGACGCTCACTTGGGAAAGCGCCTCCAGCGCCGCACGATCGAAAACAAAGGCTTTCTCGAATTCCTTTCCATGGAAGTTCAGGAAGGCGTCGTCAAAGGCATCGAAGGCGGACCGGTTGGATTCCGAAACCGCCCCGATGACCGTCAGGACGGGTGGCCCTTTTGCCGCTTCGGCGGCCTCGACCAACGTCGGCCAACCAAAGAACCCCCAAATCAAGACAAAAACAAATGAGAGTTTCTTCATGTTTCACATCACCCTGAACAATGCCGCGCTTATGTGCCCGCCGGGTCGCGTCTCATGTTTCGTGCAGGTTGGGCAGCACGATTTCGCGCCAGATCCGCGTCGGAAACACCCAGTCGTCAGGCGTGTTGTAGTTCCCGGCCACGATCACCGCGCAGAGCGCCGCCGACGGCATGAGCCAAAGCCGTTGCCCGCCATTGCCGAAGCCGCCGATCCATCTCTGCGGGCCGTCAAGAGCCGTAACCTCGGTCTCTCCCGTATACCAGTGCTGCCCGTAGTCGACGCCAAAACCGGTCGCGATCACGGGCCGGAAGGAGTCCGCGAGCCACCCGGCCGGCACGACCCGCCGGTCGCCCGACTTTCCTTCGCCGATTACAAGCTCCCCGATCCGCGCCAGGTCACGCGGCCGCAGGCGAAGCCCGGACGCGGCCGAATACGCGCCGTCACCGCCGCGCGCCCATTCGAACTCTGATATCCCCAGCGGGGCAAACAGGGCCTCTGACGCGAACTCGGGAAGCGTCTTGCCCGATCCCTTTTCGATGAGCCGGCCGAGCAGAGCCGTACAACCGCCGTTGTAGATCCAGCGCGTCCCCGGAGGCGCCACGATCGGCTGGTCGAGAATGAAGCGGTACCGGTCCTCGGCGTTCTCCATCATGATTTCGCTATTTCTAGGATCCGTGTAGGGAATCTGCTCGTTCCACTCCGTTCCCAGCGTCATCGTCAGCACATGCCCGACTTTCAGCGCCGCCCGCTCGGGATCGGCGGCCAGATCGGCATACTCCGGAAATTGTTCGAGAAGAGGCGCCTCGGGCGGCGGAACCAGACCGCGATCGAGCGCAATCCCATAAACAAGGCCGACGATGCTCTTCGTCACCGATCGCAGATCATGCAGCGTGTCCGGACCGAACGTGACCTGGCCGAGCGGACGGCCCCAATTCTCGTCCGGCCCCTCATAATAGCGCTCCAGAACCAGCTTGCCCGCGCGCACGACCAACACCGCGTGAAGGCCGCGCAGCAGGCCGGATCGTATGCCGGCGTCCAGCTTCTCGCCGAGCCCCTCGGCGAACCCGACATCCTCCGGCGATGCCGTTTGCCAGGACGCCGCCGCCGAGGCGGCAAAAAGCGGCGAGATCATGGACAGAGCTCCAACACCAATTAGGACCTTGCGTC
>JANQJG010000161.1 GCA_028281785.1 Rhodospirillales bacterium
CCGCCGGGCCTCAGCAAGGTCACGAAAACAGTCTGAAACTGTGTTGGTTTGTGGCCCCGGACAATTGGCCTCCCTCTAGCCAAGCAAGCCTTGTCCCAACGTCCGCTTCGCCGAGTTCAGATGCCCATTTCCTCGGACCGACGGGTTTTCCCCGCGATTGATGGAATTGTCGAGGCTCAGATCAGCTGGAAACACCTTTCTGGCGCCTCGCCAAATGGACAAGCCCGCTCGCCCCCTTCCTTCCCGTCACCTATCCGACACTTAGCTTCTCAGCGGCGCGTTTTTGGGTCGAGAATGTCGCGCAATCCATCGCCCACGAGGTTGAAGGCAAGGACTGTGAGGAAAATCGCCAGCCCAGGGAAAATCGACATATAGGGTGAGTTGATCAGGTAGACTTGCGCCTCGTTAAGCATCGCCCCCCATTCGGGAATGGGCGGCTGCGCTCCCAACCCCAAAAAGCTGAGCACGGCAGCCGCCAAGATGGCGTCTCCCAAACTCATCGTCGAATAAACGATAATCGGTCCGGCAATATTGGGCAGGATGTCCTTGCGGATGATGCGCTGGTGCGGCGCGCCGATCGCACGGGAAGCTTCCACGTAAGTGAGCGTACGCACCGAAAGCGTAGAACCTCGGGCCAAGCGCGCAAATCGCGGTATTCGGACGATCCCAATCGCCAGAATACCGTTTTCAAGCGACGGTCCCAGCACGGCAGCAATCAAAATGGCTAAAAGCACGTATGGCAGGGACATCATAATGTCCATGATACGCATGATGACATTGTCGATGACACCGCCGAAATAGCCGGCGACCAGGCCGATGGTCACGCCCACGGTCAGCGAGATGCCAACGGCCAGCAGCCCAACCCACAGCGAAATGCGCGCGCCATGGATGACGCGGCTAAGAATATCGCGCCCCAAATGATCGACACCGAAAGGATGGGCCCAACTCGGCGGCACAGACACCGCGTCGGTGTACTGATCAGGCGGATAAGGCGCCAAAAAGTCGGCAAAGACGGCGCAAAACAGCAGAACGCAGATCACGCCGAGGCCGAAGGCGGCGGGTTTTCGCCCAACAAGGGCCCGCAACAATTCGCGAATGCCGGCCAATGATGCCGCCCGGTGTCCGCGTTGCAGCCATATCGTGCTCAATGCGCACCGCACCGTTCCTCGTTTTCCGGCCAGCCGCTCAAGCCGCCTTGCCATAGTTCCGCATCGCTATCAACGCCTCCGCCAGTTTGACGGCGCAGACGATCGGATTGACCAAAGGCAGATTCGCTTCGGCCGACGCCTCAGCAAGCCGGCGCGGTTCCATGAAGGCCACGGACATACAGCCAATCAGCATCGTCTCGGCGCCATTGGCCCGGGCGTCTTTCAGGATTTCCACCAATCGCGCCTGGGTGTGATCGAGATCCTTGTAAAGATCGAGAACCGCAATTCCCATAGAGTGGCTTGAGACCAGGCGGTGTTCGGCAAGACCCGCCTCACGCACCAGGCGTCGTTTCAACCGCGCCCGCTCCAAGGAAATCGTCAGCGTTGAAAACCGCTTGTCGCCGATGGCGCCCAAGAGAATGGATGCCTCGCCCGGCCCGACAACGGGTTTTTTGGATTGCTCGCGCACGCCCTCAAGGCCGGTATCGCCGGCGCAGCCAATGATGAATGCATCGAAATCTTCGTTGCGCGCGATAATCCAGTTGAGCACCTCCGGCATCGCCTGGAATTCGTCGATGGCGCTTTGGATGCTGCGCGGGCCGCGTTCGATGTGGTGAACCTTAACCACGGCGTCGCTCGAGGCCACGGCATTGAGAATGACCTGGCGGCGCTCGCGTTCATCTTCGCCAAGGCCGACGCCGGGCAGGAGATAGCAGATCTTCATGGTTCAACGGGCTCCTTGGCTACCGCTTCTGGGCCAAATCCGATGGCCGCCCAGTCCGGCAAGACGCCGAGTCCCGGCGCGTTGTCGACCCAGACCGTGCCTTCGCTGAAGTGGTAGCCAGTGGCAAAATCGCGTTCGAGCCGTGTCGGGCCGTTGATTTCGACGAATCGGATTGTGTCCGGCCGCGCCCGCGCCAGATGAATGGCCGCCGCGCTCCCGATTGTCGTATCGAGCGAGCCGATCTGGCAGGTCACGCCGGCACTCTGGGCGACGGCCACCAGCTTCAAGGCCGGGTAAAGTCCACCGGTCTTGACCAGCTTGATATTGAGGTAGTCGCAGGCACCCGCGTCGATCGCCCGCGTCGCGTCATGAGGGCTGTGAACGCTCTCATCGAGCATGATCGGAATGGGTGTGCGCGCGCGCAGCGCCGCGTGACCGGCAAGATCCCAGGCTGGAAGGGGCTGCTCGACCATCTGAATGTCGAACTTTTCCACGCTCGAGAGAAAAGCGCTTGCCTCTTGCAGGCCCCAACCCTGATTGGCATCGAGCTTCAGATATACATCGGGACCCACCGCAGCACGGATTGCGGAAACGGCCAGGCGCTCAGACACGGCGTTGATGCCGGTCTTGAGCTTCAAAGTGCCAAAGCCAGCCTGAACGGAATGCTCGGCTTGCGCCACCATCTGTTCGATGGGCCCGACACTGATCGCCTTGGACGTGGGCAGGCGCGCGCCCGCCCCACCCGCCATGACCAGCTGCGCGGAGATGCCATAGGCTTTGCCGACCGCGTCATGGACGGCCATATCGACGGCCGATTTGGCCGCCGTGTTGCCGACTATCGACCGGTCCATTGCTGCATGAATTCCTTGCAAGTCGGACGGGTGCATACCGGCCACGGCGTCCGCAAGCACCGCGTTGATCGTCCTGATAATGGTATCCCCGCGTTCACCAGTGATCTGAATGGATTCGCGAGCTTCTCCCACGCCAACCGTTCCATCACTTAGCGCGACACGGACAAACACATAGGGCAGCCGATCATAGGTCTTCAACGACGTGGCGAGCGGCTCGGTCAATACCACATCGGCCCCCAGGGCCTCTAACGCTGCGATCTTAAGACTCATGCGCGGCTCGGCTCTTGTTGAAAGAATAACGCTTTTACGGCGATCGGACAGCGTGGCCGGACGGCAGGCGCGTGGCTTGCACCTCGTCACCACGCCGCCCCCATGACGCCCGCGGCTGGCACGAGCGTCGTCGTTTTCCGTCGGATCATTCCTTGCTGAATGTCACCTGATTGAGTGGCACCCAATTGGACGGATGGATGAATGTCCCTTCCAGTTCCGCGCGCGCAACGATCGAATTGATCGGATGGGCGAGGAACAATGACGGCGAATCTTCCATTATGATTTGCATGACTTCCTGGTAGAGCGCGTCGCGCTTTTCCTCGTCATACATGGAGCCGGCTTCGACGAGCAGTTTGTCGGCTTCCTCGTTCGACCAGCGTGCCCAGTTGATCGAATCATTCATGCGAATGAAATCGGAATGGTAGAGCGGATAGACGATACCATGCGGGTCGAGCGTGCTGGAAATCCAACCGCCGAGCGCCATGCCGAAGCCGCCCCGGCCACGCTCGGTCCGGTAGACGCTCCAGGAAAGCGTCTGGATCTCCACATCGATGCCAACCTGGGCAAGGTCCGACTTGATCAGTGCCGCCGCGTCGCGTGGCGACGGCAGATAGGGCCGTGGCGTGTTCCAGGTGATGAGCGTGGTCTCGAAACCATTCTCGAATCCGGCCGCCGCCAGCAACTGCCTGGCCTTTTCCGGATCATAGTCATAGGTCATGCCATCTTCGGTGTGACCGAACCAATCCGGCGGCAGCACTTGGTCGGCGCGCTGGCCGTAGCCGGAGAATACCGTGTCGAAGATGCGTTGCTTGTTGACTGCATAGTTGACAGCCCGGCGAACACGCAGATCGTCGAACGGCTCCTTGTCCATGTTCATGGACATCACGGAAATGCCGAGGCTAGGCGCGGTCAGGAGTTCAAGCTTGTCATTGGCCTCCACCGTCGCAAACTGCGAGAAGGCGATGCCATAGGCCAGATGTACCTCGCCATTGATGAGGGCCAGCAAGCGGACATCATTGTCAGGGATCGTGCGCACGATTAGCCGTTGGGCATTGGCCGGGCCATTCCAGTGATCGTCGAAACGCTGATACTCGGTGAAGTTGTCGCGCTCATGGCGCACGAAACGGAAAGGTCCGGTTCCGACCGGGTTGTTTCGAAAGCCTTCGGGATCGGCCTTAACGGCGGTCGGGCTGACGATGTAGCCGATGTAGAAGGCCAGATCGACCAGCAACGTTGGTGCGGGCGCCGACAGACGAATTTCGACCGCCTGATCATCAATCTTCACCGTTTCAGCGACATTGCCAAATTTGGCTTTCCAGCGGCCGAAACCATCGTGATGATAAGGGTGCTCCGGGTCACGCTGGCGCTCGAACGAGAACACCACTGCGTCAGCGTTGAACTCCGTGCCGTCATGAAACGTCACGCCCCGACGCAGATTGAAGGTCCAAGTCCTACCGTCCTCGGACCGCGACCAAGACTCGGCCAGCGCCGGCACGATCTCCATCGAGTTGTAGTCATAGCGCACCAAACCATCGAAGGCCCAGTCGGCCATTTTGATGGCCTCGAACGACTGGGATTCGGGCGGATCGAACGAGTTGCCGTCCGCGCCGCGGGCCACCACGATGGTTTGGGCCAGTGACGTGCTGCCCGCCACGCCGACAAACAGCACGCCCGCCGCCATGGCGAGCATCCATTTTCTGATGTTCATTGCGCGCTCCCTATTGCTCCCTGTTGATTGGGTGACAGTTGAAATGGCGGGCTGCGGCGACCGGGCCCAGCCCGGCCATACACCGCCCAGCGATTCAGGCGGCCAGCGCCTCCTCCACCAGGCGGCGCGCTTCTTCCACGTGATGCTCGACACGGTTCAAGCGGCGCTTCAGACCGACCACGGTGAAGCGATGCGCGTCGCTGTCCGGTGAAAGCTGAGGCAGCTTCAAAGCGGGCGTCAGCGACGGCAAAGCCCTCGCCGCCAATGCCGGATCGTGCTCGAAATCACCCCGATCCTGGTAAAGCACCGGGTTCAACGTGCGCGCGATGCGCAGGAACACCGTGTTGGCCCGATGGGTCGCCACATTCGAGGTCAGCGAAGCCGATTTTGCGTGAAGCGCGTCCAGCTGACCTTTCAGCTCTTCCACCTTGGCGATGGTCTGCTTCAATGGCAGATGATCGCCGGCCACTTCGTCATACTCGCGCATTGCATCCAGATAGTCCTGCGCGATCAAGCTCAGATTGAACGGCAACACATCGGCAGTCGAAAGACCCGTGAGGATCGACGCATAGAGCTTGGTGTCCTGGACGAGGATTTCGGGATCGAACTTGTCGAAGGTCTCATGTTCGGAGTGCCACCACCATGCGCCGCCCGACCCGCCGACATTTGGGTCGCGGTTTTCGTCCTCCGGGGTGAGCATACTGTAAACCGACATCGAGCTGAGCCCGACGCCCCAGAAAGACTGGTCGGCGGCCCGCGCCGGGCGCGTCGAGCTGACATATTTGTCGGTGCGCTTGCCAAGCGCCAATTGCGCATTGGAGCTGGTGACCGTGGTCCAGCCCGTAACTTCCTCGGTCATCTTTTCATTGTATTCGGAAACCTCGGCCATCTGGTGGCGCGGCACATAGACGGTCGCGCCCTTCACGCCGGGGCTGTCGATGTTGAAATAGACAATGGCGTTGTCGCGCAAGTCGTGGAAGAAGGTGTCAGCGTACCAAGTGGAACCTGAATAGCGCCCGTGCGAGTGGCCGGGCCACCACGCAAACTTCAAACCGTAACGCAGCTTTCCGTCGAACTGTTTGAGAACGCGCGCCAGTTCCAACGTACAAGCATCGCCCGTGACATTGTCGGTCGATCCTTCGAACCAGGAGCAGTAATGCGCGCCGACCAGCGAGTAGAGCGGCTCGCGGCCCTTCAACTCGGCCGTCGGAAGACGTACCTCGCGCCACCCCTCGAAGGTATCGGCATGGATCGTCGCGCGCACCGGCCCCTTTTTCAGATCCTCCATGATCCGCTCGCCGTCGGGCTTGGTGACGGACACGACGTGGACCCGCGGAATCTTGTCGACATCGTTGAATTCCGGCGTTCCCCAAACGGGCGTGATGATCATTTTGTGTCGCTGATGCCCGCGCGACATACAGATCATGCCCTTGGCGCCATGGGCGGCGGCAATCACCGCATTGTTGGGCGAGGGGAGCTTGGAGATCAGCACGATGCGGCCGACAACGTCCTTGCCTTCATAGTCCGCGGCATTGCCGTCGCCGACTGTGACCAAATCGGCCGTGAAACCTTCCGGCGGTGTCGAAAGCCCGAAGGCGACGCCGACGCTTTCGAGTTCGTAATCGTCCTCACCGTGGACCGTCAGCCCGGCCGAACGCGGATAGCTAATATAGGATTCGAAGACATGCACTTTCGGCTCGTAGCCATAGCTGCGCAGCTTGTTGACCAGATGGTCGCAGGCCTTCTTTTCCTCGGTCGAACCGGAGACCTTTTCCCCGAGCGAGCACAGATGCCGGACGGTGTCGATCAACGCTTCCGCCGATACCGTCTTTCGTGCCATCTCGCTCATATCCGTCATCGTCACTGCCTTCTCTCCGATCAATAAAGTCTGACTGCTCAACACTATGGCATATCGCCGCAAAAAATGATCAACTAGTGAAATTTTTGTTTGTTAGTTGAGATATGCTTGCAAATTTTCGGATATTCGTCAATATCGATCGTCATTTCGAAACAGCGCTTCAAAATGTAACACTGTACGCCGCCGGCATGATCACCCGACCGCCATCGCGCACGCATCCTGGTACCGCCATGCCTGACGCAGCCCCTTTGTCGATGTCCGATCCCGTTTTGGAGATGCGCGACTTCCGGCTCGTGTTTGACACCTATCGCGGCACCGTTCAGGCGCTGGAGGGCGTCGACCTCACCATCTACCCGGGCGAATGCGTGGGCATTGTCGGCGAAACCGGGTGCGGCAAGAGCGCCACTGCCCGCGCCATGCTGGGCTTCGTCGACAAGCCGGGGCGGGTGACCGGCGGCTCGATCAAGATCAATGGCCGTGACATCTTGAAGCTGCGCTCGCGCGAGATGCGCCGCCTGCGCGGCCGGGAGATCGCCTTTATCTTCCAGGAGGCAAAGAAGGCGCTCAACCCCACCGTGACGGTGGGCACGCAACTGCTTGAAGCGGTGCAGGCGCATCAACGTGTGCCCCGCAAGGAGGCGCTTGAGCGCGTCCATGAAGCCTTGCGTCAAGTGGGGTTGGCTGATCCCGACCGGCTCATGGACAGCTATGCGTTCGAACTGTCGGGCGGCATGGCGCAGCGCGTGATGATCGCCATCGCGATTGTCGGCAATGCTAATGTGCTGGTGGCCGACGAACCGACATCGGCGCTCGACGTGTCGATCCAGGCGCAAGTCCTGGCCGTGCTGCGCCAAGCCCGAGAAGTCACGGGATCCGCACTCTTTCTTATTACCCATGACCTGGGCGTCGCCGCCGAGAATTGCGACCGAATCGCAGTCATGTATGCGGGTCGTGTCGTCGAAAACGGCACAGTCGAAGATGTCTTCAGCGCGCCGAGCCACCCCTACACAGCACGCCTGCTTGCCGCGCTACCCTCGGCGGAGCGCGAAACCCTTGAGGCCATTCCCGGCACGGTGCCGGACTTGGTTGATCCGCCACCCGGCTGCCGCTTCGCCAATCGCTGCGAGAAAGCCACCCAGCTTTGCGTCGAGCAACGCCCGCCGATGAGCGCAATCGCCGGACGAAGGCAACAGGTAGCCTGTCACCACCCGCTTGTCAGCACCAAGCCGGCGCGGCAAGAGACAATGAGCGATGGTTAATGACATAAAGCCAGCCTCCGCGACGCCGGCGATCGCGCTGGAGCGGCTCAAAGTGCATTTTCCGTTGCGCGGCTCCGGCCTGTTCGGCAGGCACCGAAAAAGCGTTGTCAAGGCCGTCGACGGCGTCGATCTGACTGTCGGTTCCAACGAGATGTTCGGTCTTGCCGGAGAATCCGGCTGCGGCAAGAGCACCATCGCCCGTGTTCTGATCGGTCTAACGGCGCCGAGCGAAGGCAGGGTGCTGTTTCAGGGCAAGCCCCTTGGCAGCATCGCGGACAGCGAGCTGCGCACCCGCATTCAGATGGTCTTTCAGGACCCTTACGGTTCACTCAATCCACGCCGGACCGTCGCCGATATCGTCAGTGATCCGCTCGTGGTCCATACCAGGCTGAACCGCACGCAACGCCTGGAAAAGGTCGACGAACTATTGGAACAGGTCGGCCTGTCGGCCCACCACGCGCACCGGTTCCCGCACGAGTTTTCCGGTGGCCAGCGTCAGCGCATCGCCATTGCGCGAGCGCTGATAATCGATCCGGGCTTTCTTGTTCTGGACGAGCCGACCTCGGCGCTCGATGTCTCGGTTCAGGCGGTAATCCTCAATCTCATTCGCCGCTTTAAGCAGGAGCGCCATCTGGGCTGCCTGTTCATTACCCATGACTTGAACCTAATGCGCTTCATGACCACGCGCCTGGCGGTCATGTATCTGGGCCGCATCGTCGAGACTGGCAAGACGGAGGACATCTTTCGCAGCCCGCTACATCCCTACACCCGTGCGCTCATTGCCTCGACGCCGCAACCCAAGCCGGGCGGACGCGCCAAGACGCCGCCGATCCAGGGCGAACTGCCCTCCCCCGTCAATCCGCCGAGCGGCTGTCCCTTCCATACGCGATGCCCCGACAAGATCGGCCGCGTGTGCGAGATCGAGGTCCCGCGCGCAACGATGGTCGATGGGCGGCTAGTGGCCTGCCACCTGCACGGTACGCCCCAGTCGGAAAGCCAAGCCGATGCGGCTTGATGTCTTAAGAGTTGTTGCCGGGCGCCTGGCCAATGGCGTTTTGGTCATGGCTGTCTTGTCGGTACTGATTTTTGCCTTCATGCGGGCGATACCGGGAGACCCTGTGCTGACCATTCTGGGCGAGAACGTCACGACCGCCGAACAATACGATGCCTTGCGCGAGTCGCTCGGGCTCGATGATCCGCTCCACCAGCAATACTTCAGTTGGATTAAGCAGGTTCGTCAAGGAGATTTCGGTCGCAGCATCGTCACCCAGGAGCCCGTCCTTCCGCTCGTCGTCGACAAGCTGAAGGCAACAATCGAGCTGGCCTTTTTCGCGGTTCTGTTCGGCACCGTGCTCGGCGTGACGATCGGGGCGATCGCCGCCTTCAATCGCAACACCTTCTTTGACGGCCTGGCGACGGTCATAAGCCTCGTGGGCGTTTCCATCCCGGTCTTCTGGCTGGGAATCATTCTCATCATCACCTTTTCGGTGACGCTCAATCTGACGCCCATCGGTGGCATGAAGTCGTTTGATACGATCATAACCACTGTCACAGGCTTTCCGCTGCTCGACGCGATCCTTACCGGCAATTGGAATGCCGTGGGCGACCTGTTCCGCCATCTTTTCCTGCCGGCCCTCACCTTGGGCCTGGCGCCGGCCGCGCTGATTGCCCGCACCACCCGCGCCAGCATGATCGAGGTCATAAACGAAGACTATGTCAAAGCCGGTATGGCGCGCGGCCTGCGCTATCCGCTGGTTCTGCGCCGCCATATTCTCAAAAACGCGCTCATACCTGTGATCACGGTGATCGGGTTGGAGCTGGGCGTTTACATCGGCGGCTCAATCGTCACCGAAACGGTCTTCTCCTGGCCAGGCCTCGGCCGGCAGATGATGACCGCCATCTACGACAACGACTACCCCGTCGTCCAAGGCGCCATCCTCATCTACGCCGTGATGATCGTCGTCATCAACATGCTTGTCGACATAACCTACATGCTCGTCGATCCCCGCGTGAAACTGTAACCGGCGCGCCCATTCGCCCCCAAGAAGCGAGGACCCCATGCCCTTATCAAAAGACGAAAAAACCATCCTTGACGGCATGACCATCGATGCGCCCTGGGCCTTGGTGGAGCGCTTTTCGCGCCATCCGCGGTGGCGCCCGGAGGACGTCAACAAGGGCGCCGACATGATTGTCGAAGCCGCGACCGCGCTCGGCTTGCCGGTCGAGACGCACGAACCAACCATCTACCTGTCGATTCCCCTATCGGGCAGCGTCGAGATCGACGGCGAGACCTTTCGGGCCAAACCGCCCTCAATGTCGCGGCCGGCCCGCGAAGGGCTTCAGGCTCCCCTGCTTTATGTCCCCGCCAATCCGAAGAATCTTCGGCTCTACAGCCGCGACGTGCGCGACGTTTTCGGCGAGAGCTTTACCGATTGGGAGGATTTCCGCGCCCGCATCGAGGGCCGCGTGCTTATCACCGAAGGGTTCGGTAATCCGGCCTTGACATCTCTTGTGGAAGAGATGGGCGCTGCCGGGCTGATCGTCATCAATCCGGGCAAGAATATCCATTGGGGTACGTCGAGCACGGTTTGGGGTTCGCCGGGGCTCGAAGACCGCAAACGCCATCCCGCGATCCCGGTTCTGGCCGTCAACAATGAGGACGGCGAGACGATCCGCGCGCTCGCCGACGGTAAGCGACCCGTGACGCTGCAGAGCGATTTGCAGGAAGGCTGGTTCATGCAGAAGGTGCCGACGGTGACCATCCCCGGGAGCAGCGATCCGGACCGCTTCGTTTTCGTCCACGGTCACTATGACAGCTGGGATGTGGGCGTCGGCGACAACGCCACCGGCGATGCGGTTCTGTTAGGGTTGGCCGACGCTCTATGGCGCAACCGCGAGCAGCTGGCCCGCTCGGTGCGCGTCGCCTGGTGGCCCGGACACTCGACCGGCCGCTACTCCGGCAGCGCCTGGTACGCCGACCATTTCGGCCTCGATCTGGAAGAAAACTGCGTCGTCCAGATCAACTGCGACAGTCCCGGCTGCCGCTGGGCGACCAGTTACCACAAGACCACCTGCATGAGCGAGCTGCATGGCTTCGTCACCGAGGTGATCGAGGACGTCACCGGCCAGACGCCGCGGTTCATTCGACCCAAGCGCGCCGGCGACTATTCCTTCTACAACATCGGTATCAGCAGCCACTTCATGCTCAGCTCCACCATGACCGACGAGGCATTGGAGGAGAAAGGACACTACGAAGTCTCCGGTTGCGGCGGCAACATCGCCTGGCACACCGAGGACGACCAGATGGAAATCGCTGATCGGGATATCCTGCTGAGCGACTTGAAGATCTATACGCTTTCGGTTCTGCGCCATGCCAAGGCGGAGCATCTGGCTATGGATTGGCGCGCGACGGTGCGCGAATTTTCCCAAACGCTGACAAACTACGAGGAAGCGGCCGGCGACGCTTTCGACTTTGCTCCGCTAAAGACCGCTGCGAAGGCGCTTGGCCAGACGCTGGAGCGCTTCCACGCTCAGACCGAGGAAGGCAAGATCGACGCGCAAACGGCCAATGAGGTCAAGATGCGGCTGGCGCGCATCCTGGTGCGGATCAACTTCACGCGCGAGCCCGCCTTCATGCAGGATCCGGCTGTCGCATGTCCCGCATTGCCCGGACTGAGCGCCGCGGCGGCGCTGGCGCGGCCAATGGGCGACATCGTCAACGAAGTGCGCACCGATCTGCGCCGCGGCGCCAATCGCTACATCGCCGCGATGCGCGATGCGCGCGTTCTGGTCGAGGCCCATCTGGCATGACGGCTTCGCGATCGAGGGTTCGTCTGCTCTATCAAATGGCGACGGCCAAACAAAACACGGAGCTCGGTCAGGCCGAGGTGGACCGCCGTCTGGCCGTTCTGCGCAAGCTGGTTCCGGCCGACGTCGCCGTGGACATCGCAACGCCGAAGGATGGCCCTGGCGCGATCGAAAACCGGATCGATTCGGCGCTTGCCGTGCCAGCCCTGATGGACGGCGTCGTGCGGGCTGAACGCCAGGGCTATGACGCGGTGATCATTTCCTGCTTCGGCGATCCGGGGCTGGATGCGTGCCGGGAACTGGTGTCGATTCCCGTGACCGCCTCCGGCCAGGCCGCGATGCATGTGGCGGCCCAGCTTGGCGCGCGCTTTTCCATTATCGCGCCGAATGCCGGAGGCGGCAGTCGGCGCCTGGAAAATCCGCGCAAATACGGCTTTGCGACGCACTACGCCTCGACGAGGGGATCCGGCCTATCGGTCATGGATCTTGCGTGCGACCGGGACCGCACGCTGGACCGTCTGACGGAGGTCGGCCGCCGGGCCGTCGAGGAAGATGGCGCCGACACGCTCATCCTCGGCTGCATGAGCATGGCCTTTCACGGCGTCGATCGCGCGCTCTCGACCGCCATCGGCGTGCCCGTGGTCAATCCCATCCCCGCATCGTTGATGTTCGCCGAGTTGCTGGCGCGCAGCGGCATCTCCCATAGCCCCCTCGCCTATCCGCGCGCCGATCGGGTCGAGGCCTGACAACAGGACGAGGGATGGAGCGCGGGCCTCGGAACACAGCCATCGAGCCGTTCACGCGGCGAGCGCGGCTGCGTCTTCGGCAACGGCGATGATCACCTTTTTACCGTCGCTGCCGTTTTCCAGCAGTTCATGGGCAGCCGCTGTTTGCTCAATCGGAAAGACGACCGGCTCGGGATGGCGCAATTGTTGGCGCCACAGCAATGCGGAGATGTCGCGCACCGCATGGGCGCGACGATCCTCGCTCAGATGCCGGCCTTGGACCACGTGCAGGGTGATGCCCTTCGTCGCCAGGGCGTAGTAGTCGACCACCGGTTTTCGCACTCGGGTGGACGAGTAGGAAGCGA
Source organism: Rhodospirillales bacterium (assembly GCA_028281785.1). Classification (GTDB taxonomy): domain Bacteria; phylum Pseudomonadota; class Alphaproteobacteria; order Rhodospirillales; family Shumkoniaceae; genus JANQJG01. The sequence goes on from JANQJG010000161.1 coordinate 12,716, forward strand.
TGATCCCATTCATGGCGATGACCTTCAGACCCGTTTCCAGATTAGCGCCGAAATCGACTTCGACGATACGATCGACACCGCGCCCCTCGGTCATCTCGAGCACCTGCTTCGCGAAATCGGGCGAACGATAGTCGAAAACCGCGTCGGCGCCGCAAGCCTCCGCCACGACGCGCTTGGCCGGCGTGCTGGCGCTGGCAAACACGCGCGCGCCGCTCCAGCGAGCAAACTGAATGGCATATTGCCCGACCGCGCCAGCGCCGCCGTGAACAAGCACTGTCTGGCCGCTGACCGGCCCGTCGCGCAACACCGCCGTATGCGCCGTGATTGCCGGAACCCCAAGTCCCGCGCCGGTAACAAAATCGAGGTCGTTCGGCAACGGAACCGCATGGGCAGCATTGACAGCCGCGTATTGGGCCGCGGTTCCGCCGCCCGGACGAGCCGCATCCGCACGAAAGACCCAAACACGCTCGCCAACCCGCTCGGCGGCAACGCCAGGACCCACCCGCTCGATCCAACCGGCGCCATCGGCATGGGGAATGACCCGCGCGGCCGGCATCGCACGCCCCGACCAGCCGGAGCGCGACTTGGTGTCATGTGGATTGGCGCCCGAAGCCATGATGCGCACCAGAACCTGATTGGCTTGGGGGGCCGGTATCGGGAGCTCTCCGATCGTGATGACTTCCGCCGGCTTGCCCATCCGTTCGTACCATGCCGCTCGCATCATGTTTGCTCCGAAACTGCTTTCTAGACAAAATACCTGCTTAACACATGAATAGGACTTTCGGCAGATAGACAATTCAAGCCGCTTCGGCTAAGCCACCTCGCGGTTTCAAGCGGTGAAGTCCTATGATTGCTAGGAATTGGGGCGGAGGTGCATTCTTTGAGGTGCTGAATCCCAACCGGGCGGTATGGCGCCGTCCGAGGAAGGAGGCACCTCCATGTCGAAGAGAGTACCAGGATCGCATCGCACCAGTGAAGCCTTGCGAGAGCTGATGGAAGGTCGTTATTCGGAGTCTTTTGGGCGCACGGATTTGGTTCACTTGGCAACGCGTCTGACCATCGAGGAGGGTTTGGAAGCGGAAATGCACGATGCCTTGGATCGCGGTTATTACGAGCGCGGTGGCGAGGCGAATGGGGGCTATCGCAATGGGCTGCGCCGGGGACGCTTGAAGACGGCCGAGAGCTTCATCGACTATGCTGCGCCACAGGTTGCTGGCACGGCGGAGCCGTTTCGTTCCGAGCCGCGTCAGCATCTGAAGGGCCATAGCGAAGCCCTGGAGAGCCTGGCCATCGAGATGCCGGCACGCGGACTGTCGGTCGGTGCGCGACATCGAGGACGCCTTCAAGGACGAGAGCGGCCGGCTCTTGCTCTCCAGGACCGCGGTTTCCGAGCTGGGCGAGCGGCTGTGGGCCGACTATCAGGTGCCGAGCCGGGCGATCGCTCGCGACTTGGCCGAGGGCCTTGTGACCGACGACGAGACCGAGCTGCCGAGCGATGGAGGACCGTCAAGATCACCGACTTCGAGCGCCGACAGATGGCCGCGCTCAGGGCCGATCTCGACCAGGAATACGAGGCCCAGACCGGCCTCGACAACCCGGCCTCAAAGGCCAAACCTCACAACCAATTATCCAGCAAGTCCCAGACTTGACCTTTTAAGCGGTCAATAGGGTCAATAGAAGGAGACGATCGATGCTCGAAGACAGCGAAGAAAAAGACTATACCATCACCGCCGTCGACCGTGCCTTGACGTTGTTGGAGACGATCGCCAGCAATCCCGAAAGCAATATTTCCGATCTGGCGCGTCGTACAGGCTTTACACGAAGCCTTGTCTTTCGCCTGGCCTACACACTGGAAAAACGCGGCTATATCGAGAAACTTCCTAATGGCCGCACTTACGCGGTCGGTTACAAGGCATTTTTTCTGTCCGCAAGCGCTGAAGACAACTCAGCACTAATCAATGCGGCGCGACCTTACCTTGAGGAACTCGCTGCAAAAAGCCGACAAAATGTCAATTTGATCGTTCGCGATGGCTTGCAGCATTTGACGATATTTGCCCGCCGCGCGCCCGCGCCCAACAATCTCTATGCCCAGGTGGGCCGACATGGGCCTTTGCATGTCGGCGGCGCTCCCAAGATCTTGCTTGCTTTCGCACCGCAGGAAATCCAGGACACGATTTTGAACGGTACGTTGCCAGAGTACACACCCTACACCGTGACAGACCCCGAAAAACTCGCGGCGATTCTTACCGAAATCCGCCGTACCGGTACCAATGAAACGACCCAAGACCTGGACATGAACGCATTTTCGTTCGCTGCTGCAGTTCACCGCGGCGGAGGCGAAGTCGTCGCGGCAGTCAGCGTCGCGGGTCCCATGGACGGTCTGGATGAGGAGCGCGCGCGCTTGCTGCGCGCGCAGGTGCTGGATGCCACGACCCATATCTCCGCCACGCTCGGCTGGCACCGCCAGACCCAAGCAGTCGTTTAGCACGACCCAGCTCGGTCGCGATCTCGATGCGTCCGGGCCGTATCAGCCCGACGGGCCAAAGATGCTCCATCGTGCGTTGGCGCCGTCCTGCGGCCGGCAATGGTTTCGGATGCCGACGCCCTGCTGGCGCTACTAAAATGTTCAGTCCCGTCATGTGATGGATTGGATTTTGTTTGAAGCGTTGGGGCTGTTCGGTCCAGAGCTTGCAGATGTGTTCATATGGTGTGAGGCCTTTGAGGGTCTTGAGCCGCTTGGCGAAATTGTAGGCGGCGAGGAAATCGGTGAGGTGGGACCTTAGCCGGTCGTGGCTGTCGTCGTAGTAGCGACGGACGGTGGCCTCTTTGATTGTGCGGTTCATGCATGCTCCCCCACCTCCCATCAAACAGGGCCCCGGCCTTCCATCCGGGGCCCTGTTTGATGGGAGGTGGGGGCCCTCAAACGTCGTCAGCAGCAGGGCCTTTTCCAAGCGGCGGCATAAGCTGTGCTCATGGTAATCCAGCAACATGTTGCCGATGTGGCCGAATAAGATCGGCCACGCAGCCAGCGCCGAGCGTCAGTTGACCAACGCCGCGACCGACGTTTTCGGCCGCAAGATCCCCGAAGCGGACATGGCGTCTTTGATTCCGAATGACCACCAAGGACGGCATGCGGTCGCTGGCTGCTTGGCAAATGAAGGGCAGCGGTAAGCCAGAAACGGAAATCGACAGGTAGTTCATAGCAGTTCGTTAGCCCATGCCATGTGACGTTCGGTAAAGAACAGTGATCTGAATTCTTCTGATTTAACACCGACAGAACAGACATGCGGTTCGCGTTCAACATGGCGCGCCAAACAATGGCCCAGCATTCGCCGAAACAAAAAATCATCGCCGGACGGGTGCACAAATAACACGCTCAGTTACGTCTGTCGCTTCTTCGAGAAGAACCGCCGATCTCAGGCGGTGGATTGCAACAACGAGCCAAAGACTTGCCACTCCCCGGCCAGCGAACGCTGTATCTCCGCCGGCAGCGAGCGCCTGTGGAAGTGATGTCTGCGTCTGAGAAATGACGCGCTACTGTCCCTTTGCTCCGGCAACAAACCGACTGGCCGAAGAGCCAATCCGTGGGACCACTTGACAGATTTCGACCAAAGGTATTTAGTTCCGACGTAGAACGAACTAAATGAGCCATGACCGAGACACGAAACATCTCCCGCCGTCTTTCGCTTTGCACTGTGATGCAGGCGATCACCAATTGCGGCCCGATTTCTCGGGCGAGCATTGCCAAACAGACTGGCCTCTCCAAACAAACGGTCTCGGAGATTGTCCAACAGCTCGAAACCGATGGCTGGATCCGCGAAACCGGTCGCACCAGCGGGCATATCGGGCGCAGCGCGGTAACCTATGAGCTCGTGCCCGAGGCCGCTTACATCGCCAGCGTCGATCTGGGCGGGACCAAGGTGCGGGTCGCGCTCGCCGATCTCGGCTGCCGGATCATTGCCGAGACCGTCGAGCCGACCGATCATGCAGGCGGGGCGGCAGTGGCGCGCCAGATCGCCCGGCTTTGCAGAACGCTGACGGCACAGCACATGATCGATCCGGCGCGGCTGATTTTCGCAACGATCGGCGTTCCCGGCGTTCCTAACCGGCAAACCGGGCGCATTTTGATGGCGCCGAACATCAAAGGTCTCGACGATATAGACTTTGCTGCACTGGTCGAAGCCGAACTGGGCATCGGCGTCCAGGTTGAAAACGATGTCAACTTGGCTGTCATCGGCGAGCAATGGGCCGGATGCGGCCAAGACATCGATGATCTCGTCTTCGTCTCGGTTGGCACCGGCATCGGCGCGGGCCTTGTGATCAACGGCAAGTTGGTACGCGGCGCCATTGGTGTAGCCGGCGAACTCGGATTTCTGCCTTTTGGCGCCGATCCGTTCGATCCGAAAACGCTCGAGACAGGAGCGCTTGAAAGACAGGCTGGCTCGATCGGAATGCAGGCGCGCTATCAGGAACTCAGTGGCGCCGTGGCGAACGTTCCCAAAATCTTCGAGCTCTCCGATGGCGGCGATGCCCATGCCGTCCAGGTTCTCGACGAGACGGCGCGCCTTCTTGCGCGCGTGATGGCGACGATCGCCGCCGTCGTCAATCCCT
>JANQJG010000181.1 GCA_028281785.1 Rhodospirillales bacterium
GGAAACCTCCCTCGCGAAGGACTTCGCCGACCTCATTCTCGCGGAAACAGCTTATCGGGCGAGCGTCAAGATGCTCGAAACAGCCGACGAGTTGGGGCACCAGACGTTGGACATGGTCGGCTAACCCGGTTGCTCTAGTGTCCCGATCGCGAGATTCGATACCTTGAATCTCGCGTGAATCGGCACACGAACTTATTGATTCTCGTGTGATTCAGCTTCCGAAGTCGGGCACACATAATGTGCCGAACTTCGGAACCATCACACTAGGCTCCCCGCGTTAAGTCTTTGTTGGGTATTGTCTCCTAAGGTCAGACGGTCGAGTCCGGCTCGGCGCTTTTACCTGTCCGCGGGCAAGAGCCCGCCCAGTCTCGGGACGATCGACATGCCCGCCGCCGTCGACAACGCTTTTGACGTCGCCTTCTGGTTCTGTGATACCGCACTGAATAACAACGAATATCTTCAACCCCAAAAACTTCAACGGCTGATGTTCCTGGCCCAGGGCTACCACGCTGCGGCCCATGGCGGCCGCCGCTTGATGCCGGCCATATTCGTCGCCTCCGAGATGGGGCCCATCGAGCCCCACACCTATGCCGCGTTCGCCAAGGGCCGCCCGGACATCGAGGTCAATCTCTTCATGCCGGAGGGTGTTGAGCCATTTCTCGAGGGGATCTGGCGTCGGTTCGGCCATATTTCGGCCGAACGCCTGACCCGGATGGCCAAATCGACGCTGGCCTATAAAAGCGCGCGGGAGCGCGGGCAGCGGGCCGAGATCACCATCGAATCAATGTGCCTCTCCTTTACCCGGGGCGACCAGACGCCCGACTTGAATCAAGTCATTCGTCCTCGCGTCCTGCGTACGCAAACCGGCCGTCCGGTCACGGTGACGGCGTGGGCCCCGGCCCCGATACGCAAGGGAGCGTGAACGCTCGCCATCCGGTTCAGAGGAAATAGAGCACCCAGACCAATACCACGGCCAGAACCGCCAGCGTCCACATCACCATGTTGCCGGCTGGAAGGGTAGCAGCGAGTATTCCCTGTGGCCCGTGATGCCGCCAGATGTAGACGACAAAGCGACGAACCACGCGCAGCGCGACCCGTCGCACAGCCCGATCCAGGGGTGCGAAGAGGGCGACGAATTCCCTTGCGGTCCAGGGCAGTACCCGCCGATAGATCCATTCCGCGTCCAGGGTGATTCCCGCGCCCGGTAGCGGATACCAGCCCGCCAGCCAGAGAACGGCAAAGGCGAGCGCCGACACGCCGAGCATCTGCAAAGAGGCGAGAACGTGGCCGGCGCTGTAGAGGTGGTAGTGCACTTCATAGGGAAGCAGATCATAAAGACCCGTCGGATACACGCCAATCGCGATGCAGAGCACGGCGCCGAGCCCCATGGCTATCCGCATGTTGAGCGGCGCTTCCGGGACCCGCCGGCCGCTGTCGCGGCCAAAAAACGCGAGGAAGGGAACCCGGATCCCGACATAGAGAAGGGCGCAGGCGGAGGCAAAGAGCAGCATCAGCCAGGACATGTCGTATCCGGCCTCGGCCGTCGCCGTCAAAATCAGGGCCTTCGAGACGAACCCGGAGAAGAGCGGAGCCGCGGAAATCGATGCGGCCCCGATGATACAGCAGCCTGCGGTGAAGGGCATCGATCGGGCAAGCCCCCCGAGCTCCGATGCCTTGACCGTACCCACTTGGTGAAGCACGGCGCCCATCGTCATGAAGAGAAGCGCCTTGTAAAGGATATGCGTGACGGCATGGGCCGTCGCGCCGTCGAGGGCAAGCTCGCTGCCCACCCCGATGCCGCAGACCATGAAGCCGAGCTGGACGATGAGGCTGTAGGACAGGAGGCGCCTGAGGTCGTCTTCAACGATCGCGTAGAGAACGGGAAATACCGTCATCACGGCGCCGATATAGACCAGTAGCTCGGTCCCCGTGAAGCCGCGTGCCAGCGCGTAAATGGCCATCTTGGTGGAAAAGACGCTGAGGAACACTGTGCCGGTCGGCGTCGCCTCGGGATAGGCATCGGTGAGCCAGGAGTGGAGCAGAGGGAAGGCGGCCTTGAAGCCGAAGCCGAGCAGAATGAGCCAGCTGCCGAGGCCATCGAGCTCGATGGCCCCGAACGTCACGTCGCCGGTGGCGCGGATATGGCTCAGGATGCCAGCCAGCAGGATGACGCCCGCCGTCACCTGCACCAGGAGGTAGCGCATCGCCGCGGCCTGGGCTCTAGGCGTCGCGCGCGCCAGGATTAGAAAGACCGAGGTGACGACGGTCATCTCCCAAAACACGAAGAGGGTGACGAGGTCGCCCGCGAACACAGCCCCGATTGTGCTTCCGGCATAGAGCAGGGCCGCCGTCTGTTGCGTTGCGTCCCGAACATGAAGGGCGAAGATGACGGCGAGCAGGGTCGCCAGATGGAAAACCCCGCCGAAGAGCAAGCTCAGGCGGTCAACGCGCACGAGCTCAAGGCCATAGTCGAAAAGCCCGATCGCCCAAGAGCCGCCCTCACCGAGATAGAGCAGATTGAGGCCGCCTAGAATTGGCACGGCAAGCATCACGGCTTGGCGCAGGCGGCCCCAGGTCAACGGGATCAGCGCGGCGCCGACAAGGAAGATCAGGAAGGGCGGGACGCTACTCATCGTAATAGGCTTCCCTCCGCCCCAGAATCAGCCGCAGGGCGCGTGCCGCAAGGACGAGAACGACCACTGCCGCGGCCGTGTAAATACCGTAGAAATCGACGATCGTTTCCCAAGGGTGATCGGCGTGGCGGTGAACGACGAAATCGGCGAGCAGGGTAAGCGCAGCCACGGTACCCAGGCCGGCGAGAAGGCGCCTCCGCCTCCGCCGTGTCGTCAACAGGTCCTTTTCCGTCCAGGCCCGCATGCCGCCGCTCCGTCCTAATTGGCCACGATCAGCCGAAGCAGATCGTAGATCGGCTCCGGAAAGAAGAAGAGCACCACGCATCCGATCGAGGTGATGGAAATGGCGATCAGGCAGGGCAGGGGCGCCTCCTGGATGCCTCCGCCATGCCCGTGGTTCCCGTCACCTTTGGTATCCGGATTGCTGAAGAATCCCCGGAAGGAGATCGGCAGAAGGTAGGCGACATTCAGAACCGAGCTCAGCATCAGTACCGCGACCAGCCCGAGCTTGCCGGCATCCAGTGCTCCCAAGCTCAGATACCATTTCCCCCACAAGCCTCCGAAAGGTGGCAGACCTATCATGCTCAGAGACCCGATCAGGAAAGCGGCAAACGTGATCGGCATGGCGCGTCCAAGTCCGCGCATCTGGCTGATCTCGGTCTTGTGGCTGGCGACGAGGATGGCGCCCGCGCAGAAGAACAGGGTGATCTTGCCGAAGGCGTGCATGGCGATATGCATGCCGCTGCCGACAATGCCGACGGCGTTTGCCAACATCGCGCCGAGCACGATGTAGGAGAGCTGGCTAACGGTTGAGTAGGCGAGCCGAGCCTTGAGGTTGTCTTTGGTCAAGGCGACCAAGGAGGCGAGGATGATCGTCGCCGCCGCCGCGTATTGCAGCCACTCGCTGCTGCCCAGTTCGGTCAGAAAATCGATGCCGAAGATGTAGACGGTCACTTTTACGACCGAGAAGACGCCCGCCTTGACCACGGCAACCGCGTGGAGGAGGGCGCTGACCGGCGTCGGCGCGACCATGGCCGCCGGCAGCCACCGGTGGAACGGCATGACGGCCGCCTTGCCGATTCCATAGACGTAGAGCGCCATCAAGATAGCCACGACCATTGGCGACGCGTGCCCGGCGAGGATGCCGCCATCGGTGAAGTCGAGCGTTCCGGTGATCATCCAGGTCCAGATGATGGCGAAGAGCTGAAAGACGATCGACGTCGTCAACAGAATACCGAGATAGATCCGCCCGCCCTGTTTGGCCTCGTCGGTTTCGTGGTGCGCGACCAGCGGATAGGTGCAAATGCTGAGGATCTCGTAGGCGACGAACAGTGTCAGCATGTTGCCGGCGAAGGCGACGCCGAGTGCGCTGGCAATCGCGATCGCGAAGAAGGCGTAGAATCGGGTCTGGTTCTGCTCGTGATGGCCTCGCATGTAGCCGATGGAGTAGATCGAGGTGATAATCCACAGGAAGCTGGCGATCCCCGCGAACAGCATGCCCAGGGGCTCCACCTCGAAGCTGATGCTCAGGCCGGGTAGCATTTCCCAGAGCGAGACCGAGGGGCGCGCGCCGGCCGCCACTTCGGGATAGAGCGAGGCTACGAGAACGAACGTCGTGGCCGCGGTCATCAGCGTCACCGCTTCGCGGAGATTGGGCCAGTAGCCCGTCAGCGCGATGAGCACCGCCCCCAACCAGGGTGCCGCCAGGGCCAACAGGATCGTCGTCTCGGCGCTCATGGCTGGGCCCCCGATAGCAGGAAGCTCGCGGCCGAGCGGGCGACCTCGAGGGTGCGGGTGGCGTCAATCCCGAAATAGATGCAGGCGGCCGACATTATCCAGGTCGGCACGACCATGGACAGGGGAGCTTCCCGGACCGTCTCCTGGCCCTTCGGGACCGGGCGCAAATAGGCGGCCTCGACGACTCGCCAGATGTAGATAAGGGCAAGCATCGAGCTGAGCAGCACGAGAGCCGCTATCAGGTACGAGTCCTTTTCCAGGGCCGCCTGGATCAAGTACCACTTGCTCACGAAACCCACGGTCGGCGGAATCCCGATGAGGCTGAGGCCCGCGGCAACGAAAGCGGCCGTCGTCCACGGCATGGTCTTTCCGAGGCCGGCCAAACTGCCGATGTTGACGGAGCGCAGGCGCAGGAAAACGCAGCCTAGCGCCAGGAACAGGGCGCATTTCATCAAGGCGTGGTTGAACAGGTGGATGATTCCGGCGGTCAGGCCGGTCGACGTCGCGAAACTGATGCCGAGCACGATGTAGCCGATTTGAGCGACGCTGGAATAGGCAAGCAGGCGCTTGACGTCGTTTTGATAGATAGCGACCAGGGACGCCGCGAACATGGCCGCGACCGCCAGGACCATGAGGGCCTGCCGGATCAGGAAGACCTCGGAGATCTCGGCCGCCCCGAAGACGGTGAAATAGATACGGATGAGCGCGTAGATCGCCACCTTGGTGGCTGTCGCCGCGAGGAAGGCGGAGACGACCGATGGGGCGTAAGTGTAGGCGTTGGGCAGCCAGGTGTGGAGCGGAAACAGAGCGAGCTTCAACCCGATACCGACGGTGAGGAAGGCCAGCGCGGCCTGGACGGTCCGGGTATCGGCAACCTGTGGAATGCGGTTGGCAAGGTCGGCGATGTTGAGCGTCCCGGTCATCATATACATGAACCCAACGCCGATGACGTAGAAGGTGGCGCCGATGGTGCCCATGATGAGGTAGCGATAGGCTGCCGTGAGCGCCCGCCGGTCCCGCCCGAGACTGATCAGCGCATAGGAGGAAAGGGAGGAGATCTCAAGAAACACGAACAGGTTGAAGGCATCACCGGTGATCGCGATGCCGAGAAGCCCCGCGAGACACAGATGATACATGGCGAAAAACAGATAGACCCGGCGGAGCGAAATCTCCCGAAGCACGCTCGCGCGCGAGAACGGGGCGACGACCGCGCCGATGGCGGACACGATCACCAGCACAAAGGCGCTGATGCGGTCGACACGGTACTCGATCCCCCAGGGCGCCGCCCAGTCGCCGAGCGGGTAGGAGATGGGGCCGGTCGCGAGAACCTGCGTCAATAGAGCCAGAGCTATCCCGAGACAGAGCCAGCTGACGGCGACGGCCAGCATCCAGGTTGCCATGGGCACGCGCCGGAGCAGCATGCAAATGGGCGCCGAAATCAGCGGGACCACGACCTGCAGTGCCGGAAGCTGGCTCTCGATCACGCCTCGTCCTCCAGCGCGTGGATTTCGTCGTCCTCGATCGTTCCGAACGCATCGCGAATGCGAACCACGAGGGCAAGCGCCAGGGCCGTGGTCGCAACGCCGACGACAATGGCCGTGAGGATCAGGACATGGGGCAGGGGATTGGAGTAGAGCTCGATGCCTTCCTCAAGGATCGGAGCGGTTCCACCCCGTACCTTGCCCATCGAGATGTAGAAGACGAACACCGAGACCTGGAAGACGTTGAGGCCGACAACCTTCTTCACCAGATTGCCGTGGGCGATGACCATATAAAAGCCGGTCATCATCAGAACAATGACGATCCAATCGTTGTAGAGGCCGAAGAGCGACATCGTCCTATCGGTCCTGACCGGCGAAGATGAAGAAGATGGTGATCATGGCTCCGGCCACGGTCATGCCGACGCCGAACTCGATAAGCAGAATGCCCAGATGCTGACCGTGCACGGCATCGTGCGAGAGCACCGAATAGTTCAGGTAGTTTCCGCCAAGCAGAAGCCCCGCGACGCCAACGCCGGCGTAGAGCAGAACGCCGCTGGCCAACATCAGACGACGGGCCCAGCCGCGAACCACGGTGCGGGCGTTGTCGATTCCGAAAATCAGCGCATAGAGGATGAACGCGCTGCCGAAGATCACGCCCGCCTGGAAACCGCCCCCCGGGCCGAAATCGCCATGGAATTGCACGTAGAGAGCGAAGATCAGGATCAGCGGCATCAGGAGCTTCGACGTAACCCGCAACACCGAGTGTCGAGGCATCAACGGCGCCGGAGACGCCGGCAGATCGTCCTCGGTACCATCCGCGGCGCGCTGACGGCGGCGTCCTCGACCGATGAGCAGCATCACGCCGGCCGCCGCCGTGAAGATCACCGTGACCTCGCCCAAGGTGTCGTAGCCGCGGTAGCTGGCCAGCACCGAGGTGACGATATTGGGGATACCGATTTCCTCGCCGGACTGTTGTATGTAGCGGGGGGCGACATGCTGATGGATCGGCGCGTCGGGATCCCCAAAGCGCGGCATGTCGAGGGTGCCGTAGACGAGCGCAACGCCGGTCAGCAGGACGACGAACAGGGCCCCGAGGTTTCGGTGTCCCTTGACGGCTTCCTGCGTTGTCGTCAGGGCCAGTGTACCCAGCATCAAGACGGTGGCGATTCCGGCGCCCACGGCGGCTTCCGTGAAGGCCACGTCGACCGCGTCGAGGACAACGTAGAGCGCGGCTGCAAGCAAACTGAAGATGCCCGACAGCATGACCACCGCGAACAGGTTGCGGAGCCAAACCATGCCCAACGCCGCGACCACCATCAGCGCCAGCAGAACGATGTCGATCAGGTCTTCGATGACTCGTCCCCTTTCTCGGTCGGTTCGTCATCCTCGTCCACGACCCAAGGTCTGGCTCCGACGCTGACCGCGGCCTGGGCCAAGGCGTGCGTCGAAACCGGCGAGGTGTAGAGGACGAAAAAAACGATCAGCAGAAGCTTGATCGCCGCCATCGACCAGCCGGCCTGCAGCAGCAGGCCCAGCACGATGAACACCACGCCCACGGTATCGACGATGCCGGCGGCGTGCATTCGGGAAAAGACATCGGGCAGTCTCAGCAGACCGATGCCGCCGATCAGGCAGAACGCGGCGCCGATGAGAATGCTGATCCAGCTCAGGATATCGAGAACCAGTGCCATCACAGGCCACCCAGATCCTCGCCCGAGTGACGGCCAAGTCGGCTGTACTTGAAGAACTTCATGATGGCGATGGTGGTGATGAAATTGATTAGGGCGTAGACGAGGCCGATATCCAGAAACGCCGGGCGGCCGCTCAGAAAGCCGAGAACCGCGATGAGGAGGACGGTCAGTGTCCCGAAGGTGTTGACCGCTAGAATCCGGTCGTAGACCGTCGGTCCCTTGATGGCCAGGATCAGGGCCAACAGCATCGTGACGAGGACGGCGATGGCGGCGGCAACGAACATCATTCGTCCTTTTTCAGCTCGGCCCGCCGGGCGGCGATAAGCTGGTCCAATTGGGTTTCCCACTCGACCGCCGCGACCCAGCGGTCCATGTCACCGCTTTCCAGGCCCTCCGCCGTCTCCTTGGTCAGGGCATGGACCGCGAGATTGTCATCGTCCAGCTCTACGGTCACGGTTCCCGGCGTGAGTGTGATCGAGTTGGCATAGATGACATGTCCCAACTCGGTATGCTGGGTGGCCTTGAGGTTGAGCATGCGGGGACGGATCGGCATGCGGGGCTGCAGGATCACGCGCGAGACGTGCACTGCGGAGACGAAGATTTCCTTCAGCAGCCACAGCCAGTAAGGAAAGATGCGCCAGCTGAGGTGCACCGGCTGCCCTTCATGGTCGATCACGTCCATGCGGTGCGCGATGAACACCACGAGGACGACCGAGGCCAATCCGAGTGCCAGAATAAGGGGGACGAAATAGCCAGACAGCAGAAGCCACAGGACTCCCAGCACCAGTCCGAGACTCAGCGCATGAAGCACGGGTTTTTCCTTCCCCGAGGACCCACGTCCCAAGATTTGTATTATAGCCCGGTTGGTTGGCGTTCAGGACGCCCGCTTTTCTGGCGCCGGAAATCGCGTTCGTCAAGGGGGGCTTCGATCGTTCGCTCGGTCGGGATGTTACCTTATTGCCTTCGATAGCCCACCGTTGACAGCCCGAAGAGGCGCCAGCATTATCCGCGCAGCGTTGATTTTCCGCGCTTGGGAGGTCCTTCGCGGACGGGCGAGGTGGTCGCCGGGTACGTCATTTTCCACGGAGGGGGCATTTGGACGTCAACCAACAGATCGAACAGAAAACCGACCGCGTCACCGACGATCTCATCCGTATTCGACGAACGATTCACGAGAATCCCGAACTCGGGTTCGAGGAGGTGGAGACGTCCAGGCTGGTTGCCGAGACTCTTGGGGGCTTGGGCATTCCCCTGCGGAAGGGCGTTGGCAAAACGGGTGTCGTTGGTCTTCTTGAAGGGAACGCACCGGGTCAGACGCTCGCCATCCGCGCCGATATGGATTGCTTGCCGATTCAGGAAGACACGGGACTCCCCTTCGCCTCGAAGGTCCCGGGAAAGATGCATGCCTGCGGCCATGACGCGCACACCACCATTCTTCTCGGCGTGGCCATGGTCCTCAACGACCTGCGGGAGCAGATCAAAGGCCGGGTGAAGCTGATCTTCCAACCCAACGAGGAGGGGTTGACCGGCGCCCAGGCGATGATCGCCGACGGCGTATTCGAGGATCCGGCGATCGATCTCTGCCTCGGCTACCACAACTGGCCGTCGCTGGAGGCGGGGCGGATCGGCTACCACCCAGACGTCTCCTTCGCGTCTTCCGACGCTTTCGATCTGAAGCTTAGAGGCCGGTCGGGGCATGCCGCCCATCCCCATCTGGCCATCGATACGGTCACCGCGACCGCCTATTTCGTCACCCAACTTCAGACCGTGGTGAGCCGCGAGGTCTCGCCGGTTCATCCGGCGGTGGTCAGCGTCGGCCGAATCGAAGGCGGAACGGCCCGCAACATCCTGCCGGACGAAGTCTCGCTGCAGGGCACCGTGCGAACCCAAAACGGCGACGCCAAGACCAGGATCGAAGAGGCGATGCGCCGACTGTTGGAAGGCCTCAAGGCCGGCATGCGGGTCGACTACGAACTCGACTACCAGCCGGGTGTGCCGGTGCTGCGCAACAACCAGGAGGTGCTTGCCCGCGTGCTCGACGGCGTGCGCGACATCCTCGGCTCGGATAGAATCCAGGAGTTGCCCGAGGGCTCCATGGGAAGCGAGGACTTTGCCTATTTCACGGAGCGCTTTCCAGGTGCCCATCTGCGCATCGGATCGAAGATCGACGGCCTGGATACGGCCCTCCACCGCAGCAACTTCACGGTCAACGAACTGGCCATCCCGACAGGTGTGCGGGCGGTCAGCCGGGCCGCGCTTCACCTGCTGTCCTGACCTGATGGCCGGGCAGTTTCCGGGAAAGAGCATTGGCTGACAGAACCGAGAGCGAGCCGCGAAAGCCGATCGATTTGGCGTTGCCTCTGCGGGTGATCGTCGGCTTGGGATTCGGCACCATCGTGGTGCTGACCATCGCCCAGGTTTTCTTCCGCTTCGTCCTCGACAGCCCGCTGGTGTGGAGCGAGGAGCTGTCGCGGCTTCTCCTCGTCTGGGTCACATTCCTGGGCGCCGCCATCGTCTGCTGGGACGGGACCCATCTCAACGTCGACACGTTCTATATGAAACTCCCGCTCGGGATTCGCCGCGTGGTCCGCGTTTTCAACGGCGCGATCGCCTTGATCTTCCTGATCATCCTTGTCGACAACAGCATCATCCAGGTCCAGATCGAGCACATCACGACCCTGGGATCGCTCGATATCCCGGGCAGCTATGTGCGGGTCCCGGCGACGATCGGCGGCGCCCTGATGATCCTCTTCATCGTTCTGCGCTGGGGCTATCGGCTGCGGCTGGAGCGGCGCATCAGGGGCGATGACGCGACCGTAAACCGTGAACCGATGTAGGCGGGGAGCGGCGCGGTGGTCATCCTCGGCATTCTGATCGTTTTGATCGTGTTCCTGCTGCTTGGGATGCCGATCGTCTTCGCCATGGGCATGGCGTCGACCGTCTATCTCTACATCGCCAACATCGATCTCTCGATGATGGCCCAACGCATGACCACGGCGGTCGATTCGTTCCTCATCCTCGCCATTCCGTTCTTCTATCTGGCCGGCGAGCTGATGAACGCTTGCAAGCTGACCGACCGGATCGTCGCCATGTCCAAGGCCCTCGTCGGCCATATCCATGGCGGGCTGGCGCAAGTGAACATCATGGCCAGCATGATCTTCGCCGGCATGTCCGGCTCGGCGACGGCCGATACCGCCGCCCTTGGCTCGGTGATGATTCCCTCAATGAAGAAAGAGGGCTATCCCGCCGACTTCAGCGCCGCCGTCACCGTCGCTTCGGCCATGGTGGGGCCGATCATTCCTCCCAGCGTCGCCATGGTCATCTATGGCGCATTGGCCGATGTCTCGATCGGCCGGTTGTTGCTGGCCGGCATCCTGCCGGGGATCACCATCGGCGCGACGCAGATGGCGTTCACCTACTATCTGGCGCGCAAGCGCGGCTATCCGCGCTACCCGAGGGCGACGTTGGCGGAGACGGCGCGGGCGACCTCCAGGGGCTGGGCCGCGGTCCTGTTTCCGGTCATCATCGTCGGCGGGATCGTCTCCGGCGTCTTCACGCCGACCGAGGCCGCCGCCGCGGCCGTCCTCTACGGGCTGTTTCTCGGGCTCGTGATCTATCGCAATGTGGGGGCGGCCGATCTCTGGCGGACGCTTCTCGGCGTTACCTGGGGCAGCGTTCGTATATTGGTCATCATCGCCGTGGCATCGGCCTTCAGCTGGATTTTGGTGCGCGAGCAGGTACCGCAGCTGATCACCGATTTCCTGTTCGGCATCACCGATCACCCGCTGGTCGTGCTCGCGATCATGGTCATATTCCTGCTGCTGGTCGGGCTGTTCATGGTCGCCTCCAGCGCCGAGATCGTGCTGGCGCCGATCCTGGTGCCGGTGATCGTGCAGTTCGGGATCGACCCGGTCCATTTCGGGGTTCTGATGGTCTTCTCGCTGATCATCGGCGGGGGCACGCCACCGGTGGGCGTGTTGCTCTATATCGCCCAGGACATCGCGAAAATTCCATTCGCCGCGATGGTCCGGGCCATGCTGCCCTACTATGTGCCGCTGTTTTCGGCGATCATCATCATCGCGCTGTTTCCCCAGCTCAGCCTCTGGATCCCGAACCTGGTGTTCGGTGTGTCGCCAGGCTGACAAAGCCGGTACCAAGGGGGCGAAGGGCCAAAATGGCCAGCAAGCATCTACTCAAGGATCTGACATGGGTTGAATTCAGGGATCGGCTGAAGGAGAAGCCCGTCATCCTCCTGTCTTTCGGCTCGCAGGAGGAGCAGGGGCCCCAGGCGCCGATGGGCGATTACATGCTCACCGAGAGCATTGTCGCGCGGGTTGCGGAGGAGGCCGGGGCCATCGCCGCGCCGACGATCCCTTTCGGTTATGCCGACTATTTCCGCCCCGTGCCCGGCGGCATTCAGCTTCGGCCCGAGACCTTCCGCGCGGTTCTCGAGGATATCTGCGCGAACTTCCTCGACCACGACATCGACCATCTGGTCATCATGAACGGTCATAGCGGCAATTTCCCGCTGATCGACCAGTCCATCCGCAAGCTCAAGCAGGAGCGGGGAGTCTGGATCCCGTGTCTCAATCTCTGGCGGCTGATGACGGCTAAGGAATGGACCGAGTTCCATGGCGAGCGCGGGATCTCGGCGCTCGGGCATGGCGGTGATCCCATGACGTCGGTCTATCTGCACCTGTTTCCGGAGCTCGTGCGCATGGATCTGATCGAGCCGGGGGAACGCAAAAGCGTGCTCGGGCTGCCGCCCTCCGGGCTCAACGCGATCAAGTTCCAGGGCGTGGACGTGAACGTCGCCCTCGACATCGACGATATCTGCGATAATGGCATCGCCGGCGGCGAGCCCACCACGTCGTCGGCGGAGATCGGAAAGAAAATTGTCGATTACATCGTGAATTTCAGCGTCGCGTTCCTAAACTATTTCAAGAACGTCGATACAAAGGCCTGAGATATCATGTGTTAATTGGTGAGGCTTACCAGGAGAGGTAACCATGAAACCGAAAAGCCTTCTAACGACCGTCCTATCCGTAACGGCCATCCTCGGGTTCGCGGCGACCGTGGCGCAGGCGGCGCCGGTCGAGATCCGCTATGGCCTGTGGGCCAAGCCCGGCGAGGTTCAGCACGAGGGGGTGCTGAAGTTCAAGGAAATCCTGGAAAAGGAATCGAATGGCGCGTTCAAGGTCATCGTCTATCCCGGTAACCAACTCGGCACGCCACGGGAGATGCTGGCCCAGGCGGCGCTCAACACGACCCAGATCGTCTCCAGCGGCGACCCGGGCATCAAGGAGGTCGAGTACCTAGCCCTGCCGTTCCTCATGAAAGGCTTCAACAACTATCTGGCGGTCATCGACAGCACGGTCGGCGAAGCCTGGAACAAGAAGCTGATCGAGCAGCGCAAGGTCCGCATTCTCGGCTTCCTGCCGCGCAGCCCGCGCCAGATCAGCGCCAACCGGGTCGTCAACAGCATCGCCGACCTCAAGGACATGAAGATCCGGGTGCCGGAGCGGGACTATTATGTCGAATCATTCAAGGCGTTCGGCGCCAAGCCCACGCCCATGGCTTTCAAGGAAGTCTACACCGCCTTGCAGACGGGCATCGTCGACGGCCAGGAGAACCCGATCGAGACCATCTACGCCCAGAAGTTCCATGAGGTTCAGAAGTCGGTGGCCATCGTCGATTACATCGACAAGCCGGCCTATTCCATGATCAGCGAACGCTTCTGGCAGGAGCGCACGCCGGAAGAGCGGGAGATGATCGCGAAGGCCCATCGGGCCGCTGAGGCGCTGGTGAAGGAGCGGCTGCCCGTGCAGCAGAAAGAGCTTCTGGACAAGATGACGCAGGCCGGCGTCGAAGTGACCTATCCGGACCGCGAGGAGTTCCGCAAGGCCAGCCAGAGCGTGCGCGACACGTTGGGCAAGAAGATGTGGGGCGAGGAGACCTACCAGCAGATCGTCGCCATCGGCCAGAAGGACCTGTAAGGCGCCACACCGCGTGATATGAGTGAAGTAAGGGGGGCTTTACCCCCCTTACTTCTTTTGATGCGAAACCTCTTCGCGATCAGTGTTCCCGCTTCTCCATGAACATGATCGGGATGGCGTTACCGCCGGGAAACGGGATTTCGCCCGGTTCAATCTCGCGATAGCCAAGGCGCCCATAGAAACCGACTGCGTTGATCTGTGAGCGGACGAAATACGACCCGTAACCCGCCTGGGCGGCTCGGGCCTCCGCGTCCAGGACCAGCCGGCGTCCGAGGCCGCTCCCGGCCACCGTAGGATCGACGAAGACCTTTCGAACCCGCGCCATGCCCGGCTTCCCGTCATGGGGCCGCCAGCCCGCTGTCCCGAGGAGAGCGCCGTCCGCTGTCTCGGCCAGGACAAGGTTGTTGGCGAGAAGCTCGTCCCGGTAAGCCGGGTCCCGCATGATCGCCGTATGCGCGGCGAGCTGCCCCGGCGTGTGGGCAGCCGCCGCCAGCACCTCCCAGGACCGAATATGGAGTTCGCGCACCGCGTCCAGGTCTTCCATGGTGATTGGACGCAGGACGAGGCCGGTAAGGGGATCCATGTCAGCGTAGCTCGACGGCGTAGTCTCCGACCGGGGGGACGGACTCGATCACGCCGAGCCCCTTCAGGAAGTGGGCGAAGCGCTCGTAGCGTGCAGTGTCCAGGGCGGCCGGCCGTAGGGCGAAGCGGGGAATGGTATCCCGCCAGGCACGGCGGTTGAGCTCGTCGTCCAGGTCGGGATGGGCGGCGATGAAGGCCTCCCAGCTCTCCTTGGGGTGGTTGATCAGGTAGTGGACGCCGCGCTCCAGGGCGTCCAGGAAGCGGCGATACCGCGTGTCTTCCAAGGTGTCCTTGCGGGCGATGAAAATCAGCTCGTCATAGGGCGGCACGCCCTCGTCCTCGGGATAGATGGCCCGCCCTTCCTCGCCGGCGATGGCCATCTGGTTGAGCTCGAAATTGCGGAAGGCGCCAAGGGTGGCGTCGACCCGGCGGCTTAGCAAAGCCTGCGAGAGGGCGAAGTTGATGGCCACGGTTTCGACGTCGTCCAGGCTCAGTCCATGGCGGGCGAGCATCGCCGGCAGCAGGGTATCGCGATAGGAGCCGACGGAATAACCGATGCTTCGCCCCTTGAGATCCGCGATGGTCGCGACGGGACCGTCGGGCATTACCATCATGGTCACCAGCGGCGTCGCGATCAGGGTGCCGACTCGGGCCACGGGAAGGCCCTCTGCAACCTGAAGATGGAGCTGCGGCTGGTAGGAGATGCCGAGATCGGCCTGGCCGGCGGCGACCAGCTTGGGCGGATCGTTGGGATCGGCCGGCGCCACCAGTTCCACGTCGAGGCCCGCCTCCTCGAAGAAGCCCTTTTCGCGGGCCACCACCAGGGGCGCGTGGTCCGGGTTGACGAACCATTCCAGGATCACCGTCATTTTCTCGGCCGCCGACGCCGGAACAGAAATCAGAATCAAGGCACTGGAGAGGAGTGTTAAGAAGAAGATTGAGCGCACTTTCAAGACCTTCCCTAGTCGTTGGCGGGGGCAGACTCCGGCTGCCAGGGCAGGGCCTGGCGCAGCAGGGCGTCCACGGTGAAGAAGAGAGTGATGGCCAGGGCCGCAAGGGTTACCAGGGCGGCGAACATCACATCGGCCTGCATGCGCGCGTTGGCATGCAGCATGAGATAGCCGAGCCCGGCGCTGGATCCGACCCATTCCCCCACCACGGCGCCGATCGGCGCGACGGCTGCGGCCACCCGGAGGCCCGAGGCCAGGGCGGGCAGGGCGCCCGGCAACCGGACATGCCATAGGGTTGCCCAGCGGCCCGCATTCATGGTCCGGGCCAGATCGAGCCAGCCGAGCTCAGTCCGCCGCAAGCCGTCATAGAAGGCGGACGTGACCGGGAAGTAGATGATCAGGGTGGCCATCGCCACCTTCGAGGCGAGCCCATAGCCGAGCCAGAGCACGAGGATCGGCGCGAGGGCGAAAACCGGTACCGCCTGGCTGATGACGAGCACCGGCAACAGCCACCGCCGCGCCGGTCGGAAATAGGCCATGCTGAGGGCGCTGGCGCCGCCCAGGAGGGAGCCGCAGACGAGCCCGGCCAGGATTTCCGTGGCCGTCCAGACGGCGTGCCCGAGAATCAATTGGCGCGACTCGATCCAGGCCGAGGCCACGGCGGTCGGCCCTGGCAGCACCCAGTCCTGGGCGCCCGTGAGCCAGACAACGGCCTGCCAGATCACCAGAAGGCCAATCAGGACGATAAGTGCCCGCCACGCCCTCATCTCGCGGCCTCCGCAAGCCGCTTGAGGAGCACGCCCTGAAGTTTGAGCAGGGCCGGATCGTCGACCTCGCGCGGCGGCGCCCCTTCCGGCTCGAGGGGGATGTCCAAACGCGCCGGGCGCCCGGCGAGCACATGGATCCGATGTCCCAGCCGCAAGGCCTCCAGGGGGTCATGGGTCACCAGCAGGACCGTGCGTCCCTTCAACAGCCGCGCGGCAAGATTTTGCAGGCGCAGCCTGGTGATGGCATCGAGACCCGAGAAAGGCTCGTCCATCAGAACGACCGGCCGGTCTTCCACGAGGGTTCGGGCAAGGGCCGCCCGTTGCCGCATCCCGCCCGAAAGAGTGTCCGGCCGGTCCTCGGCATTGGCCGCGATTCCGACCCCCTCGAGCAAACTCAGCGCCTGTTCCCTCAGGTGGCCCCGGCCGTCCCGCTCGCCCCGCAGGCGGCTGCCCAGAGTGACGTTTTCGATCACGCTCAGCCAGGGGAACAGGAGGTCACGCTGGGCCATGTAGGCGGCCCGGCCGGAGATTTCTCCACCGTCCGAACAGGTGACAAGGCCGCCGTTCCCGGTTTCGCCGTCATTGCCGACGCCGGTTTCCAGACCCAGGACCAGTCGGAGGAGGGTGCTCTTGCCGACTCCGCTGGGACCCAGCAGGCAGGTCCAGCGGCCGCCGACGAGGGTCATGTCGAGATCTTCGAACAGCGCTTCGCCGCCGAAGACAACTCGGCCGGAATGCAGCGAAACGGACAGGGGCGGCTGTGGTGTGCGGACACCCATGGTTCACTCGTTCCTACGCCGGTACGAACCGGATCAGGTTCAAGGGGTCGACCCCCGGAAATCGGGAGACCTCTCAGCCGAAAACGGCTCCCCCCAGTGACGGGATTGGCTGTTTATGGCGCCCACATTGCCCGTTGGCAAGATGTTTCCGCCCGATCCGGACGGATTGCGTTTGGACGTAAGCCTGCGATATGGATGTCTGCATGGCGATGCATCCAAGACGGCGGCTCTTTATTGGGCTTGCCGCATTGATTTTGATGGGGCTTCCGTTCACCTCCGGGACGGTCGGGGCGCAGGCGACCCGCGCGCAGGCGTTTGAACGGTCCGAGGCGACGGTCGTCACCCTTCGGGGGCGGTTTCGCTTTTCCGTGGAAATGGCGGTGACGCCGGCTCAGCGTCAATTGGGGCTTCAGGGGCGGGCACACTTGCCCGCGGACGCCGGGATGCTGTTCGATTTCGGCCGCGATCAGCCGGTGTCAATGTGGATGCTGAATACGCGAATTCCGTTGGACATGGTGTTCCTCAGCGAGGCCGGCCGGGTGGTGAAGGTCGTCGAGAATACCCAACCGTTCTCCCTGGAGACCGTTTCCTCGGATGTGCCCGTGAGGGCTGTGCTCGAGCTGAACGCCGGAACTGCGGAGCGGATCGACCTCAAACCCGGATCACGAGTCCTGCATTCGATGTTTGGCGGCTCTTAGGCCGTCAAGGGAAGGGTTGCGCATGGTTCGGAGCCCACGCGGCTGCGTGTCGGTAGAATGCTCTAAATGCCTTGACCGACCTTGACGGCGGGCTTGTTTTCCCAGGACTCGCCGGCCGCGATCATGCAGCTCATGCCGTCAGGCGTCGTCACGATGATCGTCCAGGTATTGCCGTCGGGAGAGGTCAGGATCTCGACCACGCCGCCGGAATTGGACAGGCCCATGGCCACCGGAGCTTCCGAGTACTTGCTGGACAACGTGTCGACGAGCTTGCTGCGGCTCGCGCAAGCGGCCTCGGCGGCGGACGGTATGGCCACGCCAAGGGCGATGACGGCGGAAAGGGCGACCCGGATCATAGCTAAGCTCCTCGTTCTGAATGGCGTTCCTTCATTCTGAAAACGTGCCTTCCCCGAAGCGGCTCTCGTCGTCACTGTGAACGGCAATTGTCATGCCAATCCATGGTTGGTCGACGAGCCCCGCTGGCGATCATCTCTTATGCGGTAACGAGAAAAACGGGAGTCGTCCTCGTATCCGTCGCTCAGGATGGGGTTAAAATGTTAAGCATCGGTTGATGAGCCTATGCTTCTTTCGCAAAATCGTGGAGTGTGGCCAAAGCCACTTATATGGTTTCCAACAAGGTTCCGAATCGGACCTCAACTCTGCGGTTTACGTGTCGCGCTCTCTTCTGCTGTTCGCCGGGCACTCGTTTTTCGCCGCGTATTTGCCACTTTCTTGGATCGGCTGCCCATGAAATGGGCGCTGGTTCATGACCCGAATTGGAAGAGGGATCGGCTTTCGGCGCTTGCCCCGACCGACCGAAAGACCTAACTTTCCGCCCTACGGGGAGTGGCGCAGCCTGGTAGCGCATCTGCTTTGGGAGCAGAGGGTCGCTGGTTCGAATCCAGTCTCCCCGACCATTCTTTTCCAGACTCAGAGATCACTCTGATCTACGCATCCCCATTTGCGTCCCCGATCCTCGCGTTCCCGGTTCTGTCCGCTTCACGAGCCGCGGTGAGCTAGCTTTTCGACGTCCAAGATCTTGACGAGCGGTATTGGTTCGCTATATAAGTGAGTAAATGTTCACTCACATACGGAATATGACCTCATGCGCGATGGAACGAAAACCCGGGAATCCATTAAAAAGGCGGCCATCGCCCTGTTCGTCGAGAAGGGCATCGCCGGCACCAGCATACGCGACATCGCGGGCGCCGCCGGCGTGTCCGAAGGCGCCCTCTACCGCCATTTCGAGGGCAAGGAGGTCATGGCTCGCACCATTTTCCAAAGCCGCTATCTCGATTTGACGGAGCGGCTCGACGACGTGGCGCGCGAGGGCAGGGGCCTGAGGGGGCGGCTTTTCAATATGATCGAACTATTTGCAGACCTGTTCGACGACGACCCCGTCCTGTTTTCGTTCCTTTTGCT